>NZ_JAUZVK010000022.1:0-65665 GCF_031844505.1 Gordonia sp. AC31
ACGCGACCTGATCTGCACGATCCCGGGTATCTCCACCACCACCGCCGATGTGATCATCGCCGAGACCGGCGGCCAGATGGCCCAGTTCCCCACCCCAGGCCATTTGGCCTCGTGGGCGGGGGTCTGTCCCGGCCAGCACCAATCCGCCGGCCGGGTCAAGAACGTCAAAACCCGCCCCGGTAACCGTCACCTCAAAGGTGCTCTCGGTGCTACAGCGTTGTCGATCGCCAGCCACAAAGGCACGTTCCTCAACGCCAAGTACCGGCGCCTGGTCCGCTCTCGCGGCAAACCCAAAGCGATCGTCGCCCTCGAGCACACCCTGCTCACCGTGGTCTGGATCATGCTCACCGACAACGTCGTCTACGACGAACCCGGCCCCGACTACCACCAGCAACGCCACCCCGAACGCACCAAGAACCGCGCCATTTACGACCTACACAAACTCGGATACGACGTCACCATCACACCCCACGGAGCGGCCTGAGCAGCCACCTCACCTAACTCTTCGGATTAGGGAGCGGGGGGCGGCGCTATCGCTCCTCGCACCTCAAGGACCATTGGGGCTGTCGTTCTCTCGGATCAGGGGACGGGGGTGCCCGGAAGGTCAGGAAAGGTTCTCGAGGCGAGCGCGTTTCGACAGCGAGGCGCGCAACTGACTGAACCGGAACAGTGCGGGCTCGCCGACGACGTCGGTGTAGCGATCGATGACCGCATCGACGAAATCGTCGACCGCGCTGTCCGGTAGGCGGCTCGTCCAATCCGACGCCCCGACCGCGAACCATGCCCGGAAGTCGTCGACCGAATCGAACTGCCAGTTCAGATCCTTCACCGTCAGGTCGTCCACGATGAACCCGGCGTCGGTGGCGAGTTGCCCGAACCGCGACGGTTCCACGTGGACGTAGGGCGCGTCGAAGCCGTCGAAGTAGCGCTTCCGCTCCGGTTGCGCCGCGACCTCCATCGCCACGTCTTCGATACTCGGTCTCTCGGTGGCGCACACCATCTGCAGCACCGCCCGACCGCCGTCGACGAGACTGCGCGCGATTCCTTGCAGCGCCGCCCCTTGGTCGTGCACCCAGTGCAGCGCGTTGAACGACACCGCGATGTCGAAGTCGTCGTCGAAGGGCAGGGCAAGCACGTCGTCGACGTGGAACTGGACGCGCAACAGGTCCGCCGGGACCCGGAGCAGCGCGCGTTCGATCATCCGGCGCGAGGCATCGACGCCGACGACCGAGCCCGACGGCAGCCGGTCGGCGAGCAGCATCGTGATGAAGCCGTCGCCGCACCCGATGTCCAGCAGGCGTTCGGTCCCGGCGAGTTCGAGGTCGCCGATCGACTCCTCGGCGACCATGCGCTGCAAGGCGCTCACGTCCGCGTACCGGTCACCGTCCCAATCGACCATCGCTCACTCCTCGGTTGTGTACCGACCCCGGGTCATTGTCCCGGCAAGCGCGCACGGTCGCCGGACGTTCGGCGTATCCGGGCCGCCGCAGTCCTACCGCCCCGCCGCGCGTTCCACCATGAGCGAGGCCTCCCGGTAGTGCGCGTACACCTCGGGCGTGGGCGTCCCGGTGAGCGTCTGGGTCGATGTCTCCCACGCGGGCAGTTCACCGGTCAGGGCCCACGCGGCCTGTCGCGCCGCACCGAGCGCCACGTGTTCGCCGTCGGCGGGGACGACGACCTCGCCGCCGAACAGACCCGGTGCGATGTGGCGTACCGCAGCCGACTTCGCGCCACCGCCGGTGAGCAGCACACGCTCGACGTCGATGCCCTGCTGTTCGATTCGTTCGCGGCAGAACACCAGAGACGAGACCAGGCCTTCGACGGCCGCGCGGGCGATCGCGGCCGGGGTGAAGTTGGCCGCGGTCAGCCCCGTCAGCGTGCCGGTCGCGTCGGGGAGGTTCGGCGAGCGCTCGCCGGCGAAGTAGGGCACCATCGTGACGCCACCCGCGCCGGGCTCAGCCGACATGGCCAACGGCGCGAACTCGGCCAGGTCCACGCCGAGCATCGACGCGGTCGACGCCAGCACCGGGGCGCCGTTCAGGGTGCAGACCAGTGGCAGGTGACGCCCGGTCGCGTCCGCGAACCCGGCCACCAGACCCGACGGATCATTCGGCGCCACGTCGCCGACGGCGCTGACCACGCCCGACGTGCCCAGGGAGACAACGGCATCCCCGGGGCCGGCGTGCAGTCCCAGTGCGGCTGCGGCGTTGTCGCCCGCGCCGGCGCCCACGACGACGCCGGTCGGCGTGACGCCGGCCCGTTCCGCGGGGCCGAGGACCCGGGGCAGAAGTGGTCGACGGCCGCGGAACGCGGCTTCGAGCAGATCGGTTCGGTACTCGCCGGTCGCCGCGCTGAAATAGCCGGTGCCGGAGGCGTCGCTGCGGTCGGTCGTCAGCTCGGCGAGGTCGTGACTGTCGCGCAGTCGCCAGGTCAGCCAATCGTGCGGAAGGCAGATCGCAGCCGTGGCGTCGGCGTGCGCCGGCTCGTGGTCGGCCAGCCAGCGGAGTTTGGTCGCGGTGATGGAAGCCACCGGCACCACCCCGACAGAGCGTGCCCACTGCTCGGATCCGCCGAACTCGTCGACGAGAGCAGCAGCGCTCGGTGCGGATCGGGTGTCGTTCCACAGCAATGCTTCCCGGACCACCCGGCCGTTCCCGTCCAGACAGACCATGCCGTGCTGCTGGCCCGCCACGGACACCGCGGAGACGTCGTCGAAGCCGCCCGCGGCGGCGACCGCAGTGCACAGTGCGTCCCACCAGTGATCCGGGTGTACCTCGGTACCGGCGGGGTGCGCAGCGTGCCCGGTGCGCACCACCTGCCCGGTGTCGGCGTCACAGACGACCACCTTGCATGACTGGGTCGACGAATCGATCCCGGCGACCAGCGTCGTCATGCGAGCAGGTCGATCAGTGTCGCGCGGGTTCCCTTGCTGCGCAACGACTCCAGCGCCGACAGATACGGAGTGGTGAACAGCGGATCCTGGGCGAGGGTACCGAACAGCTCGGGGTCGGCGACGAAGGCCAGCGGGTCGGTGCGGGACCGTTGCGCTCGCGGAACGAGTTCGGCCGCAAGGGGGTCGACGACGTCGATCGGTTCCCCTGCCTCGTCGGTGCCCTCGGCGTAGCGGGTCCAGCTCGCCACGACCGCAGCGGCGAGGTCGCTTCGCCGGCCCTGTTCGAGGCGCTCGCGGATCACCGGGACCAGCCACTTCGGGATGCGGTCGGAGGAGTCCTGGCACAGTCGCGCGATGGTGTCACCGATCGCCGGGTTGGCGAAACGTTCGAGGAGGGTGTCGATGTACTCCTCGACGTCGACGCCGGGAAGCGGACGGAGGGTGGTTGCGCCTTCTTCGGTCATGTAGCGGTGCAGCAGGTTCCGGATGTCCGGGTCGGACGACGCGTCGTGGACGTAGCGGTACCCGAGCAGATATCCGAAGTAGCACAGCGCCTGGTGACCGGCGTTGAGCAGTCGCAACTTCATGAGCTCGTACGGGGTGACGTCGTCGACGACCTGGACTCCCACCTGCTCCAGTGCGGGGCGTCCCATCGAGAACTCGTCCTCGAGCACCCACTGCGTGAAGGGCTCGGCGACCACCGGCCAGTTGTCGTCGACACCGGTGCGATCGGCGACCTCGGCGGCCAACTCGGGCGGTGTGGCCGGGGTGATGCGGTCCACCATCGAGTTCGGGAACCGGGTGTTGGTCTCGATCCACGCGGCCAGTTCCGGATCGCGTAGCTGCGCATAGGCGAGGAAGGTCGATCGTGCCATGTGGCCGTTGCCCTGGATGTTGTCGCACGACATGACCGTGAACGACGGGACACCGCGGTCCCGGCGCCGCGCGAGTGCCTCGGTCACCAGTCCGAAGACGGTGCGCGGCGGCGCACTGGCCTCGAGGTCGGCGACGATGTCCGGGTTCGTGGCGTCGAACTCGCCGGTCGACGGTGAGAAGTTGTAGCCGCCCTCGGTCACCGTCAGCGAGACGATGCGTGTCGCCGGGTCGCTGAGCCGCTCGATTACTTTCTCAGGATCGTCTGGAGCGTAGAGGTATTCGACGATCGATCCGATCACCGAGGTCTCGACGGCGCCGTCGGGGTGTTTGAGGGTGAGTGTGAACAGTCCGTCCTGCGGCCCCAGGGCGTCGCGCATCGCGGCGTCGGCCGTACGGACGCCGACCCCGCAGATGCCCCACCCGCTCGCCGACGCGTCGGTGGCGAGGAGATGGTCGAGGTACATAGCCTGGTGTGCACGGTGGAACGCGCCCACACCGAAGTGCACGATCC
This sequence comes from Gordonia sp. AC31, assembly GCF_031844505.1. Taxonomy (NCBI): domain Bacteria; kingdom Bacillati; phylum Actinomycetota; class Actinomycetes; order Mycobacteriales; family Gordoniaceae; genus Gordonia; species Gordonia sp. AC31. The sequence goes on from NZ_JAUZVK010000022.1 coordinate 4,281, forward strand.
CGGGGGTGACGCCCGAACGGTCGTAGGTCGGGACGTCCACGCCGGCGAGGCCCGACATCGTCTCGTTGTTCAGGGGTGTGCTCATCGACGAGTTCCTTCCGTCTCGTTCGGGGCGGTATCGGCGGGCCCGGGCAGGTATCTAGAAATAGACGGGTAGACCACAGCTTTGATGGTGCCGGGTGTGCGATCGGAGTCGAGCGCGTCGGCGAGTTGGTCGAGTCCGAACCGGGCGGTGACCATCGCATCGAGGTCGACGGCGCCGCTCCGGACCAGCGCGAGAGCCGTCGGCCAGGTGTTGGCATAGCGGAACACCCCGGTCAGCACCAGTTCGCGGTTCTGAATGAGCGACACCGGCAGTTCCATCGAGTCGGCGCCCATCCCGACGAGGACGACGCGCCCGCCGGGACGCACCCGGGCCAGTCCATCCCGGACCGCACCCGCGACACCGCTGGCATCGACGAAGGCATCGACGGGTTCGCTCCCGGTTCCGGGCTCGATCACCGTGGTGGCACCGAATTCGATTGCGCGAGAACGTCGCTGCTCATCGGGCTCACTGACGACGATGCGCGCGAGACCGGACGCCCGGGCGACCTGCGCCACCATCAGGCCGATCGGACCCGCGCCGGCGATCAGGACCGAGCCGCCCACCGACACCTCGGCTTTGCGCATCGCGGCGATGCCCACGGAGAGCGGCTCGAACAAGGCGGCGGCCTCGTCGGAGACCTCGGGTGGCACGGGATGCGCGAAATCGGCTCCGATGGTCACGAACTCGGCGAAGGCGCCGTCCACCGGAGGCGTCGCGTAGAACCGCATGTGTGGGCACAGGTGGTAGTCACCGCGTCTGCTCTCCGCTGTGGTCGGGTCGGGACGCTGCGGTTCGATGGACACCCGCTCGCCGACCCGGCCCGGGTCCACCCCTTCCCCGACGGCGACGACGACCCCGGCCGCCTCGTGACCGAGGACGAGCGGTTCGCGGACCACGTACTCGCCGATCCGTCCGTGCCGGAAGTAGTGGGTGTCGGACCCGCAGACCCCCACCGCGCGTACGGCCACCGTGACGTCACCGGGCTCCGGGTGCGGAGACCTGCGACTTTCGGTGGTCACCGAGAGATCGGGATGCAGGACGGCGGCGCGCATGGCGTCGGGAACGTCCGCTATGGGGCGATCGGTTGTTGCGTGGGTCACACCCGGATGCTAGCTTATTGAGCACATTGACCGCCAGTGAGCAGATGCTCACCGTCGTTGGCTCAACGGGCGACGGCGACGACAGGGACGGGGCACGCGACCATGGCACCTCGGAAGTCGACGAGCGACGACGGCGAGCCGTCCGTCTCGACAGTCCGCGCGGCCTCGCGCGGAACTCCCGACTCCGGCCAGGACCTGCGTCTTCTCGTCCGCGCCGCGACGATGTACCACCTCGAGGGGCTCACCCAGGCCGAGATCGCATCACGCCTGGGCGTTTCGCGGCCGACCGCCGGTCGGCTGGTGGCGCGAGCCCGGGCGCAAGGCCTCGTCCGCGTGTCCGTGGCTGCGCCGGCGCACCTCTCGGCCTCGATCCACACCGATCTCGAGCGCGCGGTGGAGGAGACCCTCGGTCTCGACGAGGTGCTCGTCATCGACGAGGTGGCCGACGGCACCACCACCGGCAACGCCGCGCTCGGCCGCGCCGGGGCCTCGGTGCTCACCCGCCGCATCCAGGCGACCGACACCTTCGGATTTACCTGGGGGCCGGAGCAGGTGGCTGTCGCCGACGCCATGGCCGCATCGGCGTCATGTCAGCGGGTCGTGCAGATGGACGGCTCGATGACCTCGGTGGAGTACCACACCGGCGTCGACCATGCACTGTCCCGGTTCTCCGAACGTCTTCATGCCCGTCCGCTGCGGCTGGTCGCACCGCTCTATGTCGACCCGGAGACGGTCACCGCCGTGAACCGTGATTCGATTCTGTCGCAGGCGCTCTCGGCGGCGCGCGGTGCGCAGGTGATGCTCTTCGGCGTCGGGTCGGTGTCGACGTCGACCACATTGTTCGAGGGCTCGTTCATCGATGCCGTCGTCCTCGACGAACTCCTGGAACTCGGCGCGGTCGGAGAGATCGGCGGACGCTTCTACGACGCGCACGGCGTCGCGGTGCCCTCCAGTCTCGTCGATCGGACCGTCTCGGTGTCGCTCGACGCGGTCCGGGCCTGCCCGACATCGATCCTCGTGTCCGGTGGCACACACCGTCGCGAGTCCATCCTCGGTGCACTGCGCGGTGGCTACGCCACCATTCTCGTCACCGACCTCGCCACCGCCGAATGGCTTGTGGTGCAAGAGAAAGGCGAACAATGATGTTCTCCCGACACCGAGTGCGATGGGCGCTGGGTGCGATCATCGCGACCGTGACGCTGGTGCTGACCGGCTGCTCCGGCGCCGGTTCACTCACCGGCGGCGGTGGTCGCGAGATCACCGTCGCGATGGTCTCCAACTCGCAGATGCAGGACGCGGTCAAGCTGTCCACGCAGTTCGAGGAGCAGAATCCCGGCGTCACGGTGCGATTCGTGACCCTCTCCGAGAACGAGGCGCGGGCCAAGATCACCGCATCGGTGGCCACCAGCGGCGGTGAGTTCGACGTCGTGATGATCAGCAACTACGAGACCCCGATGTGGGGCGAGTACGGCTGGCTCGTGAATCTGAGCCCGTACATGGATGCGGATCCCGAGTACGACGCCGACGACTTCATCCCGACGCTGAAAACGGCTCTGTCTCACGATGGTTCGATGTACTCGGCGCCCTTCTACGGCGAGTCGTCGTTCCTGATGTACAACAAGAAGCTCTTCGCCGAGGCGGGGGTGTCGTTGCCGGCCCAACCGACGTGGCCACAGGTCGCGGAGGCGGCGGCCAAGCTCGACAACGAGCGCACCGCGGGCATCTGCTTGCGCGGCAAGCCCGGCTGGGGTGAGGTGCTCGCCCCACTCAACACGGTGATCAACGCCTTCGGCGGCCGCTGGTACGACGAGGACTGGAACGCGCAGCTCGACAGTCCGGAGGTCGCCGCGGCGGTGAAGTTCTACGTCGACACCGTCCGGAACCACGGCGAGGCCGGTGCCGCGTCGTCGGGCTTCCAGGAGTGCGGAAACCTGTTGTCGCAGGGCCAGGTCGCGATGTGGTACGACGCGACCTCGGCGGTGTCGGTGCTCGAGAGCCCGGACACCTCGTCGATCGCCGGGGACGTCGGCTACCTGCCGGCGCCCAGTATGGCCAAGGGAGACAACGGCTGGCTCTACACCTGGTCGCTCGGCATCCCCACCAGCAGCGAGCACCAGGACGAGGCGTGGAAGTTCATCCGGTGGATGACCAGCAAGAGCTACATCGAGTACGTCTCGGAGTCCCTGGGGCCCAGTCACGTCCCACCGGGCAGCCGCCTGTCCACGTATGAACTGCCGGCCTACAAGGAACTCGCCGCGCCGTTCGCCGAGCAGACACTGAGCGCGATGCGCGCAGCGAACCAGTTGAAGCCGACCCTCGAGCCGGTGCCCTACACCGGCGTCCAGTTCCTCGCGATCCCGGAGTTCCAAGACCTCGGAACCCGGGTGAGTCAACAGATCTCGGCAGCCATCGCCGGTCAGATCAGTGTCGACGACGCGCTCGCCCAGGCACAGGAGTACGCCCAGGTCGTCGGCAAGTCCTACCAAAGGGAGCAGTGATCATGGCCACCGCAGTCTCCACTCCACCACCCGACACGACCCCGAAGGCACCGCTGACGTCCTCGCGTGATCACGTCACGCGCGCCGAGGGCTGGCGGCGTCGCGGCCCGCTCCTGCCGGCCCTGATCTTCTTGATCGTGGTCACGCAGATCCCGTTCGTGTTCACGCTGTACTACTCCACCCAGTCATGGAACCTGGTACGTCCGGATTCGCGTGCGTTCGTCGGTCTCGACAACTATGTCGCGGTCTTCGGCGACAGTCAGTTCTGGCGGGTGACGGTCAACACGATCCTGCTGATCGTCGGCACGGTGCTCATCTCGGTGCTCCTCGGTCTGATGTTCGCCCTTCTGCTCGACCGGAAGTTTCTGGGCCGGGGCGTGGTTCGGACACTGCTCATCACGCCGTTCCTGGTGACCCCGGTGGCGGCTGCGCTGCTGTGGAAGACGAGCTTGCTCTCGCCGACCAACGGACTCGTCAACTGGGCGCTGAGTCCGTTCGGTATCGAGACCGACTGGCTGTCGGAGTTCCCGCTGATGAGCGTGATGGCCGAATTGGTCTGGCAGTGGACGCCGTTCATGATGCTGCTGATCCTCGCGGGCCTGCAATCGATGCCCCGTGACATCCAGGAAGCGGCACGCGTCGACGGCGCCACGAGCTTCCGGCTCTTCCGGGAACTCACACTCCCGCATCTGCGCCGGTTCATCGAACTGGGTGCGGTGCTCGGGGCCATCTACCTGGTGAACACCTTCGACGCGGTGTACATGATGACCTCCGGTGGTCCGGGTGTCTCCAGTTCGAATCTGTCGTACTACATCTACCAGCGCGCGTTCCTCGGCTTCGACATCGGCCAGGCCGCTGCGATGGGTGTCGTGACGGTGATCGGCACGATCGTCGTCGCCACGCTCGCCCTGCGACTGATCTTCAAATCATTCTCCGGAACAGAGGAGCCGGCCTGATGACCACCGACATTCGCTCCGACCGCACGCCGGCCGGGGAGGCAGACGCGCAGTCCGGCACCGAGATCCGCCGTCGTCGACAACCGCGCCAGGCAGCCCTCACCGCCGTCACCTGGATCCTCGCGATCGGGTTCTTCTTCCCGGTGCTCTGGATGGTGCTGACGGCGTTCAAGCAGGAGAGCGACGCCGCGACGAACCCGCCGACCTTCTTCTTCGAGCCCACGCTGCAGCAGTTCCGCGACGTCTTCGACGCGGGAATCGCCACACCCCTGTTGAATTCCTTGTTCGCGACGATCGTGTCGACGATCCTGGTGCTGTTGCTCGGCGTGCCGGCTGCGTTCGCGCTGTCGCTGCGCCCGGTACGCAAGACCAAGGATGCGCTGTTCTTCTTCATCAGCACCAAGATGCTGCCGATCGTCGCCGCAATCATCCCGCTCTATGTGATCGTCGGCGAGATCGGGATGCTCGACAACATCTGGACGCTGGTCATCCTCTACACCGCGATGAACCTACCGATAGCGGTGTGGATGATGCGGTCGTTCTTCCTCGAGGTCCCCGGCGAACTCCTCGAGGCCGCCAGCATCGACGGCGCCAGTCTGTGGACCTCGGTGCGTGAAGTCATCCTCCCGCTCATCTCGCCGGGAATCGCAGCGACAGCACTGATCTGCGTGATCTTCTCGTGGAACGAGTTCTTCTTCGCCGTCAACATGACCGCGGTCAACGCGCAGACGATGCCGGTGTTCCTGACCGGTTTCATGTCCGGCCAGGGCCTGTACTGGGCGCAGCTGTCCGCCGCATCCGTGCTCGCCGCGCTGCCGGTCGTCATCTGCGGCTGGATCGCCCAGAACAAGCTCGTCCGCGGCCTCTCATTCGGCGCAATCAAGTGATCCACTCCCTCTGACACGCACTCGCACAACACCTTTGTAGAAACCGGAGAACATCATGGCTTCCATCACCTACGACAAGGCCTGCTGCGTCTACCCCGGCGCGGACAAACTCGCCGTCGACTCACTGAACCTGGACATCGACGACGGTGAGTTCGTGGTCCTCGTCGGACCGTCGGGCTCGGGCAAGTCCACCGCCCTGCGCATGCTCGCCGGGCTCGAAGAGATCGACTCGGGTCAGATCCGGATCGGTGGCGACAACATGGTCGGCGTCGCGCCCAAGGACCGCGACATCGCGATGGTCTTCCAGAACTACGCGCTGTACCCCAACAAGACCGTCGGGGAGAACATGGGTTTCGCGTTGAAGATGCGGGGCGTGCCCGCCGACGAGCGCAAGCGCAAGGTCGCCGAGGCCGCGCGGTTGCTCGACCTGACCGACTTCCTCGACCGCAAGCCGGCGAAGCTGTCGGGTGGCCAGCGGCAGCGTGTCGCCATGGGGCGAGCCATCGTTCGCGAACCGCAGGTCTTCTGCATGGACGAACCGCTGTCGAACCTCGACGCCAAACTCCGCGTCCAGACCCGTACCCAGATCGCGGCCCTGCAGCGGCGTCTGGGCACCACGACCGTCTACGTCACCCACGACCAGGTCGAGGCGATGACGATGGGGGATCGTGTCGCTGTCCTGAAAAACGGGGTGCTGCAGCAGTTCTCCACGCCGACGGAACTGTACGACCGCCCGGTCAACGCATTCGTCGCCGGGTTCATCGGCTCGCCGGGGATGAACCTCTTCGTGGCGCCGGTCGTCGACGGCGTGATCACCGTGTCAGGTGCTGCCGTGGACATCGACGCCGAAGCGCAGGCCGCGCTGCGTCGTTCCGGTCTGGAGTCCGTGGTCGTGGGCATCCGTCCGGAGCACCTCGCGTTGTCCGACAGTGGCACCGGACTCAACGCCGACGTCGCTCTCCTCGAGGAACTCGGTAGCGAGACCTACATCTACGCCAACCTCGCCGACGACTCGGTCCGCAACCTCGACGGCGATCCGATGGTGATGGTCGCGCGGTCTGCCGACCGGGCCCCGGCCAAGCGCGGTGAGGGTATCCGCCTGCGCCAGTCCGACAGTGCGGTGCACCTCTTCGACCCGTCCACCGGAGACCGGATCAACTGATCGACCCGTCGACTGGGCGTCGTCTCGCGACGCGAGGTTCTCCGCTGGTTGAGCCCTGTTCTCCGCTGGTTGAGCCCTGTCGAAACCACCCCGGTGCAGCCGCTGTAGATCTCGGAGGGCACCCTCGGAGACTGTGACCATCTGGGAACTAGTCGTCGTACTCGTCGCCGGCGTCGGGGCGGGCGCGATCAACGCCCTCGTGGGCAGCGGAACCCTCATCACGTTCCCGACGCTGGTCGCGTTCGGCGTCCCGCCGGTCACCGCGACGATGTCCAACGCGATCGGCCTCGTCGCCGGCGGGGTGTCCGGAACGTGGGGATACCGGCGTGAACTCGAGGGCCAGTGGCCGCGACTCCGGTGGCAGATTCCGGCGTCGTTCACCGGTGCGATCGCCGGCTGCTGGCTTCTGCTCCATCTGCCGGAGACGGTGTTCGAGACCGTGGTCCCGATTCTGCTCGTCGCCGCGCTGATCCTCGTCGTCGCCCAGCCCTACATCCAGAGATGGGTGGGCACTCGCACGTCCCCCGGCGGAGACCTCACGCCATCGCACCTCGGTCCCCTGCGGATCGCGGCGATGACCCTCGGCACATTCGCCGTCGGTGTCTACGGCGGCTACTTCACCGCCGCGCAGGGCATCCTCTTGATGGGCATCCTGGGGGTGGTCGTCCCCGACCACCTGCAACGGCTGAACGCGGCTAAGAACCTGCTGTCCCTGGTGGTCAACGTCGTCGCCGCCGTCACGTACACGCTGGTCGCGTTCGACCGGATCGATTGGTGGGCCGCGGCGGCCATCGCCGTCGGCTCGCTCATCGGCGGTTTCCTCGGCGCCAGGTACGGGCGGCGCCTCTCCCCCCGCGCGCTTCGCGGGGTGATCGTCGTCGTCGGGCTCATCGGCCTCTGGCGACTGCTCGCGTGATCCCGGGGTGCACGGTCGACGTGAATCGACGCCCAGTCGACGGGCCTCGGGTCAGTGCGCGGCGGCGGTGTCCTTCTTGCGCCGCGGGATGACGTGCAGGATCGCCACGATGATGGCACCGACCACGAGGCCGACGACGGCGGAGAGCACGGTGCCGGCCGTCCAGGACAGCACGGCGCCGAAGCCGCCGTGGACCAGCTCTTCGAACCAGTGCTCGACGTCGTGGAGCCGATCGGCGGGCCAATGGAAGCCGGCCTCGCCGACGTTGACGATCAGGATGTGGCCGCCCACCCAGAGCATGGCCGCGATACCGACGACCGTCAGCGTCGACATGATCTTGGGCATGGCGCGGACCAGACCGCGGCCGATCTTCTGCACCGTCGGCGACTCGCGCTGCGCCAGTGCCAGCCCGACGTCGTCCATCTTCACGATGACGGCGACGACGCCGTAGACGAGCGCGGTGATCAGGAAGGCGACGACCACGAGGACCGCGAGACGGGTCCAGAACGGTTCGGACTCGACGGAGGACAACGAGATGACCATGATCTCGGCGGACAGGATCAGGTCGGTGCGGATCGCGCCGCTGACCATCGTCTTCTCGAACTCCGGACCGGCTTGGCCAGCGGTCTGCTCTTCGGCGTGGTGGCCGCCGCCGATCGCCTCCCAGACCTTCTCGGCGCCCTCGAAGCAGAGGAACAGGCCGCCGGCGATCAGCAGGTAGGGAAGCGCCTGTGGGAGGAACTGGCTGAGAATCATCGCCACCGGCAGGATGATCAGCAACTTGTTGCGGATCGAGCCCAGGGCGATCTTGCGCACGATCGGCAACTCGCGGTCGGGCGTGAACCCGTGGACATAGCGAGGTGTGACCGCGGTGTCGTCGACCACGACTCCCGCCGCCTTGACGCTGGCCTTACCGGCCGCCGCGCCGATGTCGTCGAGAGATGCGGCGGCCGCCCGGGTGAGGGTCACGATGTCATCGAGCAGGGCGACGAGACCACTGGCCACGTGAACCTCCGGGATTCGAGGAACTGAGTTCTCGAACAGTATGCCGAAACGGACGCGGACCACACCGTGCAGAGCGGTCCGCGTCCGTTTCGTCGGATTCGGTTGTCGGGCGCCGGATGACGCCGGGTCGGGTCAGGTACGCGCGGGAACGGCCGGGGTGTCGTCGGCAGCGCCGCCGGCGTCGCCGAGTCCGCCGCGCTTCCGCCGGATCGTCATCAGCGTGAGCAGACCGATCGCGCTCGAACCGATGAGGAAGTAGGCGGGGGAGAGCGAGTTGCCGGTGCGGTCGATGAGCCACGTGGCGATGTAGGCGGCGGTCCCGCCGGCCAAGACCGTCGAGAGGTTGAAGCCGAGCGCGACGCCGGTCAAGCGAACCTTCGTGTCGAACAACGACGGGAACAGCGGTGCGGTGGCGACCTGGATCAGCGGGGTACACAATGCGAACACCGCGAAGGCGATGGCGGCCACCGCCAGACCGTGCCCGGTCATCAGAGCCATCGCGGGGTAGGCGAGGGTGGCGGCGGTGAGCAGGCCGGCGATGAGGACGGGCCGACTTCCGAAGCGGTCCACCAGGATTCCAGCCAATGGCATACACGATGCGATGAAGACGATCACGCCGGCGGCGGTCCAGGTGACCGCGGTCTGACTGTATCCACCCTCGCGGACGAGGTGGATGCCGATGTAGGTGAGCACCATGTACCCGGTCGCGTTCTGAGCGATACCCAACCCGAGGACCTGCAGGACCTGGGCGGGCTGACTGCGCAACAGCTCTCGGAGCGGCGCCTTCGGCAGTTCGCGCCGTTCGGCGGTCTTGGTGAACTCGGGCGAGTCCTCGATGCGGGTTCGCAGCCACAGGCAGAGCACCAGCAGCGGCAGGCCGGCGACGAACGGGATGCGCCAGCCCCAACTGTCCATCTGGGCCTCGGAGGTCAGTGCCGAGGTGGTCGCGACGACGATCGCAGCCAGGGCGAAGCCACTGTTCGAGCCCAGTGCAACGATCGATCCGCCCAGACCGCGACGCTTCGGTCCGACGATCTCGTAGACGTAGGTCAGCGCGCCGCCGAGCTCACCGCCCGCCGAGAAGCCCTGGAGCAACCGGGCGATGACCAGCAGGATCGGCGCGAGGACCCCGACCGCGGCGTAAGTGGGCAGCAGGGCCATGAGCGTGGTGCCCACACCCATCAGGATCACCGACACCAGGAGCGCTCGTTTGCGGCCGAAGCGGTCGCCGAGACGTCCGAAGAAGATGCCGCCGATCGGCCGCATCAGATATGCCGACGCAAAGACGGCGAGGCTGGACAACAACGAGGCGGTCGGGTCATCGCTGGGGAAGAACAGCGGGCTGACCACGACCGCGAGGTACGCGTACACCGTCAGGTCGTAGTACTCGACCACCGTTCCGATGCCGGCCGCGACGACCGCTCGCCGGCTCCGTCGATCCTGGGATGCCATGAGGTCTCTTTCTGGGAATGGACTCGGGGAGCACTAATATGTACATATTTAGTGAGACGTGGGTTACTGTAGAACGCGTCACGAGCAATCGGCAAGAGCATCCGGAGGAATCACCATGCGTCCCACGCACTCTCCACGTCCCGATCTCGCCGTGCGCTACCGGGCGGCGGGGCATTGGCGCGACCAGACGGTCGACCACTTCCTCGAGCGGGCCGCCGCGCTGTATCCCGACACGGTCGCGGTCATCGACGGCGACCGGCGGCTGACCTTCGCCGATGTGGAACAGCAATCCCTGCGCCTGGCCGCGGCGCTCCACGACCGCGGTGTGCAGCCGGGCGACGTGGTGTCGTTCCAGCTCCCCAACTCGGCCGAGGCGGTCGTCGTCTTCCATGCGATCCATCGGGTCCGTGGTGTCGCCAACCCGATCGTGCCGATCTACCGGGAACGCGAGGTCGGGTTCATTCTCGGCCAGGCGGGCACCAAGGTCGCCTTCGTTCCCGGAACACACCGAGGATTCGATCACGTCGCGATGTATGCAACTCTCCGACAACGACTTCCGGAACTGGACCTGGTCGTCACGACCGACGGCCAGGCAACCGACGGCCAGACCGTCGGACTCGCCGATCTGATCGCGTCCGCGACGCCGGAGATGATCGAGGCGGTGCGCGCGCTGCCGCCCGCCGATCCCGACGACGTGTGCCTGCTGCTGTACACATCGGGGACCACCGCGGATCCGAAGGGCGCGTTGCACAGTCACAACACCCTCGTGTTCGAGAACATGTCGATGATCGACACGTTCGGACTCAACGAGCGCGACGTCGTGTTCAACCCGTCGCCGGTGACGCATGTGACGGGCGTGAACTGCGCCCTCACCCTGCCCTTCCTCCTCGGTGCGCCGGTGGTGCTCCAGGACGCGTGGGACCCGGAGGTCGCACTGACGAGGGTGCTCGAGGAGCGCGCCAGCTTCATGATCTTCGCGACCCCGTTCCTACGTGGCCTCTTGGACGCGGCCGTCGCGCGTGGCGTACGCACACCGTCGGTGCGCTACATCATCTGCGGGGGTGCCGACATCCCGGACTCGCTGGTGACCAGATCCACCGAGGTGCTGGGCACCGTGACGCGGATGTACGGCGCCACCGAGGGGCCGTCGGTGACGTCCGCCAATCGCTCCGACGAACCCCGCCTGCGTACCGGGACCGATGGCCGCGTGCTCGCCCCGACCGAGGTCATCGTGTCCGACGGCGCCGGGGGTATCGCTGCGACCGGCGTCGTCGGTGAGGTGCTGTGGCGCGGGCCCGACACCTTCCTCGGATACCTCGACGCATCGCTCAACGACGAGGCCTTCACCGCCGACGGGTTCTTCCGCAGCGGTGATCTCGCCTACTTCGATGCCGACGGTGGAATCCACATCGTCGGCCGGATCAAGGACATCATCAATCGGTCCGGCGAGAAGATCAGCACCCACGACGTGGAGAACGAACTGAGTGAGCATCCCGCGGTCGCCGAGATCGCGGTCGTCGCCGGGCCGGACGCCCGAACCGGGGAGCGGGGGTGCGCGTTCGTGGTCACCCGGGACGCCGTCGACCTCACCCTCGAAGAGGTTCGAGAGTTCCTCTCCGCGAGAGGAATCGCGATGCAGAAGGTCCCGGAGAGCGTGTTCGTCGTCGACTCCCTGCCGAAGACGGCCAGCGGGAAGATCCAGAAGTTCGCCCTCCGCGACTGGACCCGCGACCGCACGACCACACCGCCGCAGATGCAGGCCGTGACCATCTCCGCGGCGCACGAACGGTGAGAAATCCAGCAGGACAGCACGACCGAGCAGGACAGGAACGACGAGAATGACGACGACCGCACCGGGCGCGATCACGCTCGATGACTACGAAGAACAGGCGCGGGCCTGGCTCGACGCCGAACTGCCGGCCTGGGCTGCACAGGAGCACGACCCGACCTACGCCATCTTCCACAATCGGACGCACGACGAGGAGCGTGCGTTGATCGACGCGGCGCGAGCGTGGCAGGCCCGACGCGTCGACGCGGGCTTCGGCGCGATCACCTGGGGCCCGGAGTGGGGCGGACCGGGTCTCACCGCGGGCCACGAACGCGTTTACGTGAACCTCGAACGCGGATACCAGGCCCCCGAACGCCACGAGAACGTTTTGGTGACAGTCGAACTGGTGGCGCCGACCCTGCACGCACTCGGGACCGACGAGCAGCGGAAGCGGTTCGTCCGCCCCTTCCTGCGCGCGGACGAGCTGTGCTGCCAACTGTTCTCCGAGCCCGGGGCGGGTTCGGACCTGGCCGGCTTGTCGACGAAAGCCGTTCGGAGTGGGGACACCTGGCGGATCAACGGCCAGAAGGTGTGGAGTTCCGGCGCGCAGTTCTCCGAGTGGGGTCTGCTCATCGCCCGGTCCGACCGGTCGGCGCCGAAACACAAGGGCATGACCGCATTCATGGTCCCGATGGACACGCCCGGCGTGGAGGTGCGGCCGATCCGGCAGATGTCCGGTGGGTCGACGTTCAACGAGGTCTTCCTCTCCGACGTCGAACTACCGGACTCCCTGCGGGTCGGTGCCGAGGGCGACGGATGGAAGGTCGCGCTCACCACACTCGGTTTCGAGCGGAACTCCAGCGCCGGGATCGTCAGTGCCGGCGGTAACAGCGTCGACCTCGCCCGCCTGGCCGACCGTCTCGGACTGTCCGACGACCCGTTGGCCCGCCAGCAGCTCGGCGACGCCGCGATCTATGAACGGGCGGCGGCCCTCATGGTGGTGCGCTACGCCGAACGTGAACGGGCCGGTGCCGTCCCGGGTGTCGAGGGCTCCATCGGCAAACTCGTGTGGACGCAGAACCTGAAGCGCGTCGGCGACGCCGCGGCGTCGTTCCTCGGCGACCGGATCGTCGCCGACACCGGCGAGCCCGACACGTTCGCATGGTCGGAGCATCTGCTCGGCGCACCCGGGTACCGCATCGCGGGCGGCTCGGACGAGATCCAACGGAACATCATCGGCGAACGCGGCCTCGGACTGCCGCGCGAACCCCGCTAGGAGTACACATGCCCATCGAACTCACCGTGGAGCAGCGCGATCTGCAGGCCGCCCTCACCGATGCGTGGTCGGAACACGCTCCGGCGCAGGATGTCTGGCCGTCGATTCGGGAACTCGGACTGACCGAGATCCCGTTTCCGGAGGATCTGGGCGGGGCCGGGTACGGGGTGAAGGACGCGTCGGTCGTGATGACCGCCCACGGTCGCTGTCTCGGTTCCTCGCCGTACCTCTCGTCGGTGATCATGGCCGGCCTCACCCTGCTCCATGCCGCCGACGACGAGGGGCGACGGGCACACCTGCCGGCCATCGCGTCCGGGGAGCGGCGCGCCGCACTCGTCTGCGGCCCCGCCGTGGTCTCCTCGTCGATCGGTGCGGAGGTCACCGATGAGGGAACGCTCGTCCTGAACGGACGGCAGGACGTCGTCCTCGACGCGGCGTCGGCCGACGTGCTCGTGGTCGTCGCGCACACCGCGTCCGGTGTGGAACTCGCCGTCGTCGACGGCAGCTCTGCCGGTGTCGGCCGCCACCAGCGTGAAAGCCTGGATCTCACAAGAGAGTTCGCGACTGTCGAGTTCACCGGTGTCGAGGCGACCCGGGTGTCGGGGCCGGAACTCGAGGCGCGGCTGCGCCGGGTGCGGTCGCTGCTGATGATCGCCCTGGCTGCCGAGCAGGTGGGTATCGCCCGCCGGTGCCTCGAGATGACGTTGGACTACGCGAAGACGCGGCAGCAGTTCGGTCGCACGATCGGATCGTTCCAGGCGCTCAAGCACCGCCTCGTCGACATGCTCGTGGCCACTGAGCTCGCCGAGGCGACGGTCCTCGACGCCGCGGACGTCGACCGCTTCGACGACGCGGATCTCGCCGAGCGGGCCGCGTCGGCTCGGGTGCTGGCCTCGCGAGCCGCCATGTATGCCGCGGAGGAGGCCATCCAGATCCACGGGGGGATCGGGTTCACGTGGGAGCACCCGCTGCATCACCACTTCCGGCGGGCCAAGACCGACCAGTTGTTGTTCCAGGACGACGACGTGCACGTCGACACCGTCGCCCGCGCCATGCTCGGACGGGCCCGCGCGGCGTCGGTGTGAGCGCCGGCGGAGTGGTTCCGGATCGGCGCGTTCGACCTACTCGTCGTCGCTGACCTGCGGAGCGCTCGTCGCGCAGCCGCGAAATCCGTCGCTGGTCGAGCCGGCCCCGAGCGGAGCGAGGCGCCCCTCCCCGCGCTGGTTGAGCTGGCACACCTCCGCCGGTTGAGCCGGCAACGAGCCGCTAGGCGAGTCGCCCACCCCCGCTGGTTGAGCCGGCAACGAGCCGCTAGGCGAGTCGCCGTGTCGAAACCACCTGGCAACCCGACGAACTCAGCCATCGCCAACCCGGACGGCACCATACCGCAACGCCCAGAGCCCATTTCGTCGACAACGATGTCACTCCTGTGGAGACTCAACCGGAATTGTCGGTGGCCGGGTTTACATTGTTTTTCAACGGATCACCTGGTCGCAGCGGGTGAGTGGACAGGCGTCGGGGGGCGTGGTGAAGGCGTGGACCGATCTGCCGGGCGAGTACATCGCCGGGGTCGATCCTGCCCACGCGGCCGAGACCGACATGGTCATGTTGATGGCCGGCCTCGACGCCACCCGGCGCGGCGAGTCCTACCTCGCCTGGCACCAGTATCAGACGATCGCAGCAATGACCGACCGCCTGATCACCACCAGCGCGTCCGGGTTCGTCATGGACGGCCATGCTGACTGCGCGGCCCGCATCGCCCGCCAAGCCGGGGTGTCCCGCCGGCACGCCGAAACCCTCATCGACGAGGCCATCGCACTACGCGACCGGCTCCCCGAGGTTGCCGACACCCTGCGTGACGGGGTCCTGTCGCAGTGGCAGATCCGGCTCATCATCTCCCGCACCGAACTGATCCCCACCGACGACCCGATCACCCCCGCGTTGGATGCCGAGATCGCCGACACGGTGCGCCGCCGAAAAGGGGTGTGGGATCGGGCCCGCCTGCGCGACATGGTCGACCGCCTCGTCTTTCGCCACGACCCCGACGCGGTACGCCAACGCCGCAAAGACGCCATGGACCAACGTGGGGTATGGAGCCACGAACTGCCCGACGGCACCGCCGAACTCACCGCCGTCATGTCGGCGGAAAACGTGCGGATCTCGGCCAAAGCCGTCGCCATCCTCGCCGACACGGTCTGTAAGCGAGATGGCCGCACCCAGGGGATTCGACGATCCGATGCGATGTTCGCGCTGTTGACCCGCACCAGCTTCGACTGCCAGTGCGACGATGAACAGCCGTGCACTGCCGACATCCCGGACCCGCAAAGCGTCCTCGACGCGGTCCGCGCCGAGATCGTGATCCATGTGGTCACCGATGCCGCGACCCTGGCCGGGGCACCCGGGGTCGGGTTCCTCGACGAACACGGCATCATCAGCGACGAACACGTCCGTGACCTCGCCGCCCGCCCGGACGCCACGCTGTCCCCGGTCACCCCCGCCCGCACCCAACCCACCTACGTCGCCCCCAGCACCAATGACGATGACCAGCGGCGGACCGCCCAACGCCCGGCACCAGCCGAGGACACCCGAGCCGACAGCGAGAAGCATTCCACCGCAACCCACTTCGGCGACTCGACCGATGTCACCGCCGCGGGTGTGGCGGTGGTGTATCCGGCGACCCATCCCGGCAACGGGTATCGGCCCACCGCGTCGTGTGCTGATTTCGTGCGGGTGCGGGACGGGTATTGCACCGAACCCGGCTGTACCCGTTCGGCATTCGCGTGCGATCTCGACCATGTCACCGAGTACGACCACACCGACCCCGCCCGGGGTGGGGCGACGTCGAGTGAGAACCTCAACACCAAATGCCGCCCCAGTCACCTCTTCAAGACCCACGGGGACTGGGTTGATGTGCAGTACCGCGACGACGACGGTCGCCTGGTCACCGAATACGAAACGCCCGAAGGGGTCACTCTGCCCGGCGACGCCGAGACGCTGGAAGACACCTTCCCGAACCTTCGGCGGATCCGGTTCGAGCAAGCCGCCCAAGCCCCACCCACACCACGGGTCATCGCCTCCGACAACCCGGAGCGCACACACAGCCGACTGGACGCCAAACTGGCCCGCCGGCGACAAGAACGCGCCCGAAACAAACGAGCCCGCGAAGAACTCGACCGCATCGACCCACCGCCGTACTGACCCGAGAGCACGTGGGGCTCCAATCTGATGACGCGAGTTGTCAGACTTGGTAGCCTGTCGCCACGAGATCGCCGTTCGGTCGACCCCATCGGGACGGCGAACGGTGACCTGAGTGCGAAATGCGGTGAACTGATCAGTGTGACAACCGATTCGGGTGAAACGGACATCGGTCGGCATGGTCGGCATATCCTGCACCTGTGGCACGGCTGGTGACGACGGTGACCAGGGTGCGTCGGGCGCGCAGCGAACCGGAAGAGAGCGACGACGCGGCCCAGCCGCGGAAGGTGGGGTGGACATGGTCTCGGTGACCGGTGCGGTCGGCACGGTGGTGGAATCGGCGCAGGATGCCTTTGGGGCGTTCAAGGTCCTGCGGCGATCGGGTCTCGTGGATCCGACGAAACCCAAGGAGCTGCTGACCACGGTCAAGCGGGCCAAGATCATCGGTCCGTGTGCGGCGGCTGTGGCACACGGTGCCGACGAGTATCCCGAGGCCGGAGCCGTCGCCGACGAGCACGGCGAGCTCACCTTCGGTGAACTCAATGCGCACGCCAACGCACTCGCCAACCACCTGCTCGCGTCCGGCATCAAGCCGGGATCGGTCATCGGCGTCATCGCGCGGGACCACCGGGGTCTGCTCACCACCATGAGCGCCGCGGGCAAGGCCGGGTTCCGCCTGGCCATGATGAACACCGGCTTCGGCAAGACCCAGTTCGCCGAGGTCGCCGAACGCGAGAAGATCGTGGCGATGCTCTACGACGAGGAGTTCACCGACCTCGCCGACTCCCTCCCCGCCGACACCCTGCGCATCGTCACCTGGATCGACGGCAACCGCCCCGTCGGCGACGGCGTCCAGACCCTCGACGACATCGCAGCCACCGGCGATACGTCGACTCCGCCCGAACCAGCCGCGTGGGGTGGACTCGTCATCCTCACCAGCGGCACGACCGGACTGCCCAAGGGCGCCCAGCGATCCAAGATGTCACCGTTCGCCAGTGCGCTTCTGCTGGACCGGATCTCGTTGCCGCAGCGCAGCGCCATGGTGATCGTCTCGCCGATCTTCCACTCCACCGGTTTCGCATTGTGGGGGGTGGGGACGGCGCTGGGCAACAAGACCGTGGTGATGCGTCGGTTCGACGCGGAGAAGACCCTCGCCGCGATCGCCGAGCACAAGGCGGAGGTGCTGGTCGCCGTCCCGACCATGCTGCACCGCATGGTCGCCCTGGGTCCCGACGTCATCGGCAAGTACGACGTGTCGTCGCTGAAGATCGTCGTGCTCGCGGGTTCGGCTCTGTCGCCGACACTTTCGGAAGCCATTCAGGACACGTTCGGTGACGTGCTCTACAACCTCTACGGCTCCACCGAGGTCGCGATCGCCACGGTCGCGCAACCGAAGGAGCTGCGTCTGGCACCGGGGACGGTGGGCCGCGCACCGGTCACGAGCCGACTCGCGCTCTTCGACGACAAGGGCAACCGGATCTCCGGGACCAACGTGCGCGGCAGGCTGTTCGTGCGCAACGGCGCCCCGTTCGAGGGGTACACCGACGGCCGCAACAAGGAGATCATCGACGGTTACATGTCCACCGGCGACATGGCCCGGTTCGACGAGCACGGGCTCCTCCACATCGACGGCCGCGACGACGACATGATCGTCTCCGGCGGCGAGAACGTCTACCCGCTCGAGGTGGAGAACCTGCTCGGCGAGCATCCCGACATCGACGACGTGGCGGTCATCGGCGTCGACGACGACGAATACGGAAAACGTCTGCGCGCCTTCATCGTCGCCGCCGAACATGCGAACCCCACGCCTGAGGACATCAAGGCGCACGCCAAGAAGCACCTCGCCCGGTACAAGGTGCCCCGCGACGTCGTCTTCGTCGAAGACCTGCCTCGCAACCCCACCGGCAAGCTCGTCCGCCGGCACCTCCCGACCGGCCCGCTCTGACCCGCAGCGGTTACAGCCGCGGGTCCACGGCCTCCGACTCCATCGCGAGGACGCCGAACACGCATTGGTGAATGCGCCACGTCGGCTCTCCTGCCACTGCTCGACGCAGCGCCTCGAGCCCTAGGGCGTACTCGCGCAGCGCCATCGACCGTTTCAATCGGAGGTTGCGGTTCTTGAGCCGGGCGAGGGTCGCCGCTTCGGTGTAGTCGGGGCCGTAGATGATTCGCAGATACTCACGACCGCGGACTTTGAGCCCCGGCTGGACGAGGCCCTTCGGTCCGCGGACGAGATTGTCGAGCGGCTTGACGACCATTCCCTCGCCGCCGCTCGCGGTGAGGTCCTCCCACCAGCTGACGCCTGCTGCGCGCGACGATGCATCGGCTGTCTCCACGACGAGGCGTCGGGTGGGCCGGAACAACTCCGGGTCGGAGGCGACCAGGCGATCCGCAATGCCGAGGTGCCACTCGTGATCGCGGGTCTCATACGTCGCGGCATCCGTGGCGAGAAGTTGGAAGGGCGCCACCTGGATTCCCAACGGAGTGTCGATCGGTTGCACGTGGTGACGATAGGAGTCGACGAAGCGGTCGGCGTTGGCGGCGCGCGACCGCACCCTGGTGAGCAGATCATCGACATCGATTCCGCGCGCGGCTGCGACCGCCAGTACGTCGACCGCCGCCGGCAGTGCGTGCGTCGCCGCGGCGCCGACCCGGGCGTACTGGCTGCGAATCATGGCCTCCGCCTTCGCAGTCCACGGCAGCAGTTCAGCGTCGACGAGTATCCAGGTCGCGTCGAGGTCCGTCCACACACCGGCGCGGGTCACGGCATCGGCGATCCGCGACAGCAGTTCCGTCTGCCGTTCGTCGGAGAAGAAGGCGCGTCCGGTCCGCGAATGGATGCAGCCGGACCCGTCGCGCGCCACCCGGACGATCCCACGGGACCCCATGTGCTTCTCTTCGCAGACCACCCGGCCGATCGAGTGCTTCGCGTAGAATCCGAACGCCTCATCCGGGTGCTCCAGCAGTCCATCGCGCGACGAGCTGTCCACCGGCGACATCGTCGGCGGCAAGTAGAGCAGCTCGGCCGGCGGAATCGCGAATCTGCTCATCACCTCCAAGGCGCCGGCGGCGGTCTCGTCTCGCAAGGACACCCGACCCATGTGATGGGTGTCGACCACGCGCTGACCGAGGACGTCGGTCAGGGTCAGCACCTCGGGGCGGCGCGGCGGCGGGACCAGCGGACGGACGGGTTCGTAATACGTCGCTCGTGCCTGTTCGGACACCACCTCGCGCTCGGGGTAGCGCAGTGCCGTGAGGCTGCCGCCGAAGACACATCCCGTGTCCAGGCACATGGTGTTGTTGACCCACTCGGTCTCGGGCACCGGAGTATGTCCATACAACACTGTTGCCGCGCCTCGATATTCAGTCGCCCACGGGTAACGGATCGGCAGACCGAACTCGTCGGTCTCGCCGCTCGTGTCGCCGTATAGTGCGAACGCCCGCACCCGCCCGGACGCCCGGCCGTGATACTTCTCGGCCAATCCCGCGTGCGCGACCACCAGCCTGCCGTCGTCGAGTACGTAGTGCGCGACGAGACCATCGCAGAATCGCCGCACCTCGGCGACGAACTCAGTGTCCTCTGCGGCCAGCTGATCCAGTGTCTCCTGCAGGCCGTGTGTGGGCTTGACGTCTTTACGGCCAAGAGCACGCACGAGTTTCGCCTCGTGATTGCCCGACACACACAGCGCATTGCCGGCAGCCACCATGCCCATCACCAGGCGCAGCACGCCCGCGGAGTCCGGACCGCGGTCGACGAGATCGCCGACGAAGACTGCTCGGCGGCCATCCCGGTGCGCGGCGTCCACGCAGCGTCCCTCGTCGTCGCGGACGACCGCATATCCCAATCGCTCGAGCAACGCCACGAGCTCGTCGCGGCAACCATGTACGTCGCCGATCACATCGAACGGGCCGCGCTCGTCTCGGCGGTCGTTGAACAGACGCGTCCGCACGATCGACGCCGATGAAACGGCTTCGACAGAATCCAGGACGTGGATCGTGCGGAACCCTTCCCGTTTGAGGCTGCGTAGCGACCTTCGTAGCTGGTCATGCTGACGCTTCACGACGTGCGCGCCGAAGTCCCGATCCGGCCGAGCGGCGTTGCGCTCCAGCGCCAGTGCGACCGGAACGTCGAGGACGATCGCCACCGGGAGGACATCGTGCTCCTTGGCCAGCGCCAACAACGACTTACGCGCGGACGCCTGCACATTGGTGGCATCGACGACGGTGAGCCGGCCGCGGTCGAGTCGCTTGCCGACGATGTACTCGAGCACATCGAACGCATCCGACGTCGCGCCCTGTTCATTGGGGTCATCCGAGACCATCGCTCGGCAGTCGTCACTGGACACGACTTCCGTCGGAAGAAAGTGGCCGGCCGCGAAGGTCGACTTGCCGGAACCCGTCGTACCGATCAGGACGACCAGGGACAGTTCCGGAATACTGAGCTCGGTCATGCGTTTGCCCGTCCCGTCGACAGTTGTGCAAACACAGCCATCTGCGTCGGCGGCCCGATCGCGTCGTCGTGCTCGCCCACCGGTCTGAAATCGACGACATAGCCGTAGGATTCACACACCGCACCGGCCCAGGTCTCGAATTCCCGGCGCGTCCACTCGAAACGGTGGTCCGGGTGTCGAAAGCCGCCGTCGACCAGAGCCGGGTACCGCACGTTGTACTCGCTGTTGGGTGTCGTGACGACGATGCGGCGGGGCCGCATCGTCCCGAAGACGTTGTCGACGACCGCCGGGAGCCGTGCTGGATCGATGTGTTCGATGACCTCCATGAGAATTGCCAGATCGAGGCCTTCGAGGCGATCGTCCTCATACTGCAGCGACGACAGCAACAATGTGAGGCGCTCGGATTGACGCTCGGTCATCCGGTCGACATGCAGCCGATTGGCCGCCTTCGACAGGGACGAGTCGGACACATCTGTGCCGATCACCCGTGTCACGCCGCGCAATTCGAGCAACGCACCGAGCAGAGCTCCCGACCCACATCCGAGGTCGACGATCGTCGCCGGTCGGTACTCGCGCACGACGTCCAGAACCGCGTCGTGCCTTGTCCGCACCA
Source organism: Gordonia sp. AC31 (assembly GCF_031844505.1). NCBI lineage: Bacteria > Bacillati > Actinomycetota > Actinomycetes > Mycobacteriales > Gordoniaceae > Gordonia > Gordonia sp. AC31. Next base: position 25,645 of record NZ_JAUZVK010000022.1, read on the forward strand.
GCGGGCGCGAGACATCGGGATCGTCGTCTTCCGCGGCGTCCTCGACCGGCCGGTCGTCCAGTTCGACCAACCGTTGTGTGGCAGCATCTTTCAGCCCGCGCTGGTGGGCCAGGTAGCGATGGGTGATCAGCTCCCGCTCCGGATGGCCGGCCAACCATCCCGATCCGGCGCGGACGAGCTTGTCCACCTCGTCGTCACCGACCCAATAATGTTTGGCATCGTCGAGTACCGGCAGCAAGACGTAGAGGTGATTGAGTGCCGCGGCCAGACGAAGCGATCCGACGAGGGCCAGGGACACGAGCGGCGCATCACCCCAATCGGGTCGCGTGGCATCCAGCTCGATGGCCTCGGCGGTGACAGTCCAACCCATGGGTTCGAAAAGGCGGCACAACAGGGAGGGATCGCCCGGGACCACCGGTAGGGTGATCGTCAGATCCAACTTCGAGTCCGCAAGCTCTTGGCGACTCGCGCAGCGCCCATGGAGCGCAGACCGGAAGACCTTTCCCATCGCCACTGCCAGCAACGACGAGGCGACGTAGGGCCGATCGTTCACGTACTGGCCCAACGCGAACCCGTCGCGCGTCCCGGATCGTCCTCGCACCAACGCAACCGGGTCGACCTCCACCAGGAGCGCGGCTGTGCAGCGAACATCGGTGACCTCGGGGTAGAAGACGTGCGCCGTTCCGCCGTACACGTCGAAGGGCTGCACCTTCTCCGGATGCTTGTGCAGCAGAAAGCCCAGATCGCTCGGGGTCTCGAGCGTGGATGAACGTTCGGCCGAGATGGCCAACAGCATCAGGACAGTCTGACCTACTGCGCATTGCCGGGAAACAGATTTCTGGGCGGCGGCCCTTCGAGGCTCGTCGCTTGCGCTCCTCGCACCTCAGGGAGCAATGGAGCGTCGCCTCTTGCGGGTTTGAGGAGCCGAGGATCGCTGCACTAAACCACCGCAGGGTCGTGTCAGGCGGAGGCGTCGCTGAGCGCGCGTACGACGAGATGCAGTGCGGCAGTGGTGGTCAGCGACCGGACACGCTCGCGGTCACCGGGGAACTTGCGCGTGACGGTGACCGTGGGCCGGTCGCGTAGAGCCACACCGAAGCACACGGTGCCGACCGGTTTCGTCTCGGTGCCGCCACCGGGGCCGGCCACTCCGGTGGTCGACACCGCGACATCGGTACCGAACCGTGCGAGCGCACCCTCGGCCATCGCGGCGGCGACCTCCTCGCTGACGGCTCCGTGCGTGGCGATGAGCTCGGCCGGGACGTCGAGCAGATCCGACTTGGCGTCGTTGGAGTACGACACGACGCCACCCATCACATAGGCCGACGAGCCGGGCCGGTCGGTGAGCCGCGCCGCGACGAGTCCGCCGGTGCACGACTCGGCGGTCGCGATCAGTCGCCCGTCCAAGGCGGCGACCAGGAGATCGTCGATCGTGGAACCGTCGGTCGAGAAGATCTGCCGCCCATGATGTTCGACGAGGAGGTCGAGGAGGGAGTCGTAGACCGACGCATCAGCTGCGGCGAATCGGGTGACCATGTCGAGTTCGCCTCGCCGCAGGCAGGTGGTGATCTCGAGTTGCCCGAAGGCGGGGATCGCGGTCTCCGCCGATCGCAGCGTCTCGGCGAGTTCCGCTTCGAGGAGACCGTAGGCGCGGATGGTCGCCTGACGCAGGTCGTCGGCGCGTGACAGGACGTCGGCGACGGCAGCCGTGGCGATCGCGGTCGGCCACATCGCCTGGAGCTCCGAGGGCGGGCCGGGCAGGACGACGATCGTCGGCACGCCGGCGGCCGCGGGGATGACGACACCCGGCGCGGTGCCGGTCGGTGGTACCGGAACCGCCCCCACCGGTACCAGGGCCTGCTTGCGGATACCGGCCCTCGTCGGTCCGGAATAGACGTCGAATCCGATCCCGCGCCAGCGCTGGATGATCGCGGCGATGTGCTCCTCGAGTCCGGGATCGAGGAGCAGTTCGCGGCCGCAGAACTCGGCGACGGTGGCGACGGTGAGGTCGTCGGCGGTGGGGCCGAGCCCGCCGCTGGTGACGATCAGATCCACCTGCTGCTCGGCGAGGAAGCGCAGTTGCGCGGTGAGGTCGGCGGGCCGGTCGCCACAGATCGTGATGTGGGCGACGTCCACCCCGAGTTCGAGGAGTTCCTCGGACAGCCAGGGCCCGTTCTGGTCAGTGATCCGGCCGGTGAGGACTTCGGTTCCGGTGACCACGATGCCTGCGCGCACACTCACGCCATCGAGCCTAGTAGGCCACCGACGCAGAACGCGCCCCCGTCAGAGGGCGCGTTCCACGGTTCGGTGCGAACTGCGCGGAGAATGTCAGGCCTTCTCGGCCTTGGCCTTCTCCTGGGCGGACGACCGGGCGGGGTTGGCCTGGTCATCGGCCTTCGGATCGGATTCGTCCTGCTTCTCGGTCACACCGGACTTGATCCGCGCACCGATGTCGGGGTCGACGCGATGCCAGTATTCGAACGCCCGCTGGAGGATCGGTTCGGAGACACCGTTGAGGAGGTGCCCGACGACGTTGTCCACGAAGCGTTCACGCTGCTCGTCGTCGAAGACCTCCCGGACCATCGTCCCCGCTTGACCCCAGTCGTCGTCCTCGGGATGGTCGACATATGCGCTGCGCAGGATCTCCCCGTTCGCCGCCCACTGCGGTTCGCCCTGGCCGGGATACAGCGCCGACGGGCCGCCCTTGGAGTTGGGTGCGTAGACCGGGTCGGGGACGTTGTGGATGCGCATCGCCCCGTCCTTCGAGTACGAATGCACTTCGTTCTTCGGCGCGTTCACCGGGATCTGCCTGTAGTTGCCGCCGATCCGGTGGCGATGGGCGTCGGCATAGGAGAACACGCGCGCGAGCAGCATGCGGTCGGGGCTGAATCCGATACCCGGCACGACGTTGTTCGGCTCGAACGCGGCCTGCTCGATCTGCGTGTGGTGATCGACCGGATTGGTGTGCAGGGTCATCGTGCCGACCTCGATCAGCGGATAGTCGCTGTGCGGCCACACCTTGGTGAGATCGAACGGGTTGAAGCGGTAGCTGACCGCATCGTCGAACGGCATCAGCTGCACCTTGAGCGTCCAGCTGGGATGGTTGCCCGCCGCGATGTTCTCGAACAGGTCGCGGGTGTGGAAATCGGTGTCCGCAGAAGCCATCTGGTCGGCCTCGTGCTGGGTGAGGTTCTCGACGCCCTGGTCGGTCTTGAAATGGTACTTGACCCAGTGCTTGACACCTTCGGCATTGACCCACAGGTAGGTGTGCGAGCTGTATCCGTTCATGTGGCGCCAGGTTTTCGGGATTCCGCGGTCGCCCATCAGCCAGGTGACCTGGTGCGCCGACTCCGGCGAGAGCGTCCAGAAGTCCCACTGCATGTCGTGGTCGCGAAGGTTGTTGTCCTGGCGGCGTTTCTGCGAACGGATGAAGTGCTGGAACTTCATCGGGTCCTTGACGAAGAAGACCGGCGTGTTGTTGCCGACCATGTCGTAGATGCCTTCGTCGGTGTAGAACTTCAGTGCGAAACCACGCGGGTCACGCCAGGTGTCGGGGCTGCCGCGCTCGCCGGCAACGGTCGAGAACCGGGCCACCATCTCGGTTTTCACGCCGGGTTGGAACAGTGCGGCACAGGTGTAGGCCGAGACGTCTTGCGTCGTCTCGAAAGTGCCGAAAGCGCCGCTGCCCTTGGCATGCGGCTGGCGCTCGGGGATGCGCTCGCGATTGAACTGGGCCATCTGCTCGATCAGGTAGTGATCGTGCAGGACGATTGGGCCGCCGGCGCCAACCGTCAGGGAGTGTTCGTCACTCCCCGCGGGTGCTCCCGAATCCCGGGTGGTGAACAGAGAATCGTCGGACATATCGCCTCCGAGAGGTCGTCGTATCCGTGCATGACAAGCGGACCCGAGGGCTGCAGGTCCGTTCCGCCGATCCTACGCCGACGGCGTCGGTGGGACGCCGATCCCGAATTCCCGCAACACCGCCTCGGTGTGCTGTCCGAGAGCCGGTACCGGACCCATCGCGAGCTCGACGTCGTCGAAGGTCAGCGGCGGAAGCAGCGCCCGTACCGGGCCGACCTCGGTGTCCACCTCGCGCCAGCGGTCGCGCTCACTCAGCTGCGGATGCGCGACGACGCCTTCGAGGTCGCGGATCTCGGCCGCGGGAATGCCCGCGTCGGCGAGGCGACGGTCGAGCTCGTCGGTGGTGAAGCGTTTGGTCTCGGCGCCGATCGCGGCGTCGACCTCGGCTCGCCGGGCGACCCGCTCGATGTTGGTGCGATAGCGGGGGTCGTCGGCCAGATCCGGGCGCTCGAGGGCCACGCGGGTGAGCGTGTCCCAGCCGCGGTCGTTCTGGACGCCGATGAGGATGTCGCCGTCGGCGGTCGGGTACTTGTCGTAGGGCACGATCGCCGCATGGCCGAGCCCGGCACGGGCGATCTGCCGGCCACCGTACAGGCGCATGTACATCGGGTGGCCCATCCATTCGACCGTGGCGTCGAACATGGCCACCGAGACGCGCGCGCCGACTCCGGTGGTGGCGCGTCGGAACAGCGCCGACAGTACGGAGGTCAGTGCGTACATACCGGCTGCGATGTCGGAGGTCGGGATACCCGTCTTGGACATCTCGTCGGGCGTCCCGGTCACCGAGATCAGCCCGGCCTCGGCCTGCACCAGCATGTCGTAGGCCTTGCGGTCGCGATACGGTCCGGCGTCGCCGTATCCGGACATGTCGACGACGACGAGCTCGGGATGGTCGGCGCGCAGATCGTCGGCGGCGAGGCCGAGCCGGGCGGCCGCCCCGGGAGCGAGGTTCTGGATGAAGACGTCCGCGCCGGCGATCAGGGTTCGGATCGCGTGGCGTCCGTCCTCGCTCTTGAGGTCGAGCGCGACCGACTCCTTGCCGCGGTTGAGCCACACGAAGTGCGAGGCGGCGCCGCCGCGCACCGCCGCGTCGTACTGCCTAGCGAAGTCCCCGTCACCGACCCGTTCCACCTTGATGACCCGGGCGCCGAGATCGGCGAGGTGTCGGGTGGCCAGCGGTGCGGCGACGGCCTGTTCGAGCGCCACCACGGTGATGCCCTCGAGGGGCAGAAGTCCTTCGTCCGGAGTCACCGGCCAAGGATCGCCGACGGTGCCACGCCCGGTCAACGAGACCCCTCGCCGGCCTCGGGATCGTTGGTGGCCTCGGTGAGGCGATGCAGCAGATACGTGAGCGTCCGGATGTCGTCGGGGTCCCATTGGGCCAGCCGAGCACGCCAATCGGTGACCGCCGAGGCGAGCACGGCGTCGACACGTTCGCGACCGTGATCGGTGAGGGTGACCACGCGGGCGCGGGCATCGCGCGGGTCCGGGTGCCGCTCGGCGAGCCCGAGCCGCACGATCGCGTCGATCTGCCGCGTCACCGTCGACTTCTCCATGCCGACGGCGGTGACCAGATCCGACATCGGCATCGAATGGTGCCGGGCCAGCACGGTGATGAGCGGGTAGCACGACGGGTCCAGCCGCGGGTCGATGGCGCGGGCGCGCAACCGGGTGCGCACCCGGCCCCGTCGCCAGAAATCGGTGAGTTCGGCCTCGAGGCCGCTGATCGGATCCGGGCCGGTGGGGTCGTCGGCCGACGCGGTCATCTCCGAACCCATGCCGGTCAGGTTACCCAGCCGGGGTGGGGGAGGCGACGTCGGACGACTCCCGCACGTGGTGCACGATCGACAGGTGACCTCTGCACCGCGCACCAAGCCGAATGCCTGGGAGTACGTGAAGTACGCCTACTGGGCGCGTCTGCCGAAATCGATGCTCGGCTGGGTGACCAACGACCTGGCCGGCCCGGGTGCGTCGGTACGCATGGTGGTCCGCTGGGCGGTGCCGTGCATCATCGTGCTGACCCCGATGCTCTTCGTCCCGGCCGACTGGGGCGTCCGGATCACGATGACCATGCCGATCCTGCTGGCCTACCTCTTCTTCTCGATCGCGTTGAACCGGGTCTACCGCCGTCACCGGCTCGTCCAGCACGGACTCGATCCCGACCTGGTGAACAAGCTCGAACGAGAGAAGAACTCGGACCTCTACGACGAGTACCACCGCAAGTACCGCGGTGAACGACGCCGCCCGTCGAACTAGGCCGAGACGGCGCCGGCGTTCAGTACAGGTAGTCCTCGCCGCTGGCCCGGACCGTCACGTCGGACAGACTGATGCCCCACGGCTGGTCGATGACATGCACGACCGCCCGGGCGAGATCCTCCGGGGTGATCAGCCAGTACTTCACCGAGTCGACGTCGACGAGCTCGTCGGGCAGCGTGCCCTGCATCAGCTCCGTGATGTGCTCGCGGTACGACGCCGCACGTTGCCCGACGATCCCGCGGATCGCGCGGTCGTTGACGATCCAGCTCGCCAGGTTGGTGCCGGCCACGCCGGTCGGTTTGACCGTCGTCACCTTGATCTTGCCCTTGGCCTCGATGCGTAAGGAGTCCGACAGCATCGTCACGGCGGCCTTGGTCGCGCTGTAGACACCCGAGCCCTCGAAGCCGCCGTTGCCGTAGATCGACGCGATGTTGACCACCTGACCCCGGCCCTGCGCGACCATCTGGTCGTACACCGCCGAGATGCCGTTCACGACGCCCTTGATGTTGATGTCGATGGCCCGGTGCCACTTCTCCCAGGCCCGCTCGTGGTCGGCGAAGAACGCCAGCGGCATCACCCCGGCGTTGTTGACGATCACGTCGATCGCACCGAACCGGTCGACGGCCGCCGCCGCGGCGCCCTTCATCTGGTTCATGTCGGTGACGTCGGCGACGTGTGCGACAGCCGACCCGCCGGTGGCGGTGATGCCGTCGGCGACCGCGGTGAGCCCGTCGGCGTCGATGTCCACACCGACGATGTGAGCGCCCTGTGCCGCGCACATCTCCGCGATCACCTTGCCGAAACCGCCTCCGGCGCCGGTGATGATGATGGTCTTGCCCTGCAGATGATCAGACATGCAACTCCCCGCCCGCGACAAAAGGTCGCGTCATCCTAGCGTTCCGTTGCCGCCTGCTCGGCGAACTCCCCGTCCTCTCTGCGCTCTTCGGCACTCGGCCACGATCCCGACCAGGTCCACGCGAGCGCGGCGCGCCGCACTCACGCCCGCGCATCGGCCGTACACCGATGGCGGCCCTACCCACGCCCGCGACGATTCAGTCACATGACTGAAGGGCTTGTCAAGGGTTGCGTCGGCGATGTCCCCGATCACCACTGGTCACCGAAGTGGCCCTTGACACACAGGTCGTCCATGACAAATCCTGTGTCGCGACGGCCACGCCCCGGTCCGTCCCACGCGGCGTCCTCGACCCGCGACCACGGTCTCCACCGTCTCTCGAGCTGCCGAATCACCAAGCACCCGGCGCCATCTCGCGCCGAACGACAGGAGAACCATGACCGGGGTATCACCGACCAGACGTACCTTCCTGCGAGCGGCGGCGATGACCGCGGCGGGTTCGGCGGCCGCGGCCGTCACCGGAGCCGGACCGGCGTCAGGAGATCCATCGCGACGGATCCGGCGGACACGCGAAGAGCATCGGGTGGTGATCGTCGGCTCGGGATTCGGCGGTGGCGTCGCGGCGCTCCGGCTCGCGCAGGCCGGCGTGCCGGTCCTGTTGCTCGAGCGGGGCCGGCGGTGGCCGACGGGTCCGAACTCGGAGACCTTCCCGCGTGCGTCGAGTCCGGACAAGCGGATCCTGTGGCACGAGTCGACCCCGAACCTCTTCGGCAAGCCGCTGAGCGTCGAACCCTATGTGGGACTGTTCGAGTCGGTCGCGGGCGTCAACATGACCGCACTCTGCCCGGCCGGCCTCGGCGGTGGTTCCCTCGTCTACCAGGGCATGACACTGCAACCGAGCGAGGCGGTGTTCAACGAGCACTTCCCGAACGCACTCGACTGGCAACTGATGAACCGTGTGCACTACCCGCGGGTCGCGCGGATGCTGAAGGTCGCGGTGGCGCCCGACTCGGTGGTGCGTTCCCCGCAATACCTGGCACCGCGACAGTTCGCGAAACGAGTTCGGGCCGAGGGCCTTCCGCTGCAGAAGATCCCGATGCCGATCGACTGGGGGTATGCCGCGGCCGAGCTGCGTGGCGAGACGAAGCCCGCCTACACCAACGGCGACGGCGCCATCGGCGTGAACAACGGTGGCAAGCACAGTGTCGACGTCACCTATATCCGCGAGGCCGAGGCGACCGGGCGGGTTCAGGTCCGAACCCTGCACACCGTGCGGCAGGTCGCCCGCCGACCCGACGGCCGATGGTCCCTCGAGGTCGAACGCACCGACGAGTCCGGGAAAGTGTTGGAGCACAACGAACTGATCGCAGGGACACTCATCCTGTCGGCGGGCAGCGTGAACACGACCAAGCTGTTGGTGAAGGCGCGCGCGACCGGAACCGTGCCGGGCCTGCCCGACGGGGTGGGGCACGGATGGGGCACCAACGCCGACCGGATCTACACCTGGACCAGCCCCAGTATCGACTTCGGGACGGTACAGGGCGGACCGGTGGTCTTCGGCAGCCCCAACTGGAGCGATCCGAAGTGCGCGTTCACCGTCATCCAGGCATCGCTGCCGCCACTACCCGTGTACGCCGGCACCACGATGATGGTCGGCTTCGGGGTGAGCTCGGGACGTGGCGTCATCTCCTACGACTCGGCGATCGGAGATTCGGTGATCCGCTGGCCACACGAGGGCGATTCGGAGATCCAGACCAAGCACATCGACCGGACCGTGCGCCGGATCGCCGGACCCGACGCCGTCCTGACGGACACCAATGCGGTGTTCCCCTCGACCTGGCACGCGCTCGGCGGGGCCAACATGGGTGCGGTGTGCGACCTCGAGGGACGCGTTCACGGCCAGCGCGGGCTCTACGTCATCGACGGCGCACTCATGCCGGGCAATACGGCGGCCTGCAATCCGTCGATGACCATCGCAGCGGTCGCCGAGCGCGCTCTCGACCGGATCGTCGCCCGGGATGTCGGCACGGTCATCTGATCACCGGGAGGCGGCCGGCGCGAGCCACATCCCGGTCAGCGCATCGACGACCAGGTCGCGCTCGTGCTCCCATGGGGCTGTTCGAGTCCCGCCGTCCTCGGCGGCCCGTTCGATGTCGGCGAGCGCGTTGACGATCATGTGGCGCGTCAGGTTGTTGCGCACTTCGAGCACGTCGTCGGGAAAGGTCGGCAAGGTGGCGTAGAACCGGTCGAGGATCGTCATGAGGACCTCCGATCGCGCGGTCTCCTCGTAGAGCAGGGCGGTCGCGGACGGATCGCTCGACACCTGGGCGAAGAACCGGGCGAAGTAGCTCGGCGCACCGATCTGTGCGAGGTACTCGACCTCGGGTCCGACGAGGCAGCGGAGCCAGTCGCGGACCCCGGGGTCGGGTCCGACCTCCGACAGACATCTCTGGCGAAGCCGCTCGATCGGGACGTTGTGCGACGTCAGGGTGGCGCGGAGGAGATCGTCCTTGGAACCGAAGTGATGGCCGACGGCATAGTTGTTGCCCTGACCGGCCGCCTTGCTGATCTGGCGACTGGACACGGCCGCGACCCCGTTCAGGGCGATCAGTTTCTCGGCCGCCTCGATGAGCAGCGCACGGGTGCGGGCAGACTGCTCCGTCTTCCCTTCGCTCATGGATCGATGATGCCCTACCGTCGCCGATCGACACGCCGCGATGGTGGCCGTGTCCGACTCGCCGAAACACCGCAAAGCGGTCAGTGCCGTACGGAGGTGCGTCGGCGCGACACGCGAACCGACCCCGGCCGCACGGGAAGTCGCAGCGCGAGTGGCCATCCGGGCCTATGGTGGATCGACGAATGCCCGGATGATCCACCGTCCGACCGACCGCCGGTCGCAGGACCCGACTGTTGGGAGGGACCAGATGGCGACTGCGCCTCCGGCCACGGCGAACCTGCGAGAACTGACGCTCCGAGGTGCCGTCCTCGGTGGCATCATCACGCTGGTCTTCACAGCCGCCAACGTGTACCTCGGACTCAAGGTGGGCCTCACGTTCGCCACCGCGATCCCGGCCGCCGTCATCTCGATGAGCATTCTGCGGTACTTCGCCAACCACTCGGTGGTCGAGAACAACATCGTCCAGACGATCGCGTCCGCCGCCGGCACGCTGTCGGCGATCATCTTCGTCATACCCGGTCTGGTCATCATCGGATGGTGGACGGGCTTCCCGTACTGGATCACGGTGGCGGTGTGCGCGATCGGCGGAATCCTCGGCGTCATGTACTCGATCCCGCTACGGCGCGCGCTGGTCACCGGCTCCGACCTGCCCTACCCGGAAGGCGTTGCGGCAGCAGAGGTATTGAAGGTCGGCGATTCCGCGGGCGGCGCCGCGGAGAACAAGGCCGGCCTGCGCACGATCGTCATCGGTTCGCTCGCGTCGGCCGGTTTCGCCCTGCTCACCAAACTCCAGGTCCTCAGCGATTCGATCTCGACGACGATCAGGATCGGCACGGGCGGAACGTTGTTCAGTGCCGGGTTGTCGATGTCGCTGATCGGCATCGGCCATCTCGTCGGGATCACCGTGGGCATCGCCATGCTCGTCGGGGTGGTGATCTCCTACGTCGTACTGCTGCCCATCGAGACCCAGGGGCGCACGGCGGGGGAGGATTTCGGCGACGCCGTCAGCTCGATCTTCGCCAATGACGTGCGACTCATCGGGGCCGGGGCGATCGCCATCGCGGCCGTCTGGACGCTGATCAAGGTCATCGGTCCGATCGTGCGGGGAATCCGGGCGGCCATGGTCTCCTCGCGATCGCGTCGGGAGGGGGTCACGGTCGACATCACCGAGCGGGACATGCCGATCAACATCGTCGGCGGCAGCATCCTCGTGCTGCTCATCCCGATCGGAATCCTGTTGTGGGACTTCGTGCGCGACACGGTTCTGGAGGGCAGTGCCACCGGGATCATCGTGGTCAGCATCGTCTTCGTGTTCGTCATCGGACTGGCGGTCGCGTCGGTGTGCGGGTACATGGCGGGCCTGATCGGGTCGTCGAACAGCCCCATCTCCGGCGTGGGCATCCTGGTGGTTCTCATCGCCGCACTGCTCGTGAAGCTGACCTTCGGGCCGGCGGACGACTCGCAGACCGACGCGCTCATCGCGTACACGTTGTTCACGGCCGCGGTCGTCTTCGGCGTCGCGACCATCTCCAATGACAACCTGCAGGACCTCAAGACCGGTCAACTCGTCGGGGCGACACCGTGGAAACAGCAGGTGGCGCTGATCATCGGCGTGCTGTTCGGGTCGGCCGTGATCCCGCCGATCCTGCAGCTGATGTACGAGGCCTTCGGGTTCGTCGGCGCGCCGGGTGCCACCGAGGACGCGCTCGCGGCGCCGCAGGCGGGTCTGCTGACGACCCTCGCGCAAGGGGTACTGGGGGCGGACCTGAACTGGGGACTCGTCGGAATCGGTGCCCTGATCGGCGCGGTGGTGATCGTGATAGACGAACTCCTCGATCGCGCAGGGCGTTTCCGGCTGCCGCCGCTGGCTGTCGGGATGGGCATGTACCTTCCGATGTCGGTGGTCCTGATCATCCCGATCGGCGCCTTCATCGGTCACTACTACAACCGCTGGGCCGAACGCAGCGGCGGCGCAGTGGAACACAAGAAGAGGATGGGTGTCCTGCTGGCCACCGGCCTGATCGTCGGCGAGGCGCTCTTCGGCGTGGTCTTCGCCGGCATCGTGGCGGCCACGGGCGACGACTCGGCGCTGGCGATCGTCGGCGACGGCTTCGGGACCTGGGCACAGATCCTCGGCGTCATCGTGTTCGCCGCGACCATCGCCCTCCTCTACGACCGTGTCCGCAAGATAGCGACCGCGAGCGGGACGTCGTCGACGACCGCCGGCACTCCGAAGGACTGAGATGGCAGAGGGAACACTGGCACGTGCGATCGACGACTTCACGGCCGGTGCCGAGCATCTGACGCGGTTGGTGGACCTGATCGCCGACGATCGCTGGGACGGACCCGGTCTCGGCGAATGGTCGTTGCGATCGCTCGTCGGACACGCGAGCAGATCGCTGACGACGGTCGTCACCTACCTGGCCGAGCCCGGTGGTGATGTCGAATTGACCTCGACCGCGGCCTATTTCGCATCGATCCGCGGTTACGGAGACCCCGCGTCGGTCCGACAGCGAGGAGTGGACGCCGGGCTGTCCCTGGGGAACGATCCGCGCGCCGGGGTCCGGGAGCGGCGCGCACAGGCCGTCGACGCCCTTGCGGGAACGGGGGATCGGCCCCTGACGACGCCGTTCGGCGGCATCATGCTGTCCGATTACCTGCCCACCCGGACCTTCGAACTCGCGGTGCACGGTCTCGACATCTCGCGGGCGATCGGTTCCGATCTCCCGCTGCCGGCCGAGGTGCTGGCGTCAGCGCTGTCGACGGCGGCCGCCACCGCACTGCTCACCGGTCAGGGCGAGCAGGCGTTGCTCACCCTGACCGGCAGGGAATCTGCACCGTTGTCCGTCGTTTGACGTCCCCGACGGGGCGGTCAGCTCGCGACGTTCGTGCGCGCGAACTCGGCGACGATCGCGGCGTTGAAGGCGGCGAGGTCGTCGGGCTTGCGGCTGGTGATCAGCACGTTGTCCCCGTCGCGGCATGTCACGACCTCCTCGTCGACCCAGGTGCCGCCGGCGTTGATGACGTCGGTGCGCACACTCGGGAACGACGTGAGGGTGCGGCCGCGGACAACGTCGGCCTCGATCAGGGTCCAGGGCGCGTGGCAGATGGCCGCGACCGGCTTGCCGGCATCGAAGAAGCTGCGCACGAAGCGGACGGCGGGCTCCGAGGTTCGCAGGAAATCCGGGTTCGCGACACCGCCCGGCAGGACCAGCGCGTCGAAGTCCATCACGCGGGCGTCCTCGAGAGGGGTGTCGACGGGGAAGGTGTCGGCCTTGTCGAGGTGGTTGAACGCCTGCACCGTGCCGGAGTCGGTGGACACCAGGACGGGCTTGCCGCCGCACGCCTCGACCGACTTCCACGGTTCGGTGAGTTCGACCTGCTCGGCGCCCTCCTGGGCGACCAGGAAAGCGATGGTGGTGCCGTTCAGTTCTTCGGCCATGGCCGTGTACCTCCTTGTACGCGCCGACTACGGCATCGGCGCCTCGTCGGATCCGGTACCCGCGGGCGTCGTGCACCAAACGGTCACACCCCGCCCGGGCATGACCCGGGCGGGGTGTGTTGAATGTCCCCGGACGACGGCTGGGAGGTAGTGGTGGGTGGTTTCGACGGCGTCGCGACGCTGGTCCATCTGGCACGTGGTGGACAGATCGGCGAGTCCCACGAGACGCCGCACACGGTGATCGCCGACGTACCGCACCGCACGCTGCGGCGGTACGGCACCGACGACGAGGTGATCGCAGCCGTCGGCACGGGACGGCGGCCGGTGCTGCTGATCCCGCCGCTCGCGGTGTCCACATCGTGCTACGACCTCGCCGACGGGCTGTCGGTGGTGCAGTTTCTCCTGTCGACCGGCCGGGTTCCGTACGTGCTCGACTTCGGCGACATGACCCGCGCCGACCGGCACCTCGGGTTCGCCGACTTCTTCGACGACATCGTCCCCGGGGCCGTCGCTGCGACCGTCGCAGACTTCTACGGCAGCGCCGACGACCCGGCCGCCGGAACGTCGCGGGATTCCTCAGCAGTCGATCTGCTCGCGTGGAGTATCGGCGGGACGATCAGCCTGTTGACCGCTGCCGCGAACCCAGACCTGCCGGTGGCGTCGGTCGTCGCGGTCGGGACGCCTCTCGATTACTCCAAAGTCCCGCCGTATCCGCTGGTCAAGACGCTGATGAAACCGGTCGGCACCGCGCCGGTGACGATGGCGCTGCGAGCGCTCGGCGGGATCCCCGCGCCGCTGGTCCGCCTCGCCTATCGGGGCACGGCCTGGCAGCGCGAACTCAAGAAGCCGGGCTACATCCTGCGCAACGCCGACGACACCGACGCGCTGACCCGGATGAAGGCCATCGACCGTTTCCAGGAGACGATGCCCGGCTATCCAGGCAAGGTGTCCGAGCAGATGTGGGAGAACTTCATCATGCGCGGGGAACTCGCCGACGGGGTGCTCGACTTCGGCGGACGGGTTGTCGACCTCGCCGAGGTCGCGGTACCGGTCGCGCTGTTCGGCAGTCACCGCGACGCGATCGTCAGCTGGGCCGCCGCCCACCACGGGGTGGGGCTGCTCTCCGGGGCGCCGCGCGTCGAGTTCACCACGGTGGAGACCAGCCATCTGGGATTGATCGCCGGGTCCGCTGCGGTCGAGCAGACGTGGCCCCGCATCGACGAGTTCTTGACGTCGGTGCACGCAGTTCGTAGATGAAAAAACCTTCATCTTCGACTCATGGACGGCTCACCGGCGTCCGCCAGAGTCGTTGACATGAACTTCTCACGAGTACTCGCCACCATCGCCCTCGGTGCGCTCGCGGTTGCCGTCGTGACCGCCAGCTTCTTCCTCATCCGTTCGCCCGAGCCCAGCCTGGCCTCCGACGCCGTGTCCGTGGATGTGTCGTCGCAGACACCCCAGATTCCGACGCCTCAGGCCCAGACCCCGCCTGCCCCGGCGCCGGTTCCCCAGATCCCGGCCGGGGCTCCGGTGCAGCGGGCCGTCCCGCCGAACCTGAACTCCGATGACGACGACTGGTGTGACCCGCGCGCGGCCCATCGTGACGACGACTGCGACGACGACTGGGATGACGCCTGGGACGATCAGAACGACGACTGGGACGACCAGGGCGACGACTGGGACGATGACATCGATGACGACCAGGACGACTGACGACGCGAAACCGGAGGCAGCCGGCGCCGGGAGCGGAGCGAGCGGGCCGAATCCAGCCGAGAGTGCGGGTGTGCGCCAGCGTCCCGCGCTCTCGGCGCGTTGGCGTATCACGGCCTGGATCATGCTCACCACGTTCCTGCTGCTGGTGGTGGTGTTCGTGGTGACGCGCAACCTGCTGCTCCGCGACGTGGACACCCGCGTGAACAACTACGTCGCGCAGGAGGCCAGTGAGTTCCGGACGTTCGCGGCCGAGGGGGTCGACCCGACGACCACCGAACCGTTCACCTCGGTGTCACGGTTGCTCGAGGTGTTCCTGTCGCGGCAATCGGCCGGCGAGGGGGAGGTCATGGCCGGCGTCGTCGGCGACACCGAGATCCTCGAACTGCCGGGTAATGCCTGGCCGGAGCCGGGCGAAGGACGCCGTGTGCTCGACGAACTGCGCGCCCAGAGCGGGGCGGCCGGGGTGCTGATGACCGCTCATGGAGAAATTCGTTGGGGCAAGGTCGATCTGGAGCCGGCCGGTGGTGGGTCGGCCGATCCGGCGTCCGAGGCGGCGCAACCGGGGACGTTCATCGTGGGCATCTACACCGACCCGGGGCGGGAACTGGTGGACCGCACGATGCGAGTCCTCGCGATGGTCGGGTTGGGCGGGATGATCGTCACCACCGGTGTGGCCTATCTCGTCGCGGGACGGATCCTTGCTCCGGTCCGGAGCGTGCGGATGGTCGCCGCGGAGATCAGCGAGAACGACCTCACCGCGCGCGTGCCGGTCATCGGCCGTGATGACGTGGCCGCGCTGGCCCAGACCTTCAACGCGATGCTGGACCGGATCGAGGACGCGTACACGACGCAGCGGCAGTTCGTCGACGACGCCGGGCACGAGCTACGGACGCCGATCACGGTGGTGCGCGGTCATCTCGAGTTGTTGCCCGACGATCCGGCAGAACGGCGTAAGACCCTCGATCTCGTGGACAGCGAGCTGGTACGGATGGGACGCATCGTCGCCGATCTGCTCATGCTGGCGAAGTCCGAGCAACCCGACTTCGTGGTGGCCAGGCCGACCGACGCGGCGCAGTTGATGCTCGACATCGAGTCCAAGGTGCAACCGCTCGGTGATCGGCAGTGGTTGCTCATGGAGGTCGCCGAGGGGCCGTGCACCGTCGATCACGAGCGGATCACCCAGGCGATGCTGCAGTACGCGTCCAATGCGGTCCGGCACACCCGCGAGGGATCCGTCATCCAGCTGGGTTCACGCTTCGCCGGCGTCGGAGAGCAGCGGCATCTGTCCATCTGGATCACCGACGACGGCCCGGGCGTCGAGCAGCAGGACGCGGCGCGGATCTTCGAGCGCTTTCAGCGCGGGCGGTCGGCGTCGTCGCCGCAACACTCGTCCGGGGCCGGCCTGGGCCTCGCGATCGTGCGGGCCATCGCCGACGCCCACCACGGAATCGCTTGGGTACGCAGTGTTCCCGGCCACGGTGCAACGTTCGGCATCGATGTCCCGGCCCCCGACATGACCACCTACGTCGATACAGCGTCGTCGGTATCAGGAGAAGGAGAGCGGCGATGAGCCGGGTTCTGATCGCCGAGGACGATGCGCGGATCGCGTCGTTCATCGGCAACGGATTGCGGGCGGCGGGTTACAGCACCGAGCACGTGTCCGACGGCTTGTCCGCGCTCGAAGCCGTGCGCAGCGGTGCTTTCGACATGGTGGTCCTCGACATCGGACTTCCGGCAATGGACGGTTTCGACGTGCTGTATTCGATGCGCGGCGAGGGGATCTCGACGCCGGTCGTCGTTCTCACCGCCCGGGACAGCGTGAGCGACACGGTCAACGGCCTCGAGGGCGGTGCCAACGACTACATGACCAAGCCCTTCCAATTCGCCGAACTGCTCGCCCGCATCCGGCTACGACTCGTCGACGACTCGGCCGTCGCGTCGGAGAACCTGTTGTCCGCCGGGGATCTTCGGTTGGATCTGAAGTCCAGGCGCGCCCGAGTGGGTGCGGAGACGTTCGACCTCACCGCGCGCGAGTTCGCACTACTGGAGGTGTTCCTGCGTCACCCCGATCAGGTGCTGTCGCGCGAACAGATCCTCGGCCACGTCTGGGGTTACGACTTCGACCCGGCATCGAATGTGGTCGACGTCTACGTGCGCGCCCTGCGGAACAAGATCGGTTCTCACCGATTGGAGACGGTGCGCGGCATGGGGTATCGGCTACGCGCGTCGAACTAGTCGCTCCTCACTCCGGTGCGACACTGAGCCAGTCGGCGAACCCGGACGGATCGTGCCGGCCGAGCGCCCCGTGCTCGAAGAGTCCCCAGCCGGTGCGGGTGGTGCCGTCGGACTCCCGGCATTCGGCGCGTCCGACATGATCGATCACGCCGAACGGCATACGGCCGACGATCCCGGCACTCGTCATGTCGTAGGTGCGTCGTTCGGTGAAGTCCGTTCCGCGCCAGACGCCGTGGGTCCAGTCGGGGTCACCGCCGTAACCGCCGCCCACGTGGATGGGCACGGGCAGCAGTGACTCCACCTCCAGCGTCACGGATGAACCCCCCGCACCGGTCGTGGAAATCGTTGCCCCGGTGGGCACCCGGGTGCCCGGTGCGTAATGGACCGAGACGTTCGGCCAGCCCAGTTGTTCGACGCGGCCGTCTTTCCACACGCGCGAGCAGTCGTTGAGTGTGCGGTAACCGTCGGGGTCCTCCTGGATGATGAGGACGAGCTGGAAGTCGTCGAAGGCCATCGGGACGTACAGCCACCACATGCCCTCGAACGGTGGATCCGCCGGTCGCCCCGCCGGCTCGGGCTCGCCGACCGGCCGGATTCCCCACGAACGGTCGCGGGTGCCGATCCAGGTCGACGGCTCGACGACGATGTCCTCACCGTCGACGGTGATCGATCCCCGCCAGCTGCCGACCTGCGCGAACCGCTGCGCGTCGAGGGTGACCTTCGCGCCCTGGCGCATCACGTGCGGCTGTTCGAGCAGTGCGTCGAACAGGCCCTCCCAGTGGAGATCCAGGGCGATGCCCTCGGTCTCGTCCAGCGTCAGGTGCAGCGCGCGCAGCGGGTTCTCGATGCTCAGCCGATAGTTGCCGACGCGCTGCTCGAGCCGGTTGTCGTCGATCGCGTCGCTGAGGTGCACCGCGGTCTGGGTGTCGGTGCCGTCCGGGTTCCGCCGCCGGATCAGCACGAACGCGTCCTTCACACCCAGGTTGGGGTAGTAACCGATGCCGGTGATGAGGAAGATGGTGCCGCTGCGGTCGTGGGCGTTGAGGTACGCGCGGTCGTAGAAGTTGCGATCGCTGTTGCCCGGCCAGGCGATCGGCTGTGGCAGTTGGTGAATGGGATACTCGTCCATCGGCCCCAGGCCGCGTCGGCTCATGTGGTCAGTCCTCCTCGAGGAGTCGTTCGAGTAGTGGTCGGTGGTAGAACAGGGTGCCGTCGACGTCGTCGGGACGTTCGAGTTCGCCGAAGTGCACGCGGCGGGCGCCGGTCCGCATGAAGACACAGCACCACTGGACCGCGGCATGGACGTAGAACCAGCGCAGGTCGCCCAACTCGTCTCCGGTGAGCTCGCGGTAGGTGTCGCGGACGTCGTTCTCGCGGAGCAGGTCCGGCAATCCGGGAAGGCCGGCCATCGTCGCGAGCTCTTGGAAGACCCGGTGTGCGAAGATCACCCAGGCGATGTCCAGTTCGCGGGGGCCGGTGCGCGCCATCTCCCAGTCGAGTACTGCCGTCGGGGTGAAGTCGACGAACATCATGTTCCCGATGCGCGAATCTCCCCAGGACAGCACCGGTTCGGCGTTCGCGGCACCGTCGGGGAAGTTGTCGGCGAGCCAGGCGAGCGCCCGCTCGACGAGAGGTGAGCGCCCGATCCCCTCGACCGAGAAGTCGTACCAGTCCCGCAACCAGGCGAGCAGACGAGCGAGGGGAGTGTCACCGGCGGGTAGGTCGTCGGAGAGGAAGTCGAACTGCCGGGCCGCGTCGGGGATCGAGTGCAGGGCGGCGATCACGCCGACCGCGGACTCCTGGGCCCGCCGGCGATCGTACTCGGCGGCGTCCCCGAACCAGTTGTCGCCGAACGTGTACGGCATGACATCGGGTGGGACTTCGCCCTCGCACCGGTCCATGAGAAAGAACGGGGCTCCCAGCAGCGAGCCGGTCGGCTCGAGGTGGTGCACTGCCGGGACCGGGACGTCGCTGAGCCGGGCGATCAGACGCATCGTCTCGTACTGGTGATCCATTCGGTAGGAACGGAACACGGGGACGTCGGCGGTCGAGGGTGCCATCCGCATCACCCAGTGCCGGGTCGGTTCGCCGGGCCAGGTCACCGATACCGGGATGGTCTCCGACGACATGCCGTTGCTGTCTCCGGAGGCTGCGACCGTGACCTCCGGTACGACCTCGGATGTGTCGTCCTGCTCGGACAGCCAGCGCGCGAGCGTCTCGGGGACCGAGGCGTTGTCGCGGCTGGAACGTTGCAGATGGTCGATCTGCTCGACGGCTGGCTCGGTGGCCATGGCACCCCCTGTGATCGATACCGGCGGATTCGCTACGGTGAGTAGCGTTATGACAGCAGAACGGTCGTGCGGTCCGCAGCGACTTGGCGAAAATTTTCGAAGGGAAGTCGGCGAGTGATGAGTGCTGGGACGGGGGAGTCGGTCTCGGGCCGACCGCGCGACCTGCGGATCGACTCCGCGGTGCTCGACGCCGCCGCCGAACTGCTCGTCGATGTCGGATACCGCAAGCTCACCATGGCCGCGATCGCCGAACGCGCGGGCACCACGAAGACCGCGCTCTACCGTCGCTGGACGGGTAAGGCAGAGCTGGTGCATGACGTCGCGTTCTCCCGGATGATGCGGCTGCCACCGTCCAGCGGTGAGGTCGCCGCCGATATCCGCATCATGGTCGCGGCGGCGCGTGACCTGTTCGCCAGTCCCGTGACCCGCGCGGCGTTGCCCGGTCTCATCTCGGACATGGCTGCCGAACCCGAGCTGGCGGCGCGTGTGCACGCCGGGTTCGCGGAGGTGTTCGGCGCATTGCGCGACCGGTTGGTGATCGCGGTCGATCGCGGCGAGGTGCATCCCGATGTCGATCCGGATCGGCTCATCGAGGTCGTCGGCGGCGCGGCGATGCTGCATGCGCTGCTGCTCGACAATCGCGACTTCGAGGCCGGGTGGGCCGATCAGATGAGCGCGATCGTCGTGCACGGAGTTCTCCGATGACTCGCCCGCACCCACCTACACTCGTGGGATGACCGCCCCGAGCAACACCGACGATGTCGTCGAGCAGATCCTGTCCACCTACAACGCGATCACCGTGGTCGGTGCCAGCGCCAATCCGTCGAAGGCCGCCAACGAGGTGCCGGCGTACATGAAGAACCGTGGCTGGCGGATCATCCCGGTGAATCCCGCGGCCGACGAGATCGTCGGGGAGAAGGTGTACCGCACCCTGGCCGACATCCCGGAACAGGTCGGCCTCGTCGACGTGTTCCGCCCGGGACCCGAGTGCGCCGACGTCGCCCGGGCGGCCGTCGCCGCCGGCGCGACCGCACTCTGGCTGCAGCTCGGGATCATCTCGGCGGAGGCGCGGGCGATCGCCGAGGATGCGGGTCTGCTGTACGTCGAGGACCGCTGCCTGATCATCGAGCAGCGCCGCACCGGTATCGTCCCCGGCTGACGCCGACGGTGACCCGGTGAACTTCCTCGATGAGCTCACGCATCAGCGACTGCCGCTGTTCCTGCTGTTCGCGTCGTTCGTCATCACGTTCATCGTCACGCGGGTGATCACCCGACTCATCCGGGCGGGCAAGGGCCCCTTCCGCAACAACGTCTCAGACGGCGTGCACGTGCACCACATGGTGCCCGGTCTGATCCTGACGATCGTCGGCGCCTTCCTCTCGGTGGGTGTCAACGGGGCGTCGCCCGGTGCGGAGATCAGTGCGGTGTTGATCGGTGTCGGCGCCTCACTGGTGCTCGACGAGTTCGCACTGATCCTGCGCCTTCAGGACGTGTATTGGTCACCGGAGGGCCAGCTCTCGGTTCAGGTGGTGGCGCTGACGGTGGCCGCGCTGGGCATGGCGGTCCTCGGGTTCAACCCGCTCGACGACGCGGACGTGGAGATCGGTCCCGTCGCGCTGGTGGCCACCGTGCCGATCAATGTCGCCTGCGCGATCCTGTGCGTGCTCAAGGGCAAGTTCTCCACCGCCATCGTCGGCGTCTTCATCCCGGTGTTCGCCTGGGCCGGTGTCATCCGGCTGGCCCGGCCACACTCGGCGTGGGCGCGCCGGCGGTACGCACCGGCGAAGACGGAGAAAGCGCGGGCCCGCGCGAAGAGATTCGACGACCGTTGGGGCCGTTGGGGTCTGAGCATCGGCGACCTCATCGCGGGCAAGCCCACCGACCCCGCGAGCGTGGTCGCCCCGTCGCTGGAGGCCTCGGCCGCCGCCGATCCCGGGCCGACGCACCCGACCGACGAACGTCAACTCGACTGATGGACTTCGATCGAAGTCCATCAGTCGAGTTCGAGTTCATCAGTCACCAACCGCGAACGCGTCTCGGGCAATTTCGACGAACCGTGCTGCAGCAGCGGAGTTCCCCGACCTCCAGAGCAATCCCAGATGTGCGGTGGCATCGACATCCCGGATCGGCACCGCGACCACGCGGTCGTCGGCCGCGGCGATCGACTCGCTGAGAATGCCGACTCCCATTCCGCTGCAGACCAACTCGATGATGGCGTCCGGCGACGAGGCCTCGATCGCGGGTCGGATGGCTCCTCCGGCGACCGAGGCCGCCGCGTCGAACACGCTTCGGATACCCGCGCCGCGGGGCAGGCAGATGAGCGATCGGTCGCGCAGCGAGGCGAGATCGACGGTGCGGCCCCGGGGCCGGCGCGGTGAGGTCGCGCGCGGACGGGCCGCGATCCGGGATCTCTGGGCATCGGTCTTGGCGCACCGGCCGACCTTCGCGCCGGAACCGCCGTTGCCGACCCTGGTATTCGGGGACGATCTCGCACTCACGTCGACTCCACCCCGTGATGGTGCAGGCGCCCGCGCGCAGGTGGTGGCGCGGCAGGCCGACGGATCGTGGGTGCGGATCATCGACCAACCGGAGTTCCAGGCACCGAAGTCCTGAGACTCCGGGCCTGGATTTCTGAGGCCGGATTCAGATCCCGTGCTAGCTTCGCTGTGGTGGCGGTTACATCCGCCGGGCGACGGTGCGAAGGGACGGATCGGGCGTGGGAGTACCGGAAGCGGACGGTGTCGCCGCGAAGATCGCGTCCCGCCTCGGCGAGGAGCGTGGTGGCACGCTCTCGGTCGAGGGCGCGAGACTCCTGCCGGCGGGCGCGAGCAGGGCGACGTACGCGGCCACCCTCGTCGACGGAACCGGGCAGGTCGAGCCGATCATCATCCGCGCGGTTCCCGCTGCAACCGACGACGGCGGACTGCGGGCCGAGGCGCAGGTCCTGCGTGCCGCCGCCGACGCCGGGGTGCCGGTGCCGGAGATCCTCGACGCCGGATTCGACGAGGACGACAACGCGCTGGGATTCCCCTATCTGGCAATGAATTTCATCGACGGAGAATCCATCCCGCGGCGCATTCTGCGAGACGATGCCTACGAGGGTGCGCGCGCCGGATTCGTCGATCAGTGCGGCGAGATCCTCGCACGTATCCACCGGATAGACGTCGCACAGACGCCCGGTCTCGGTGATCTCGGCGATCCGATCGACGGTTTGCGGGACCTGTTCCCACGCGAGTTCGATGCGATGCCGGCCGGCCTGGTGCTGGCCACCCAGTGGCTCACGGACAACCGACCCGAACCGTCACCACGGCACACGCTCGTGCATGGCGACTTCCGGCTGGGCAATCTGCTCGTCGACGCCGAAGGAGTTGCGGCGGTTCTGGATTGGGAACTGGTGCACCTCGGCGATCCCGTCGAGGACCTCGGTTGGCTATGTGCGAAGGCGTGGCGTTTCGGAGGGTCGACGCCCGTGGCCGGGATGGGTGACCGGACCTCGCTCCTCGACGCCTATGCGCGCGAGGCGGGTTGGCGTCCCACCGAACAAGCCCTGCGCTGGTGGGAGCTCTACGCCACCGTCAAGTGGGGACTGATCTGCGCGGTGCAGGCCGCCCGGCACCTCGACGGCGTCGAACGATCCGTCGAACTGGCCGCGATCGGACGCCGAAGTGCCGAGCAGGAATTCGACGCACTGCTCGACCTCGGTCTCGTGACGCCGGGACCGGTACCCGATCCGCTGGCCGAGGCGCCGGGCGAGGAACCGAACAACGATCTCTACGGTTCACCGACTGCAGTCGAACTACTCGAGGCGCTCACCGAATTCCTGCGGTCCGACGCGGTACAGGCAGACCTGTCGCCGCAGGTGCGTTTCCATACGAGAGTGGCCGGCAATGTCGTCGACGTCGTGCGTCGACAGATGCTCACCGGCGCACGGGACGCCGAAGCGAGCGCGCAACGGCTGAGCGCGCTCGGCGTCGCTGATCAGCACGCGCTGTGCGAGGCCCTGCGTTCCGGCGAACTCGACGGCACCGACCCGAAGGTCCGTGACGCCGTTGTCGCCGACGTGCGGGCGCGACTCCTGGTCGCCAACCCCAAGTACTTCGCGGTCCCTCACCCGTGACCGCCGGACATCCGATCCCAACCGAGAGGGGTTCATCGTGGACTTCGCACTGCCCGAGTCGCTGACCGACTACCTTGCCGAACTCGACGCCTTCATCGAGGCGGAGATCATTCCCCTCGAGCAGACCGACGACAACATCCGCTTCTTCGACCATCGGCGCGAGGACTCCCGAACAGACTGGGAGCGTGGTGGTTTGCCGAACAAGGAGTGGGAAGCTCTTCTGGGAGAGTCGAGACGACGCGCGGATGCGGCCGGCCACTTCCGCTACCCCTTCCCGTCCGAGTTCGGTGGTCGGGACGGATCGAACCTGGCGATGGCGATCATCCGCGAGCACCTGGCGTCGAAAGGTCTGGGGCTGCACTGCGATCTGCAGAACGAGCACGCCATCGTCGGCAACAACATCGGGCTGCTCCTCATGCTCGAGTACGGCACCCCCGAGCAGCGGGAGGAATGGGTGGAGGGCCTGGCCGCGGGTACGAAGTTCTTCGCCTTCGGCATCACCGAACCCGACCACGGCTCCGACGCCACGTGGATGGAGACGACCGCCGTCCGCGACGGCGACGACTGGATCATCAACGGCGAGAAGACGTGGAACACCGGTATCCACGCCGCCCATCGCGACATCATCTTCGCGCGCACCAGCGGCGAACCGGGCGAGGCCCGCGGCATCACGGCCTTCCTGGTCGACCCGCAGGATCCGGGTTTCGCCGTGGAGGAATATCTCTGGACGTTCAACATGCCCACCGACCACGCGCACATCACGCTGCGGGACGTTCGGGTGCCGAACTCCGCGGCGTTCGGGGCGGAGGGAGCCGGCCTGCAGGTCGTGCAGCACTTCTTCAACGAGAACCGCATCCGGCAGGCGGCCTCCAGTCTCGGTGCCGCCCAGTACTGTGTCGACCGTGCGGTGGCCTACGCCAACGAGCGCGCACCGTTCGGCAAGAAGCTCTCGACGAACCAGGCGATCCAGTTCCCGCTCGTCGACCTGCACACCCGGTGCGCGATGATCCGGGCGCTGATCCGCGAAACCGCCTGGAAGATGGATACCTACGGGCCGTTCGCCGCGTCGGCCGAGGTCTCCATGTGCAACTACCAGGCGAACCGGCTGTGCTGCGATGCCGCCGACCAGGCGATGCAGGTGTTCGGCGGACGCGGATACTCGCGGCACGAGCCGTTCGAGCACATCTACCGGCACCATCGGCGCTACCGGATCACCGAAGGCGCCGACGAGATCCAGATGCGACGCGTCGCCGGATACCTGTTCGGTTTCATGTCGGGAAAGGCACCCAAGGGAGTGCAGTCGTCCTGAGTAGGCTGACCACATGATCGCGGTCATCATCATCGTGGCCACCGTGGTGGTTGCCCTGTTCATCCTCGGCGGTGCCGCCTGGTTCGCGTACGACTCGGACAAACGGGTGCGCACCTTCGCCCGATCCACCGACCTGATTCCCGGCCGACCGGGTCGGGCGCCGGAGAGCTGGGCCACCGACAACACCCGGGAAGCACTGCTGCATCGGCGCATTCGGTACGCGATCGCCGACGTGCATGCCAACCCGGCGATCCCGCACGACGACGAACTCGTCGCGGCACGCAACCGCCTCGACGACGCGGTCTTCGAACTCGACGACCGGCTCATCGCATCGGTGGACCTCGGTGGCGAGGAGGCGACCGAAACCCTCGACCGAGCCGAAGCCGGGATCAAGGACCTCGAGAAGCTGCCGAAGAAGCTGTGGGAGGCCCCCCGCGAGGAACAGCTCGCCGACCTGGACCGCGTCGCCCGAGTGCTGTCGCGCGGCTGACGATCAGATCACCGTCGGCCGTGGCGGCGGGTCCGGCTGCGGGGGAGCCGGCTGTGGGTCGGGAGCCGGCGGTGGGGTGGGAACGGGAATCGGCGGCTCCGGTGGCGGCTTTGGGATGGGCTCGGGCGCCGGCACGGGCTCGGGCGGAGGTGGGGGCGGCGGGACCGGTTGACTCATGTGCGGACTCCTCTCGACGCGAATGTCTCGTTCGCGGTTCGCTTGGTTCGTCCTGAAGACTTCTCCGACGCTACGCCCGTGCCGGGAGCCCGGCCACCGAGCGACACTCAGGGGCCGGCGAGTTCCAGCAGTGTACGCACGGTCCGCAGGTTACGGCCGGTGCCCTGTACACCCAGGCCGCGCGCGATGACCGGTGCTGTCAGGGTCGATCGTCCGGCCCCGTCGGCGTAGCGGATGTGCAGGTCGGACCCGAGGACGCGGACCACATCGTCGCCGAAGTCCTTGCGTTCGAACGCGGCCACCTTGTCGCGCGCCGGTTCGCCGGTCAGGAAGTAGACGTAGGAGTATTTGTCGTCGACGACGTCGAACGGATGCGCCTCGAGCGCGGCCCGGACCTGTTCGGGCGAGCGGCTGATGACCTCCCGGAACCAGCCGTAGCGATCCTGCAGCGCGGTTTCGAGCGCGCGGTCGAACCGCTCGGGGTCGGCGGGCGGCGAACAGATCAGGTTCCCCGACGCGATGTAGGTCGAGATTTCCGTTGCCCCGAGATCGGCTGCCAGATCACGTAATTCGGCCATGGGGAGTTTCGCGCCGCCGACGTTCACCGCGCGGATCAGCACGATGCGCCGGCTCACGAACGTACCTTCGACAGGTCGGTCCGAATCAGCATCACGTTGTAGTCGTCCCACCGGGAGACGACGAAGTAGAGGTCCCTACCCGACGATCGAGGGTGGATGTAGGGCGTGTACAGACCGCTGGACTGCTTGTGCGAGACGAGCACCCGCTCGCCGCTCCACGGACCCACGGGTGACGGCGACGTGCGCATCACGATCGTCCCCGATCGCTCGGTCAGCATGATGAACCGGCCGAGGAATGCGTTGTACGCCACGGACATCTCGCTGACCGGGCCGGCGACGATCGGCGTGGCCTCGGCCGGATTCGACGACCAGCCCGTGCCGCCGCGAAAGTACTGGTATCGATCGAGGTTCAGGATGTCGGCGGGGCGGAAACGGGCCACGTGAGCAGAGCCGAAACGCCCGTTCGGAGTGCCGTACTGATAGATGTACTCGCCACTTCGCAGAAAGGCGCCCATCTGGAACCGGTTGTGGCCACGCGTCACCTGGGGGACGCCCGGGATCGTCAGGTCGGCATTCCAGCGAAGGGTGTTGTTGTCGACGGTCCAGGTCTGACCGTTGTTGTGCGACACGGCGATTCCCGAATAGTTGGTGTTCCAGCGGCCTGGGCCAAGCCACCGGTGGATCGACATGAAACTGACGAACTGCGTGCCGTTGATCGAGATCCCGCCGGTGGGAATCCGCCCGACCTCGATGTTGCGCACCCCGACCGCGTTGAACATGGGTTGCGCCCACGTCGGGTGGGCCGGTGTCACCGACGCGCCCGACCGGACCGATCCGGGTACGGCGTTCGGAAATCGGATTCCCCTGACGAGGTCGGAAGTCGCGTCGCTGCGCAGCATCGTGTTGTGCTTCCAGGTCATCTGTCCCGCGCATCTGCCCCAGGTGTCGCCGAAGGCCATCAGGATCTGACCGGAGCCGTTGTCCCACGGCACGCCGACGTCGGTCGCGGTGATGCCGAAACGGGTGTCGGTGCGGGCGGGACTGCGGGGACCGGTCACCCAGGAGATGGCCTTGCTGGCGCCGGTGAGCTTCGGGAGCGGGCCCTGCGGCTTCTTCCCACCCGCCCGATAGCTGCCGAAGTCGAGACTGCCCCACCCGAGCTCGCTGGACCCCGAACTGCCGGTGCTGCCGACATCGCCCCCGGTGATGCCGGTGGCGTTGCAGACCGCGGCTTCGGCGGGTGCGGACACAGCGGCGAGCAGGCCGCCCGTGAGGGCGGCGATCGCGACGGCTGCGAGCACGCGGCGGACCGGGCGCAGACGAATCCGGCTGCGTCGAGGCATGGATGTACCCCCTGGGAGATGACAGGTGGTGTCAGTGTTGCAGAAGTGTCAGCTGGGAGAAGCGTCGACGCCAAAGCGAAGCCGGTGCGTGACCCGGGAGGAGCGAGCTTGCGAGCCTTCCTCCTGCTCCCTGAGGAGCGAGCTTGCGAGCCCTCCTCCTGCTCCCTGAGGAGCGAGCTTGCGAGCGTCACGAAGGGTCTTGCAACCTCCGTCACCGGACCCTTCGTGACGCACCCTCCGCAAGCTCCGGGCGCTCCTCAGGGAGCAGTGGGGGAGTTGCTTCTCTGGGATCTGGATCGCGGCGCCCAGCGGATCAGCGGCGGGTGGCCACCGCGAACGTACGGCGGAAGGGCAGGACCGTGCCCCATTCGCGTCGAGGATAGGCCTCGGCGAGGCGTTGCTTGAGATCGGCGACGAACTGCACCCGGAGTTCGTCGGACAGCGCCTGCATGTACGGGCGGGCGCCGGTGCCGGACATCCAGTCGAACACCGGGTCCTGGCCGTCGAGCACGTGGAAGTAGGTCGTCTCCCAGGCGTCGGCGTGGTAACCGCGGCCGGCGAAGAACTCGAGGTACATCTCGGCGTCGAGTCGGGGCAGTGCCCGCAGGTCGCCGAAAGCTCCCAGATACGGCTCGGTCGCGGCGAGATCGGCGAGGACAGAGTGGGTGGGGGAGTCCGTGTTGTTGGGCACCTGCAGCGCGAACGCGCCCCCGTCGGTGAGGTGGCCGAGTAGTCGGTCGATGACGTCGAGGTGGTCGGGCACCCACTGGAACATCGCGTTGGAGATCATCAGGTCGACCGGCCGGTGAGGCGTCCACTGCGAGACGTCGGCGGCGTCGTAGTTGGCATGCGGATCGGTGTTGTCGCGGATCGCGCGATCGACCATCTCCGCCGAATCGTCGATGCCCAGGATCTCCGCCGACGGCCAGCGTGCCCGAAGGTGCTTGGTGAGATGACCCGGTCCGCAACCCAGGTCGATCACCGACAGCGGGTTGGTCGGGATCTGTGCGATGAGGTCGAGAAACGGACGCGCACGGACGTCGGCGAACTGCAGATAGCGTGTCGGGTCCCACACAACCATGACTCCACCCTAGCCGTGAGCCTGCGATCGGGGGTCGCGGCTGCCGTAGGCTTCGCTGCGTGACAGCTTCCGCGAACCAGGTAACCGATGGCTCCTCCGCAGATCCGGCGGCCGGCTCGGCCGTCGTCGAGATCTCGACCGACGGTGCCTGCCTGGGCAACCCGGGCCCGGGTGGCTGGGGCGCGGTGCTCCGCTACAAGGGCACCGAGAAGCGGATCTCCGGGTCCGAGCCGGACACGACGAACAACAAGATGGAGCTCACGGCCGCCATCGAGGGTCTGGCGGCACTGACCAGGCCGTCGACCGTCATCATCTACACCGATTCGACCTACGTGCGCAACGGCATCATGAAGTGGGTCAACGGTTGGCAGGCGAACGGCTGGAAGACCAAGGACCGCAAGCCGGTCAAGAACGCGGATCTCTGGCGTCGTCTGGTCGAGGAGGAGAAGCGTCACAAGGTGGAGTGGCGCTGGGTCAAGGGGCATGCCGGCGATCACTTCAACGAGATCGCCGACGAACTCGCGACCACCGCGGCCCGATCGGTGGCCCGATGACGCCGGTGGCGGTGGCCGTCGAACCCGTCCGCGACGAGCACCTGGTCGCGGCGATCGAAGGTGCGGGCGGCCGGATCGTCGGTCTCGACGACGCCCGGGTGCTGGTGTGGATCGGGCCGCCCGGGGAGTTCCCGGAGCTGCCGGACGCCGTCGAATGGGTGGCGCTCAAGACCGCGGGGATCGAGGATTTCGTCGCCGACGACGTCCTCGACGACCGTCGGATCTGGACCAATGCGTCCGGCTTCTATGCGGAGAACGTCGCCGAACACGCACTGGCTCTGCTCCTCGCCGGGCTCCGGCAGATCAATACCGCCGTCCTGCGCCACTGGGACAAGGAGCGGATCGACACCGCGGTCCGGTCGCTGCACGGCTCCACGGTCGCCATCGTCGGAGCCGGCGGGATCGGCGCCTCCCTCGCTCCGCGTCTTCGGGCATGTGGCGCTCGCGTCGTCGCGGTGAACCGGTCCGGGCGCGAGGTGCCCGGCGCGCACGAGGTCCGGCAGTCGAATGAGTTGGATCAGCTGTGGGGGACGTTCGACCACGTCGTGCTGGCCGCGCCGTCGACCCCGGAGACTCGGCACATGATCAACGCCGAGAGCCTCGCCGCACTACCCGCGCACGCGTGGGTGGTGAACGTCGCGCGCGGGCCCCTCGTCGACGAGGGGGCGCTACACCGCGCGCTGGTCGACGGGCAGATCGCGGGGGCGGCGCTCGACGTGACCGATCCGGAACCGCCCGCCGACGACCATCCGCTCTGGTCGCTTCCGAACGTGATCATCACCCCGCACGTCGCCAACCCGGCATCGGGGCTGACGCGTGAGCTCGCACCGTGGGTCGCCGAGAACCTGCGCCGGTTCGTCGCGGATGAGGAACTCCTGTCCGTGGTGACCACGAACCGCGACTACTGAGACGGTGTGACCTCGGGATTTCCCCCATTTTCTAGAACACGTTCTCGTTTCGTGCGTCGACGTGGCATGGTCGACGGGTGATTCTCGACAGATTCCGGATAGACGACCAGGTGGCCATCGTGACCGGCGCGAGCCGGGGACTCGGGGCGGCGATCGCGGTCGCCTTCGCCGAGGCAGGTGGGGACGTGGTGATCGCGGCCCGCAGTGAGGCCGACCTCGAACAGGTCGCGGAGCGGGTCCGTGCGGTGGGCCGACGGGCGCACGCCGTCGCCGTGGATCTCGCCGATCCCGACGCCGCGGCGGCACTCGCCCAGACCGCGGTCGACGAGTTCGGTCGTCTCGACACCGTGGTCAACAACGTCGGCGGTGCGATGCCGCGGCCGCTGTTCGACACCAGTCCCAAGCACCTGCGGGACGCCTTCGACTTCAACGTCGGCAACGCGCACGCGCTGGTCGTCGCCGGCGCCAAGCAGATCCTCGCGACCACCGGCCAGGGGTCGATCATCAACATCACCTCCGCGGTCGGCCGCGTGCCCGGACGCGCCTATGCCGCCTACGGCACCGCGAAAGCCGCCCTCGCGCACTACACCCGCATCGCGGCGATGGATCTGAACCCGAAGATCAGGGTCAACGGCATCGCGCCGGGTGCCATCCTGACCTCGGCTTTGGAGATCGTCGCCGGCGACGAAGGGATGCGCACCGAGGTCGAGACCTCCACGCCGTTGCACCGCCTCGGTGATCCGGAGGACATCGCCGCGGCGGCCCTCTACCTGGCGTCGCCCGCCGGTGCGTACGTCACCGGCAAGATCCTCGAGGTCGACGGCGGAATCATCGCGCCCAACCTGGATCTCCCGATCCCGGACCTCTGATCGACCCCGGAACGTTCAGTCCGAGCCGCGCTCCAGCGCGCCGGCGATCTGCTGTTCGAGATGTGCGGCCGCCACCCGGGGAACGTCGATGATGCCGTCGAGCTCGGCACGGACCTTCTTGAAGGCGGCCTGCCTCTCGGCCGGCGTGGCGCCGGTGTCGGCGGCGACGTTGATGAGTTTGCGCGCCCGATCGAGCGCCTCGCGTTCGATGGGGGAGAACCCGGTCTGCTTGCGACGCCGCGCCTCTCGCTCGGCCGCATCGAAGGCGGCGGCGTAGTCGCCGACCGCATCGCGGTACTCGGCGAAGTCGGCTGGCGACATGGAGGTCTCGGCCGTGCCGACGGCGGCGGAATCCGATTCGGGCCGTAGATCATCCGCGCGGACCCGGGCCCGGTGGAAGGCCAGCGTCAACGGTTCGCGCATGTCGGTCATCAGCGGGAACTCGATCAGAGTCGCGAGATCGAGTTCGTAGGCGAACCACTTCTCGTTGAGCGCGTCGTGCTGCTTGCGGACCCGGCGTAACTGGTCGGCCGAGGTCGTCGTGAGCTTCAGCTGCTCGGTCTGGGCGTTCGCCTTGATCCGGGCGAGCTCGATCTTGTCCTTGCGTCGCTTCTCGTTGTACTTGCCGATCGAACCGGCCCACCCGCCGACGACCGCGCCGACCGGGAAGATCAGCCACCAGTAGCTCTCGGCGAAGTTGACGATCTCGTTCACGGCTCAACTGTACCGAGAGAAGGCCGAGGTCATTAGGGTGAACACATGGCCGACCCGGACGCGCCGAAGCTCAGCCTCGACACCGTCGAGGCCTGGCGAGAGTGGTTGCGCGACAACCATGAGACCTCGCCGGGGGTGTGGCTCGTCTTCTGGCGCAAGGGTTCGGGCCGGGAACCGCTCGACTACGACGAGTGCGTGCGCGAAGCGCTGTGCTGGGGATGGATCGACGGTCACACCCGTGTCATCGACGCCGACCGCCGCGGCATGTGGTTCACCCGGCGCGGTCGCAACAGCGGATGGTCGGCGTCGAACAAGGCGCGGGTCGCCGACCTCGCGGCCGCCGGCCGCATTCAGCCCGCCGGGCAGGCCGTCATCGACGACGCTCAGGCCCGTGGCCTGTGGACGCTGTTCGACGACGCCGAGGCGCTCATCGAATCCCCCGAACTCGCCGCCGCTCTCGACTCCGACCCGGTCGCCCGGGCCAACTGGGATGCCTTCCCGCCCAGCGCGCGCAAGTTCGGGCTGTCGCAGCTCGCCCTGGCGAAGCGGCCGGAGACCAAGACCCGGCGTATTGCCATGCTCGTCGAACGGGCGGCACGCAACGAGCGGCCGGCGTGACCCTTCGTGACGCGCCCTCCGCAAGCTCCGGGCGCTCCTCAGGGAGCGGGGTGGGACGCGCTTTTCCTGCTCCCTGAGGTGCGAGCGAAGCGACCCTACTTGTGCTCCCTGAGGTGCGAGCGAAGCGAGCCTACTTGTGCTCCCTGAGGTGCGAGCGAAGCGAGCCACGAAGGGGCTCGCAAGGTGCCTCACCAGGCCCTTCGTGGCTCGTCGCTATCGCTCCTCGCACCTCAGGGACCAATGGGTGTGTGGCGCTTTCGGATCAGGGAGCGGGGTGGGGACGCGCTTTTCCTGCTCCCTGAGGTGCGAGCGAAGCGAGCCTTCTTGTGCTCCCTGAGGAGCGAGCTTGCGAGCGTCACGAAGGGTCAGCCCGCCTCGATGGCCCCGGTGAACTGGCTTTCGTACAGCCGGCAGTAGGCGCCGCGGGCCGCTAGCAGTTCGTCGTGGTTGCCCTGCTCGACGATGTGCCCGTCCTCCATGACGACGATGACGTCGGCGTCGCGCACCGTGGAGAGTCGGTGCGCGATGACGAAACTCGTGCGATCCGACCGCAGATTGGCCATCGCCTTCTGGATGAGCAGCTCGGTGCGGGTGTCGACGGAACTCGTCGCCTCGTCGAGGATGAGGATCGTGGGCCGGGCGAGGAAGGCCCGCGCGATCGTGATGAGCTGCCGCTCACCGGCACTGACGCCACCGCCCTCGTCGTCGAGCACGGTGTCATAGCCGTCGGGGAGTGTCCGCACGAAGTGGTGGACGTGACTCATCCGGGCGGCGTCGAGCACCTCCTCTCGCGAGGCGGTGGGGTCGCCGTAGGCGATGTTGTCGTAGATCGTGCCGCCGAAGAGCCACGAGTCCTGTAGCACCATGCCGGTACGTTCGCGCAGGTCGTCGCGCGTCATGTCCGTGGAGTCGACGCCGTCGACCCGGATGACGCCGGAATCGACGTCGTAGAACCGCATGATCAGGTTGACCAGGGTGGTCTTGCCCGCGCCGGTCGGGCCGACGATCGCGACCATGTGCCCGGGGCGTGCGACCAGGCTGAGATTCTCGATCAGCGGCTTGTCCTCGACGTACCGGAAGGAGACGTCGTCGAACTCGATGAGTCCCTTGTCCTCGGCGGGCGTCTTCGGATTCGCGGCGTCGGGCGACTGCTCGTCGGCGTCCAGGATGTCGAAGATCCGCTCGGCGGAGGCGACACCGCTCTGCATCAGGTTGATCATCGAACCGATCTGCGTCAGCGGCTGCGTGAACTGGCGCGAGTACTGGATGAACGCCTGCACCTCACCGAGACTCAGCGAGCCCGACGCCACGCGCAGACCACCGACGACCGCGACCGCCACGTAGTTGAGGTTCCCCAGGAACATGATCGTCGGCATGATGACGCCGGAGATGAACTGCGCGCGCCAACTCGACTCGTACAGTTTCTCGTTGCGTTCGTCGAAGGTCGCCTCGATCTCGCGCTGACGGCCGAAGGCGGTCACCAGCTCATGCCCGGTGAAGGCCTCCTCGACCTGAGCATTGAGCGCGCCCGTCGACGACCACTGGGCCGAGAAGTGCGGCTTCGAACGCTTCGCGATGATGCCGGTCGCGATGATCGCCAGCGGCACCGTGGCCACCGCGATGAGCGCCAGCAGCGGCGAGATCCAGATCATCATGATCAGCAGCGCGATCACCGTCAGCACCGAGTTGGCGAACTGGGAGATGGTCTGTTGCATGCTCTGCGACAGGTTGTCGAGATCGTTGGTCACCCGGCTCAACAGCTCGCCGCGCGGCATCGTGTCGTAGTAGCGCAGCGGCAGGCGATGCACCTTGGCCTCGACGTCGTCGCGGAGCCGGCGGATGGTGCCGACGACGACGATGTTGAGCAGGTACCCGGCGAGCCAGGCGAGCGCCGAGGACACCACGTACAGCACGAGGGTGATCAGCAGCACGCGCCCCACGGCGCCGAAATCCACTCCGACGCCGGGGGTCACGTTCATCGACGAGACCATGTCGGCGAACGTGTCGTCACCGCTCTCGCGGAGACCGGCCACCGCCTGCTCCTTGGTGAGCCCCTCGGGCAGGGTGCGGCCGATCACGCCGTCGAAGACGAGGTCGGTGGCGTACCCCAGCACGCGGGGCGCGATCGCGATCAGCACCACCGAGCCGACCAGCGACGCGAGCGTGATCGACATCAGCAGTCGATACGACGCAAGTTGTGCGACAACGCGTTTGACCGACGGCCAGAACGAGCGAGGCTTGGATTCGGGTCCGGCCGCCATCGGCGGGCCTCCGGGCCGGGTCATGAGCGCTCCTCCATCGCCATCTGCGATTCGACGATCTCGGCGTAGGTCGGGCACGACTGCCGCAGCTCGTCGTGGGTACCGAGCCCGACGACCCGGCCGCGATCGAGCACGACGATCTGCTCGGCGTCGACGATGGTCGAGATGCGTTGCGCCACGACGATGACCGCGGCGTCGCGGGTGGCGGGGCGCAGTGCGGCGCGCAGCCGCGCATCGGTGGTCAGGTCGAGCGCGGAGAACGAGTCGTCGAAGAGGTAGATCGCGGGCCGCCGGATGAGGGCGCGTGCGATCGCCAGGCGCTGCCGCTGCCCGCCGGAGACGGTCGTCCCGCCCTGGGACACCTTGGTGTCCAGACCGTCGGGCATCGCGGACACGAAGTCCTCCGCCTGCGCGATGCGCAGCGCCTCCCAGATCTCGTCGTCAGTGGCGTCGGCCTTACCGTGCAGCAGGTTCGAGCGGATGGTTCCCGAGAACAGGTACGGCCGCTGGGGCACCAGACCGACGACCGACCGGAGCTCGTCGGGATCGAGCCGCTTGACGTCGGTACCGCCGACCCGGACCGTGCCGGAGGTCGTGTCGATCAGCCGCGGCACCAGCCCGACGAGGGTGGTCTTGCCCGACCCCGTCGAGCCGACGATCGCGGTCGTGGTGCCCGGCTCGACGCGGAAGTCGATGCCGCTCAACACCGGGTCGTCGGCGCCGGGATAGCGGAACTCGGCGGCATCGAACTCCACCGTACCGGGGTGGGTGGCGAAACCGACCGGTTCAGTCGGCGGATGGACCGAGGTGTCGGTGGCGAGGACCTCGGAGATGCGTTCAGCGCAGACCGCCGCGCGCGGGGCCATCATCGCCAGGAACGACGCCATCATCACCGACATCAGGATCTGCATCACGTAGCTCATCACCGCGGTCAGTGCGCCGATCTCCAGCGAACCGTCGGAGACCGCGTGCCCCCCGAACCAGATCACCGCGACGATGGTGACGTTGGTGATCACCATGACGACCGGGAACATCAGGGCCATCAACCGGCCGACGTGCAGGGTCGCGTCGGCGAGGTGGTCGTTGGCGACAGCGAAACGCTTGCGTTCGTAGTCTTCTCGCACGAACGCCCGCACAACCCGGATGCCGGTGATCTGCTCGCGCAGGACGCGGTTGACGTTGTCGATCCGTTCCTGCATCGCGCGGAAGCCGGGGATCATCTTCGCGATGATGGCCCCCATCGACACCCCGAGGATGGGCACCGCGATGGCGATGACCCAGGACAGGGCCGGCGCCTCCCGGACGCCCATGACGATCCCGCCGATACACATGATCGGCGCCATCACCAGGATCGCGCTGCTCATCACGATGAGTAGCTGCACCTGCTGGACGTCGTTGGTGGTGCGGGTGATCAGTGACGGCGCGCCGAACGTGCCGACCTCGCGTGCGGAGAACGAGTTCACCCGATGCAGGAGGTCGCCCCGGATGTCGCGCCCGACCCCGAGGGCGGCGCGCGCGCCGAAGTACTGCGCGGTCACCGTCACGATGATCTGGGCGACGCTCACCAGTAACATCCAGCCGCCGATGCGCAGGATGTAACCGGTGTCCCCGCGGGCGACGCCGTTGTCGATGATGTCGGCGTTGAGGCTCGGCAGGTACAGCATCGCGATGGTCGCCAGCAGTTGCAGCACGATGACGAGCGCGACGTTGATGCGGTACCGGGAGAGGTAGGTGCGGACGAGTCGGGTCAGCATCTAGGCGCCGGGAGCGAAGCGAGCGGGCCGAAGGCAACGGTAGGCGCCGGGAGCGAGAGCCGGCCGGAGTTCACTGCGATCACCTGCGCCAGACTAGTTGCCGCTCGCAACGGACGCCGCCGAGTATCTGCCCACCGGTAATCCGCGCAGGCGGGGACCGCGGGCGGCTGCTCAGACGGTCGGCGGCTCGGTCAGCGCGACGGCTGCCTCGGCGGTGTGGGTGAGGAAGGTGAACGACTCCTGGAAGTACAGGTTCACCACGTCGGCGTCGTGTGAGTCGTAGCCGATCGACACGTCCTGGCCGATGGTCAGTTCGAAGTCGCCGCCGCGGGTGCTCATCACGAACGCGCCGCTG
This sequence comes from Gordonia sp. AC31, assembly GCF_031844505.1. Classification (NCBI taxonomy): domain Bacteria; kingdom Bacillati; phylum Actinomycetota; class Actinomycetes; order Mycobacteriales; family Gordoniaceae; genus Gordonia; species Gordonia sp. AC31. Next base: position 62,101 of record NZ_JAUZVK010000022.1, read on the forward strand.
ATCGCGGGCGCCCACACGATGTCGCCGGTGAACAGACGCTGGATGTGTTCGAGGATCGGGTAGCCGTGGTTCGACGTCTCGTTGACCTGGGTGTAGGCCTCGGCCGAGAGGGCCACCGCGTACGGACCGTCGACCGACGCCAGACGCAGTGTGCTCAGCGCCTGGCTGACCGCCTCCGGGTAGTCGCGCACGTCGGCGGGCAGCGGGATCGGGGTGGCGGCGGCCTCGGCGCGGATACCGGTGATCGACGCTGCGGCGTAACCCTCGAAGATCGCCCGGTCCTCGGCGAGCGCGAGTTCGCGCGCGGCCTCCACGACCGGGTCCCAGTCGGAGTCCTTGGCGCCGCGGTCGACGTCGTCGATGGCCTCGCGGGACACCGTGAACGGGACCTTGAGTTCCACCAGCGACTGGGTGCGCCGTTGGAAGGCAGTGATCCCCTGCGACGGTGAGTCGATCTTGGTGCGATGTCCGAGCGTCACCGATGCGGTGTCGGAGCCGAGCGGCCCGGTCACGTCGACGAGGCGACGGCCCGCGACGTTGCGCTTGAAGGAGCGGGTCGCCTCCTCTTCGATCTCCGCCCAGGCCGCGTCGGAGATCGGTGCGAGTTCGCGATGCAGGTTGTTCATGGTGTCCTCCTGGTGCGGTGGTCGAAAGGGTGTCGTCAGTGCAGTGAACCGATGCCGAGCGAGCCGTCGGAACGTGTCGTCGGGGCGGGGGAAGCCGTGGGTGCGGCGTCGGGCGCGGGTGGCAGGTCTTCAAGGAAGTCGAGTGTTGGGGTGAAGAACTGGGCCCCGGTGACCGCGGTGGTGAAGTCGAGGAGGCGGTCGTAGGTGCCGGGTGGGTCGCCGATGAACATCTTGCGCAGCATCTCCTCGGTGACGTCGGGCGCTGCCGAGTAGGCGATGTAGAACGTGCCGTTGACACCGGCACCCGAGACGTCGCCGTACGGCATGTTGTCCCGCACGACGTCGATCTCCTCGCCGTTCTCGTCCTCGACGACGTTCAGCGCGATGTGGGAGTTCGGGGGCTTCACGTCGTCGGCCATCTCGACGTTGTCGAGCTTGGTCCGCCCGATCGCGGCTTCCTGCTCCTCGGTGCTCAGGTCCTTCCACGACGACAGGTCGTGTACGTAACGCTGGATGGCGACGTAGCTGCCGCCCTCGAAGTCGGGGTCCTCCCCGCCGACCGTGATCGCGTCGATCGCCGCCTGTCCGATCGGGTTCTCGGTGCCGTCGACGAAGCCGATGAGGTCGCGCAGGTCGAAGTAGCGGAACCCGTGCACTTCGTCGACGACGGTGACCGCGTCCCCGAATGCTTCGGTGATCTTGGCGCCGAGTTCATAGCACAGGCCCATGTCGTCGGACTTGATGTGCACGAGCAGATCGGCGGGCGTCGCCGGGGCGGTGTGGACCTCGCCCTCGTAGGGGACGAACGGCCGCAACGAGCGGGGTCGAGGGCCGGTGAACAGGCGGTCCCACGCCGCGGAGCCGATCGACACGATCCCGGCCAGTGCCGCCTCGGGAGCCCGCGAGGACACCGCGTTGTTCAGGCCGGGGATGTCTTCCAGCGCAGCGCGAACCGCGTCTTCACCGCCGTCGTTGATGGTGAAGACGAGGAAGATCGCCGACTTCGTCTTCCGCGTCAGGATCGTCTGGGGCACCGGCACGCTGAACACACTAGCCCATGCGTACCAACCGTGGGGCAGCAGATCGTGCCGCGAATGTATAGGGCAGGCAACCCTTTTCGACGCTGACCGGTGACGGGTCAGCGGCGCGTTGTGGCCCGCGCCACCGCCCGGCCGGCGGCGCGGCCGGAGAAGATGCATCCGCCGAGGAACGTCCCCTCGAGTGCGTTGTACCCGTGGACGCCACCGCCGCCGAAGCCCGCGACCTCGCCGGCGGCGAACAGGCCGTCGAAGGCGGTGCCGTCCGGCCGCAGGACCTGGGAGTCGAGATTGGTCTCGAGCCCGCCCAGGGTCTTGCGGGTCAGGATGTTGAGCCGGACCGCGATCAGCGGGCCGTGTTCGGGATCGAGCAGTCGATGCGGCTTGGCGACCCGAACGATCTTGTCGCCGACGAACTGTCGGGCATTGGTGATCGCCATCAGCTGCGCGTCCTTGGAGAACTTGTTGCCGATCTCGGCGTCGCGTGCGGAGATGATGCGTTCGAGGTGTGCGAGGTCGAGTTCGGGGCCGCGGGCGATCTTGTTCATCCCGGCGACCAGTTCCGGGAGGTTGTCGGCGACCACGAAGTCGACGCCGTTGCGCACGAAGGCGTCGACCGGTCCCGCGGCGCCCTTCGCCAGCCGGCTCTTCGCGGCCAGCTTGACGTCCTTCGCGGTGATGTCGGGGTTCTGCTCCGAACCCGACAGCATGAACTCCTTCTCCACGATCGTCTGGGTGAGGACGAACCACGAGTAGTCGTGACCGGCCGCCAGGATCGCCTTCATCGTCGAGATGGTGTCGAAGCCGGGGAAGTTCGGCGGTGCGAGGCGGTTGCCGTTGGCGTCGAGCCACAGCGAGGACGGGCCGGGGATGATGCGGATCGCGTGGTCGGGCCAGATCGGGTCCCAGTTGTGGATGCCCTCGGTGTAATGCCACATCCGGTCACGGTTGACGATGTTCGCGCCGGCGGTCTCGCTGATCTCCAGCATCCGGCCGTCGACGTGCGCCGGGACGCCCGAGATCATCGTCTCCGGCGCGGGGCCGAGACGCTCGACGGGCCAGTTCTTGCGGATCAGGTCGTGATTGTGGCCGATGCCGCCCGAGGTGACGATGACCGACCCGGCACGGATCTCGAAGTCGCCCACCACATCCCGGTTCGACGCCTGGCCGCGTTCGGCGTCGGTCGGGGCGAGCGTGACACCCCGCACGCCGACGGCGGCGCCGTCGTCGTCGACGATGAGCTCGTCGACGCGGTGCCGGAACCGGAACTCGACGAGCCCGCGCTTCTCCGCCTCCAGGACCGGCTCGGCGAAGACCCGCACGACCTCGGGTCCGGTTCCCCAGGTGAGGTGGAAGCGGGGCACGGAGTTGCCGTGGCCGTCGGCGAACCCGCCGCCGCGTTCGGCCCACCCGACGATCGGGGTGATGCGCAACCCGAGGTCGTGGAGGTACTGCCGTTTCTCGGTGGCGGCGAAGTCCACGTAGGCGCGGGCCCACTGACGCGGCCAGTAGTCCTCGTCGTCACGGTCGAAACCGGCCGACCCCATCCAGTCCTGCAGGGCGAGATCCGCGGAGTCTTTGATGCCCAGCCGACGCTGCTCCGGCGTGTCCACCATGAACAACCCGCCCAGCGACCAGAATGCCTGCGCGCCAAGGTTGTTGCGATTCTCCTGGTCGACCACGACGACGCGGCGTCCGGCCTTGGTGAGTTCGTATGTCGCCACGAGACCCGCCAGTCCCGCACCGACGACCACCGCGTCGGCCCCGTGCTCCGCCACCGCATCTCCTCACACCGCCAAAATGACCGGGCCGGTCCCGGGACATGTGCATTCGCAGACGAGATTAGCCCCGTACTACAGCGCGATGTCGGCGTACCGGTGGAACCACGGCGCGGCGGCTTCG
>NZ_JAUZVK010000023.1:0-55446 GCF_031844505.1 Gordonia sp. AC31
ATCCTGACCTGTACGTTTCGATGAGGCGTGGGTTCTGACCGCGTGGCGAGCGGCGGCCATGTTCTGACGAGAGCTGAGCGGGGATGGAGCAAGGGCAGAACGCCAAGGTGTGGCGCAGTGCCGATCAATGGTCGGCCCCGCTAATTGTTGACGACAACATTGCCCGCCAACTCCTGGTACCGGCTTCGACCTTCACAAGCGTTTCGGAAACCGCAGGCGCCCTGGAGGTGTCAAATGTGTTCGGTACCTGGCCCGCCTCGACGGTAGACAAGCCACTCGCGGCCGACGATCTGTGGCTCAGGTTGTCGGTCGGGACGAAGGCTGGCGACCGCGTGCGAGGCGCGACCTGGAACAGGCCTGGCCCGCTACCGCGCAACTATTCAGCCGAGGTCCTCGATAGTTACCGTGGTGCACTGCGGCTGGAGGACCCTAGTGAGGGCGAGGTAGGTCTTCGTTCGCCCCAGTTGGGAGCGATCCACGCGGTGCTGGGGTACTGGACCACGAAACGGCCCGAACCCGCGACCGTCGTGATGCCGACGGGCACCGGGAAGACCGAGACCATGCTCGGCCTCCTTGTGACAGCACGCCCCAGACGTCTGCTTGTGCTTGTTCCGTCAGACGCGCTGCGAGAACAGATCGCGGGTAAGTTCGACCGGCTTGGAGTGCTCCAGGAACTCGGCATCGTCGCGTCTCGCGCAATCCGCCCGGTCGTTGGTCGCGTCGGCCATCAGTTCTCCGCAGAAGGCGACGCTGTTGCATTTGCTCAGGCTTGCAACGTCGTCGTGAGCACCCCTTCTGCTCTTCACTCATCAACTTCAGAGGTGCGAGCGGCATTTCTCGCCCAGTTCAGCCATCTGTTCGTAGACGAAGCCCACCACGTTGCCGCCTCGACCTGGACTGACATCCGGTCAGCCTTCGCCGGCAAACCCGTGATTCAATTCACGGCTACACCCTTCCGTGAGGACGGCAAACACCTGCAAGGCCGGATCATCTACTCCTTCCCACTCCGCGAAGCCCAAGCGCAGGGGTACTTCTCGGAGATCGACTTCAAGTCGGTCGTTGACTTCGAGAACCCAGATGGGGCATTGGCTGCCGAAGCTGTCACAAGACTGCGGGCAGATCTCGGAGAAGGCAAAGACCACATCTTGATGGCGCGGGTCAAGAGCATTCCGCGTGCGGTGGCGATCCGGGCCCTCTATGCAGAAGCGGCATCTGACCTCAAACCAGTAGTCATCTACAGCACCCTCAAGGCGAGAAGCCGCAGCGCAGCTGTCGACGCATTGAAGACTAGAGAGTCCCGCATAGTAGTTTGCGTCGACATGCTCGGCGAGGGATTCGACCTCCCCGCGTTGAAAGTCGCCGCTGTCCATGACTCGCATAAGAGTCTGGGCGTCACCCTGCAGTTCATCGGCCGCTTTGCGCGAACGTCTTCTGGTGGCGAGTTCGGCGCCGCCGCAATGTTCGTCGCTCGAACAGAACTTGAGCCCGATGTGCGCTTGCGAAGCCTCTACGCCGAGGACGCGGATTGGAACCTCCTACTCCGAGACATCTCCGAGGCTGCCGTCGATGAACAGCAGGACGTCAGCGATTTTGAGGCCGGATTCGGAAGCCTGCCGGACGAGGTCGCGCTCCGAAGCCTGCTCCCGAAGATGAGTGCTGTCGTCTACAGAGCGCCGACATCACAGTGGAACACTGACGCAATCGTTGGCTACTTCGGCGAGGAGTCGCTGCTCACCAATCCAATTGGCCTGAACGCACAGGCTGGTGTCGCTTGGTGCGTTGTCGAGCGTCGAATCCCGGTCCGCTGGGGCGATCTCAAGACGCTCGACGAGATTGGTTACGAGCTGTATGTCTTGTACTTCGATAGCGAGCGCAGGCTGTTCTACGTCAACAACTCGGCCAACGACGGGGTCTTCGAAGAGCTCGCGGAGGCTGTTCTTGGCCCAGGAGCTATGCGCTTCAACGGAAGTCAGGTCTACCGCGTAATGGGTGACGTCCAGCGCCTTGTGCCCACGAACGTCGGCGTTCTCGATGCTCGAAGTCAGTTTCGTCGATTCTCGATGCACGTCGGCTCCGACGTCACCGAGAGTTTCACCGCCGCCGAGGCCGGTACTAAGACCCAGACCAACATCTCTGGATCGGGTTTCCGCGAGGGAGAGCGCGTCAACATCAGTGCGTCCCAGAAGGGTCGAATCTGGTCGCACTCAACGGCGACGAGTCTGAAGCAATGGTGCGACTGGTGCGATGCCATCGGCACAAAGCTCCTCGACGACACACTCACCATCGACCATGTCATCGGAAACTTCATACTCCCCGAACCACTGGACGGCCGGCCAGAGGGAGTACTTCTCGGCGTCGAGTGGCCGTGGGAGCTTCACACCCAGAACGCGGAGAGTATGAAGCTCACCTACGAAGACAAGACCATCGAGGCGGTCTATTGCGACCTCATTCCAGACACGTCGAGCACAACGGGACCATTCAAGTTCGCGATTTCCAACCGCGCGTGGACTGTGTCCTACGAAGCGGCAGTGAGCATGGAAGGCGACGTGACGTACTCCTGCACCAGCGCAGAGGACATTCAAGTGATTCGACCGCGTTCGGAATTGCCGCTCAGCACCTGGCTGAACCGGGCCGGCCTAGTCTTCTTGCTCAATAACGACTGGATCGTCGAAGGTGGGCTTCTCTACCGGCCGCGGGGGGACCGTGCACCATTCGATTCCAACAATCTCGTTGTGGTCGACTGGTCCGGCACGGACATCAAAGTCGAATCGCAGCAAGCCAATAAACTCGGCCACTCGATTCAATATCGAGCGATCAGAGACACGCTTGCCGACGCTGACGGATGGGACGTAGTGATCGACGACGATGGTCCAGGAGAGATCGCGGACATCGTCGCAATGAGGCTAGACGACGAGGGCCTACTCGTCCGTCTCCTCCACTGCAAGTACTCAAGTGATGTCACGCCAGGCGCGCGAGTGGCCGACCTATATGAAGTCTGCGGCCAGGCTCAGAAGTCGGTGGCATGGAGGCGCAGCGATCTCGGCCCGTTCTTCAAGCAGCTCGCGCGTCGCGCTCAAGCAAAGCACCAGCGCACGGGAGTCAGCCCGTTTGAAGCCGGGGATGCAGCTCGTCTGCTTCAGCTTCAGGCCCAAGCGCAGGTCCATCGAAGGCGAATGGAGATAGTGATTGTTCAACCCGGACTAAGCTCGTCGCAATTGAGCCAACAGCAATCCGATCTCCTTGCCGCGGTCGAGACTTACGTCAGAACCACCATCAATGCGCCCCTCAAGGTGTGGTGTTCGCAATGACAGACGATGCAGCCGCACCCAAATGCGACCACAAGGGGATGAAGCTCCGCTATCGGCGCGCGTCTTCTATCGGTAGCGACGAGCGGGTGGCGCTGATGCGTTCCACGATCATCATGGGAAGACGCGAGGCTTTCCGACGATGCGAGACAGCGGGTCAAAGCGTGCTCGGCTGCCGACAAGGTCCACTGCAAAGAGCGGCATGCTGTGACGACCAACCGCTTGGCTCCGGCTACCATCCCGTACTGTGTGGCCTGACTTGCCGATGAGGTGGTCTCGAAGTCGATGAGCGAGATCATTGCCATTGCCGTGTGCCTCCAGCATTGTAGAAGAGACTGCCGCACGTGGAGGTGACATCTTGATCTGGCTTGCCGTGGGGTGGGCCTGGAAGGAGTCGCTGTGCCCAGCCGTACCCGCACCGCCGGTGCATGATGACCTCGTCCAGCGTGAGTTCGCAGCCGAGATGCCGAATCAGTTGTGGCTCAGCGATAGCACCGAGCACCGAGGGCAAGCTGTACGTGTGCGCGATCAAAGATGTGTTCTCCAGCCGGATCGTTGGCTACAGCATCGACTCACGCATGAAATCCCGGCTGGCGGTCGCCAGACTCAACAACGCGGCGGCCCGGCGCGGCGACGTGGCAGGCACGCACGGTACAGCGGTTTCAACGCGGTGGTGGCCCACAGCCCGCACATTCCACGCCGCGGTCTCCTGCCGGGTACTGACTTGCTCGCCGAGAGTTTCGAAGCGACAGTCCGCAGTTTCTCGAACATCTCCCGCCCCACGTTGCTGCAGGAGCAATCTACCGACTAGTGTCATTCTATGCTGACGCGACACACTCCACAGTCGCCGCCGTGCCATCGCCACACACCGAAGTCGACGTAGCAACGGGTATCAAGTGTCGGACACCGAAAACTCCAGCGGAGATACGCTAGCCGACGTCGGGGAGAAGGGCTACTTAAGGAAGCTGTTGCCGCAACTACCCGTGGGCACCGGACTCCTGAACGGTTTCGGACACGACGCGGCCATCGTCGACTTAGAAACTGGGTCTGACGACGTACTGGTCATGAAAATTGATCGTGCCGCGCACCCAGTTGCAACCAGTCGCGGCTGGTGTGATTACAAATTGTGGGGCCGCCTCGCTGTAACTACGTGCGCGAGTGACATACTCGCAGTCGGTGGGACTCCAAAATCACTTCTCCTTTCCCTCATACTTCCGAGATCATTCCGAGTGCACGATGCCGACATGATCGTCGCCGGATGCCTAGAGTCCTGTTTAGAGCACGGAATCACACTCGTCGGGGGAGATACCAAGGAGGGACGAGCAGCCGAAGTTGTAGCAGCTGCCATTGGCGTCGTCAGCCGCAGTCAAGCTATCGGACGGCATGGAAGCCTACCCGGCGACTACTTAGTTCTTGTCGGAGAACTAGGCGGTTTTGAAGGCGCGCACTCCCTTTTGACAGATGAGGGAATCGATCGCCCCGGCGACGGGAACCAGGAGCTCATCGACTACTTGGCTTACCCCCACGCAAAGACCGAGATTGCAGCGAACCTCCTTCGTCTCCCCGGTATCGTGGCAGGCATGGACCTCAGCGATGGCCTCTACGACGCCGCCAATGTGCTCCGAGGAGAGTTCGGCGCGGTAATTTATTCTTCATCGCTTCCGCTTCACCAGTTTGCTCTAAAATACGCAAGCCTAAAACGATTCGACCCGACAGATCTTGCTTTCGGCGTTGGCGATTGGGCAATCCTCTACATACTGCGGTCGCACAGTCTGGAAGAGGCCGAACGGCTTGTTAACAGGGTGCCTGGAGCGGAAATAATCGGCCATATTTCAGATACTCCTGGCGTCTGGATGAAGACTCGACAAGAGGTCCGTGCCGCGAAGCCGATCATAAACGAGCATTTTGTTAGACGAATGGAGGATAATCCAGACCTCTTTTCTAACAAGCACCGGCGCATGACAGGCGGGAATAATGAGTGACGTTCTACCTATTAGCCAAAAAATTGACCACGCTCTGAGTGGTAAAGACTTGTCATGTGTTGCTGCTGGTTGCACTCGCTGCGTAAATTCGTTTCGTCGGTTCGATATTGTTCGAGTGCATTGGGAGTGTTGGTCCCAATGTAACTTAAGTTGCAGTTTCTGCTACCGAACCAGGAGTGTTCCGCTACGCGGCGACGACGCGGTGGAGCTGGTGCAACTGATTGCCTATGGGGGTGCGCGAGATCTTGTATTCGCGGGTGGCGATCCCGCGCTACGGAGAGATTTGCCAACCTTGTGTCGAACTGCCAAGGAAAGCGGGCTTTTTGTCGAAATTCAAACAAATGCAGATATTTGGAGCGACGCGGTGGAGGAGGCTTTACTTCTCGCCGATAGCGTCGCGCTTTCCCTTGATGGTCTCGCATCAACTCACGATGCGCTCCGCGGCCGAAAGGGAAACTTCTTGCGCGTATGTCATGCGATGGATTGGCTGGAGCAGCGTGGTGTGAGTTTCCGAGTCAGGACCGTTGTGACCCGTCAGAACGTTACCGAGTTGACTACGCTCAGGTCGCTACTCGCTTCCTATTCACACCTCGGCGAGTGGGGCATACAAGAACTTGTCCAGATTGGGGATGCGAAGGTCAGCTGGGATCGTTTGCACATATCTGACACTAGTTTCGATGAAACATTCTCAGAACTCAATCGTGCCAGCTCAATTAATATCCGTGCTATCTCATCTCAAGATAAGAAGGGAACCTATGCCATGGTGCGTTCCGATGGCGCGCTCTACGGCACATTAGGTGATCTAGACGGAGACTTTTACCCTACTGTCGGAGATGTTCGAAGCCCGCATCTATTCGAAACTGTCAGCCGTCTCCCGTTCAACCCTTCGCGTCAATCTGACCGCTACGGGTTAGCTATTTCACCAACTAACCAAACGCAAGAAGGTTAACCAACTAAATGGACAGCAAGAACGCTGAGCGCGACGCCGCCAGAGCGGTGCCTGACGGCACCCACTTCCAGAGGACGGTTCCGCGTCTCGGAGTCTATTTCGTGTTCGCAGTGGATCTCACGCTCCTGGCTAGCGAGAGGATTCCGTGGGAGAACCTAGCCCGGCTTCGTACGGATCAGGAGGCTGACCCTACAAAGCATGACGATGTGTCGCGGCTTGGAGGCACCGAGAAGTTTGCGCGCAGGGTACGGGCATGGATGGAGCAGGCCACTGCCAAGCGCGGTAAAGCAGTGTGGAACGAGACATTCCTAGCCAGTGATTCGCCCTTCGTTCTTGATCATGCTCCACATGAGTACAATGGGCGAAAAGCCGCAGACAGCAGAACCACACTGGATGACGACCCCGGTAGCAATCTCTCACTTTGTAAGTTTATGTCATCAGAATTCCATCTCTATCGAGAGCTCGTGGTGACATACACGGTTGAATACGAGATAGATAGTCGAACCTCCGCCAACTGGCCATCAGGACTGGACGTTGATCGGGTAATCGATATTCTTGACAACTTGGGCAAACTCGCCTGGGATAATTGTAAGATACAGGTGGCACGATGGACCGCCGAGCGAAAAGATGAACTGACAGCGATATTCGGGGTACCGGTGTCTGAAGATTGTGCAGTCCTTAGCACCTCAGATGATTTCCAACGCACAGCAAGAACTCATATGCTCCTCGTCCTCGGAGACCTAATGCAAGAGTCAGCGACTCTGTCGGCTGCTCAAGTCCTGGATACTCCAGAAGTAGCCGGAATGCTCAATACTGCGGACTGGTACAGACTCTATCGTCCCGAGTATCTATCTTCGTTGAGGGCAAAGAACATAGGCTACCGATCAGACGAGGTTTTCTTGACTGACAGGAAGGCATCACTGATCGCTAATGAGAAGTTCTGGGACCAGAGTAACTCACTAAACGAGTATCGTCGCGATATCCTATTCTCTATTGAGTACTACTTATCAAGACTCGCACAGAGCACTTCTTTGCTTCGATATCTTCAAGATGATGAGACAATCCGAGGAGTTGCAAATGTCGATCCAAATGACGCGCTCCAAGGGATTATCTCTGCACGGCGTCACGTCGCACTCCTGACTGAATCAATTGATCCCGCCAGGTTGGTTGATCACGGCTTTACGCGCCTTTTTATGCAGGGTCTTAGAAGTGAGCTAGGAATCGACAGGCTCCTCAAGTACGCTGCAGACCGGATCGACGATGCGACAACGAGTGTCACGCTGCGGTCCGCGATCACCGCAGAAAGCAATACTGCTAGCCGCGCTTTAGGAGTAGCGGAGGAAAGCCGTGGGCTTGCTCGGTCAAGCCTGAGGGTTGCCAGGGCAAGTATGTGGATCACGATAGCTGTTCTGGTCCTAACCTGCATTGGTATTGGTGTCACTGTATGGCTCGCTTACAACGCATAGTAGGTCAACATAAACTATCGAAACCAATGCCATGATGCGAGCGGTTTCAGTCCCATCAATAGCGATCAAGCAGTTTTGAATTGATTCTTGGTCGACCCAGACCTTCCGCACAGAAGAAGTTCTTTTCTCCGAGAATCATGTAATCCTTGTTCGACCCGCCCTGCATCAACTGGCGTGTTCCCCGTGAATCGGTCCGGTTGATATGTGCCACTCTTCTTGGCCGTGGGGTACTGGAGTTGGAGGGGTGTAGATCCAGTTGGCCATCGGCACCACGAGTTCGAACGTTGTCGGCCATTTCTTGGGGTTGGGCAACTCGACCTGCATTCGTCGCGACCAAGATCTCAGGACCGCGGGGGTGCTGCATCCGATTCGCCACTGTGACGAATTGGGTGCCGGAATCTGTCGCAGTACATAAGGACTCCGACACTTGGCCGGAATCCAGTTCCGACACCGATCGGAAAGCCGCTGGTCGAGAGGACGTTGAACGACAAGTTTGATCGGAACCTACACGACCTCGTTCCCGCTGACGATGGAGCCGAGGCACTGGCGGCCCGGAGCAACTGACTGGATGTTCGCTGAGGCTCGCTGCCGACGGCAAGACGGCAAGAGCCCCGTCGATCCAATTCGAGAAGTGTGAAAGTGGCGCATGCAAGCACCGATGTCGGTACGCGAGTTCGATTGACCGAACAAGACGCGCTGGCCAACATGCGCGCGGTCTTGGAGCTCTGCGCGTCGGGGCAACTCAAGTGCAGTGCGAAGACCTGGCGCCCGTCGGCGGCAACGGTGAAGATTGTCGCCGGCCACCTCGTCAACGGCGACTTCTATGCCGACGAGGCGATCGCCGCGTTCGCCTGGCCGTTGCTCGTCCAGTCCGCCGGGCTGGCCAAACTGGACGGCACTCGCCTCACGGTGACACCGAAAGGTCGTGCAGCGCTGCGCAAACCTTCAGACCTGACTTAGGACAAGTTGGAGGGTCCGCGGGATTAACGAAGCTCTGACCTGCGGGTTTGGGTGTCTCGTGGTCGAAATTTGTGCACTAAGGGCTGGTCCGTGGGCTGCCTAGGTGGCGTATGTACGCACGGTGAAGACAGCGTCGGGAGCGACGGCGGTGCAAATCGTGCACTCGAACCGGCGCGGATCACGCAACATCGAGCACATCGGCTCGGCGCACACCGAGGCCGAGCTGACGGCGTTGAAGGAGGTCGCCGCCAAGCGGTTGGCCGCAGGGCAGACCGAACTCGATCTTGGTCTCGCCGCCGCTTCGGGGCCGCTGCCGATCCAGTCGTCGCGGATGCAGGTCCTGTGGGACACCCTGGCCGCGGTCTACGTCGATCTCGGATTCGAGTCAGCAGCAAAGCGAGACAGTGTGTTTCGGGATCTGGTGCTGGCCCGGATCATTGAACCGACCAGCAAGCTGGATTCACTGCGAGTACTCGAGGAAGTTGGCGTGGACACCATGTCCTATCGCAGTCTGACGCGCCGACTCTCGCAGTACGCGACCGTGGAGTTCCGTCGCGGGCTTGCCGCGGCATGCGCAGCGCGCGCCGGATTGGGACCGGCGAGCCTTATCTTGTATGACGTCACCACGCTGTATTTCGAGACCGACAAGGCCGACGGGTTCCGCGAGCCCGGATTCTCCAAAGAACGTCGCCTTGAGCCGCAGATCACCGTCGGCCTGCTCACCGACGCGACCGGGTTTCCGCTGATGATCGAAGCGTTCGAGGGCAACCGGGCCGAGACCGCCACCATGCTGCCCACCCTGCGGGCGTTCATGGCAGCCCACCACCTGTCCGACATCACCGTGGTCGCCGATGCCGGGATGATCTCCGACGCCAACAAGAAAGCCATCGAGGCCGCCGGGCTGTCGTTCATCCTCGGCGAGAGGATCCCAACAATCCCGTACTTGATTGCACAGTGGCACAAGAACAATCCCGATTCCACACCTCCGGACGGACTGGTGCTGACCCAGCCGTTTCCGGCGGGGTCGAAGAACAAGCGCCGCGACCACGTCGTCTACTACAAATACAGCGCTGACCGGGCTCGGCGCAGTGTGGGCGGCATCAACGAGCAGGTCGCCAAAGCTGAGAACGCTGTTGCCGGCAAAGCGCCGATCAAGCGCAACCGATTCGTCACGCTCAAAGGCGCGGACAAAAGCGTCAACCGTGAACTCGAAACCAAAGCCCGCACATTGGCCGGCTGGAAGGCCTACGCCACCAACATTGATTCCCCGACACCGGAATTCGTGATCGGCTCCTACCATCATCTGTGGCGGATCGAGAAGAGCTTCCGGATGTCGAAATCTGACCTCGCGGCCCGGCCGATCTTCCACCACACGCGCGACTCCATCGAAGCCCACCTGACCATCGTGTTCGCAGCCCTCGCGATCACCCGCGTCATCGAGGAACGCTCTGGCTGGTCGATCAAGAAGTTCGTCACCACCACCCGCCGCTACCGCACCGTGCAGATCAAAGCCGGCGCCCACACCATCACCGCCGCCGACCCGCTACCCGACGACCTGCAGAAGCTCATCACCGCAATCCGCGGTGCGCACTAACCTGACCGAAGTCAGGCCAAACTGGACGGCACTCGCCTCACGGTGACACCGAAAGGTCGTGCAGCGCTGCGCAAACCTTCAGAGGAGGTCATCCTCGGCGTGTGGCGCAGATGGCTTACGCACGGGGCGATCGATGAGTTCAGCCGGGTCGAGGCGATCAAGGGGCAGCGTGGCACCAACGTGCTCAGCGCTGGCACGCTGGGCCTGTTCGATCTCGACTACCGAGATCCAGTCGGCGCCCGCACGGACTATCACAGCAATTGGGGGAGCGACCACCTCGACACCCTCAGCCGCTACGACGGTCTTCGACGAATCCGGCTGACACCGCTCGGCGCCTATGCGTTGGGCCTCGTCGACACCTTCAGCCCGGCCGGCGACACCGCCGAGATCTCGCAGTTGACGGTGTTGCCAAACCTCGACATCGCGGTTCTCCGCGGCATCACTCACACCGAGAGACTCACGCTCGCCGCCTTCGCCACCCAAACCGCCGACCACACCTGGAACGTGTCGCCGAGCACCCTGACAGCAGCCCTCGGGGCAGGGCGCGACCTGACAGAGTTCACCGACTTCCTACATCGTCGCGCCGAACACGAACTGCCTTCGACGCTCACCACTTTGATAGACGATGTCCGCCGGCGGGGAGCGCAACTCATCGACCGCGGACATCTTCGCGTGATCGAGTGTGCCGATCCGGCCACAGCGATGCTCATCGCCTCTGACCGCAGGACTCGCCAGCTGTGCGGTCTGCTCGGAGACCGATTCTTGGGTGTCCAACCCGAGCATGAGTCGAAGTTCCGGACCGCTCTGCTCAAGCTCGGGTTCGGCCTACCCGCGGAGTGATGGCGCAGTTCCGAGGGCACTCGCGACCTGTTCGCGCCTTACCCGACAATAGTTAGGTGATCGAAAGAGTATCCGTGGTTCGGCCCGCCAGCGGGGTCCACAGGTGACCTCGCCGTTCAGTTCGCGGCAGGCGATGACCATCTGGGTCGTCGGCGTCGCGGTCTACTTCGTCGCGGTGCTGCAGCGCTCGTCGTTGGCCGTTGCCGGCCTGCTGGCGGCCGAGCGTTTCGAGATCAGCGCGTCGCAGTTGTCGACGTTCGTCGTGCTCCAGCTGCTGGTGTACGCGCTGATGCAGGTGCCGGTCGGGCTCGTCGTCGACCGGTTCGGTCCCCGTCGGGTACTCCTCAGCGGAACGCTTATCCTCACGCTTGCCCAGATCAGCTTCGCGTTCGCGGACAACTACGCGTGGGCCCTGTCATCCCGGTTCTTCGTCGGGGTCGGCGACGCCATGACCTTCGTCTGTGTCCTGCGACTGGTGACGAGATGGTTCCCGGCGCGGCGAATCCCGCTGATGACGCAGCTCACCGGCGTTCTCGGCCAACTCGGCGCGGTCACGGCCGCCATACCGATGACCTGGGCACTGTCCACCTTCGGGTGGAGTCGTGCGTACCTGGCCACCGCTGGGATCGGCGCCGTCCTGCTCGTGGTCGCACTGGTCGTCGTGCGCGATTCCGTGGCGGTCCGGTCGGTGTCGGGTCCGATGCTCGGGTTCGCCGGTATCCGGCGGAACCTCGGCGACTCCTGGGAACATCCCGGCACGCGACTGGGTTTCTGGATGCACTTCACGACCCATTTCAGCGCCACCGTCATGGGTCTGCTGTGGGGCTACCCGTTCTTCGTCGAGGGCCAGGGGATGAGTCCCGCCGGCGCGGGTTCACTCCTCACGATCATGGTGTTCGCCTTCATCTGTTTCGGGCCCATTTTCGCGTGGTTGATCACTCGATGGCCGTGGCAGAGGTCGACGGTGGTGCTGCTGGTGGTCGGGAGCATCGCGGCAGCCTGGGCGGTGGTATTGGCATGGCCCGGGGGAGCGCCGTTCTGGCTGCTCGTCATCCTGGTGGTGATCTGCGGGATGGGCGGCCCGGCGTCGACGATCGGTTTCGATCTCGGCCGCACGTCCAACCCGGACTCACGGGCCGGTACCGCCACGGGGATCATCAATCAGGCGGGCTTTCTCGCGAGTCTGATCCTCGCCGGTCTGGTCGGTCTCATCCTCGATTGGCGAACCCCGGACGGTGTTGCGGGATACCCGGCGGAGGCGTTCACCTGGGCGATGTCGGCGCAGTTCATGCTCTGGGGGCTGGGCGCCGTCCAGATCCACCGCTATCGCCGCAAGGGGCGTGCGCGTTTGTTGCGTGAGGAGCCGGAACGGTGGTCGCGCTAGTTCCGTCCGCCTCAGACCGCCCAGCGCCCCGCCAGCTCGTCCAGCCATCCCGGCACCGCGTCGGTCTCCGCGGGCGGTGACTCCACCAGCACCAGTTCGTCGACGCCGAGAGCGTCGAGACCGGCGCGGTCGGCGGGAGCCGGATTTCGCAGCGCGACAGCGATATCGAGAGCAGAACGGTCGCGTCCGCTCTCCTGGCAGAACCGGTCGATCGTGCGGATCCGGTCGGCCACCGCGTCGGCGTCGTCGAGGTTGAAGCCGTACCAGCCGTCACCCCAGCCGACGACCCGGCGCAACGCCTGATCGCTGTTGCCGCCCACGATGAGCGGAATCCGGCCCGCCGTCGGTTTCGGATTGACCCGGATGTTCTCGAAGGCAATGAATTCCGAGCGATGTGTGACGATCTCGTCTCGCCAGAGCGCGCACATCGCGTCGACGTAGGCGTCGGTCCGGGCACCTCGTCGAGCGAACGGCACCCCCAGGGCGTCGAATTCCTCACGGGACCAACCGATTCCGATGCCGAGGGTCAGTCGTCCCCCGCTGAGAAGGTCGAGCGACGCCGCCTGTTTGGCCATGATGACCGGGTTGTGTTCGGGGAGCAGCAGCACCCCGGTGGCGAGCCGGATCGTGGTGGTGGCCGCGGCGGCGAAGGAGAGGGCGATCGTCGGGTCGAGCCAGTCCGCTTCGGCGGGAACCGCGATCTTCTTGTCGGGGGTGTACGGGTACGGCGACGCCGGGTCGTCGACCATCACAACATGCTCGCCGCACCACAGTGTGCGGAAACCGCGAGCCTCGGCTTCGCGGGCCACGGCGTCGATGATGTCGCGGCGTGCCCCGGTCCCGATGCCCAGAGCGTGTAGTCCGAGTCGCATGGTGCTCCGAATCTGTCGGGACGAGTCGTGGAAAGCGGCTGGTCAGGATCGTATGTCAACGCCGTGCGGTGCATCCGCACTTCTGGCCTGCCGCTCGATTCGCCTTGTCGGGCGGGCGTCCGATGCGGGATGGCACCGAAACCTACGTCATTGCGCAGACGACTGCGGCCGGCCGGATCGACATGCTTGTCTCACCGATCCCCACAAGACAGGACATCCGATGAAGACGAGAAAGACCCTCGCCAAAGCCGCCGCGATCGCCCTCCTCGCCGCGGGCGGAGCGACTCTCGGAGCGGGCATGGCAGGAGCCGAGCCGGTGAACGTGCCCAAGCCTCAGACGCCCCCGTGGAGCAAGTCCGCCGACGGGTTGACCTACTGCTTCGAGGGTTACTGCGACAACTGGGACAAACGCTCGAACTACGTCTGCACCACGGGCGCACCGACGGCCCTGCTGTGCGATGGCATCATGCTCGGGGTCCGGGTGCTGCCCCCGCTCGCCATCGGACCGCTTGTCCCGCACAGCATCATCCGCTGACATCCGGGAACCGCCTAGTGACCGACACCGAAGGCTTCTCGACCTACGTGCACGACATCGAGGAACGGCTCCGACACGACTCGGGCGATGTGGTCCTGGCCGACGCCAGAGAGCGCATCACCGGTGGTGAACTCCTCGAACTCATCCACGGTCTCGCGACCGCCCTTGTCACTCACGGTGTGCGACGGGGACATCGTGTCGCACTTGTCGCGCCCGCAACGGGTGAGGCGATCGCGGTCCGCTACGCTGCGGCGCTCCTCGGTGCGTCCACCGTGTACTGCCCCGACGCGGGATCACCTGCGAGATTGCAGGTGTTCCTGTCGCGCATCGGGGCGGACGCGGTGATCGTCTTTCCGAGTACGGCCGCATCGGTAGGGGGTTCGATTGGCACGAATGTGCTTGCGGTCGGCAGGGTTCCGGGCCTGCCGGATCTCCTGACGGAGGTGCGGTCCCGACTCGACGGCGCCGGTCCGGATGCCGGACAAGTCTCGTCCGACGACGAATGCGTTCTGGTCGCCACCGGAGGGACCACCGGTGTCTCGAAGGCCAGTGTCCGAACGCATGGAGAATATCGTCGGCTGGTCGACCTCGGCCCGACGCCCGGCAGGCGGCAGCTGATCTGCACCCCGCTGGCCTACATCGCCCAGACCCTCGTCGACACAGTCCTTCTCGGCGGTGGTCAGGTGTTCCTCCAGGACGGATACGCGCCGGCGGCAGTCCTGCGGGCGATCGCCGACGAGCGGATCACGCACCTGGCTCTGGTCGAACCCCTCCTCGTCGAGCTGCTCGACAGCGAGGACCTCGCCGGCGCCGACCTCTCCTCCGTCGTCGGGATCAGTCATGTCGGCGCCGATGCGGCGTCGTCGCTGCGCCGCCGACTGTTGCGTCGGGTGGGGCGATCGATACTCGTCAACCCATACGGTGCAAGCGAATTCGGGGTGGTGAGCATGCTCACCGGGCCGGACTACAGTGTCGACTCGCCGCATCTCGCGACCTCGGGGCGACCAGTGCCGTCGCCGTCGACAGAGGTGCAGATCCGGACGGGCGACGGACGACTCTGTCCACCTCTCGAGGAGGGCATCATCCACGTCCGGACATCGGCACAGGCCCACGGGTACAGCTTCACTCCGCCACACTCCGGTTTCACGGACGACGGTTGGTTCAGCACGGGCGACGTCGGGTTGTTCGACGAAGACGGTTACCTGCTCGTGCGAGGTCGCGCCGACGATCGTCGGCTCACCGACGCGGGCTCTGTCTTCCCGGTGGACATCCAGGAGGCGCTGTGCTCCCAGCCGGGGGTTCGCTACGCCGTGGCGGTGCCTGCGCCCGGTGACGTCGACGCGGTTTTCGGGGCGGTCGTCGTGCTCCATCCAGACGCCACGCCGACCATCGCCGAGCTCACCGAGAATCTGCGAACGGCCCTCCCGCTCGCGGGCGAGATCTCGCTAGAGGTCGTCGACGAGGTTCCGGTCACCGAGCAGGGGAAGCCGAGCCGTCCGCTCATCACTGCCCGGTTGTTCGGGGACGGCTGAGCAGAATGAGGCTTTCGTACCGGAAACCGGCACGAATGCCTCACCCCGCGGCCCTGCCCGACGAGATGAGAGCAGCGGCGATCGTAACGATGACGAGCAACGCGCCGGTGACAAGGAAGCCGATCGCGGTCCCGAAGCGACCCGGGTACGCCGCGAGCAGCCCCGCGAACACCGCGACGCCGAGGATGGCACCCATCTGACGGCTGGTGGTGATGACCCCGGACGCCTGACCTTGCTGTCCGGCCGGGACGGATGCGACGGTCGCGGTGGTGAGCGGACTGAGCAGAGCACCGATTCCGACGCCGACGGGGCCCAGTCCGACCGCGATGACCGTCACCGAGGACACCGCGAAACCAGCAGCCACGGTGACCATTCCGGCGGCCAGACACAGGCTCCCCGCTACCACGACCCGCTGCAGTCCGTAACGCTCGTACCGCGCGCCGACGAGGCGGGTGGCAGCCAGCAGCGGGATCACGAGCGGCAGGAGCGCGAGCCCCGACTCGACGGGCTCCAGGTGCATGGCTTCCTGCAGCGCGACCGCACCGTAGACCGTTGCGGCGGTCATGGCGAAACCGATCGCGGCGAGAGCCGTTGTGCGGACTGCGAAGTCCCGATTCCGCAGGAGGCCGATGTCGAGCGCGGGTACCGCGGCGCGTCGCGTCGCCAGCGGGAACAGCGCCAGCGCGGCGACACCCACGGCGAACAGGGCGAGTACCGCCGGCGATGGCCACCCCCATGCGGGTCCCTGCAGCAGCGCGGCGACTACCGCGCCCAATCCGATGACGAGCAACGTCAGGCCGGGCAGATCCCACGGTTGCGGGGCGCGCGTGCCGGCCGGCGGGCGGGCCAGATAGCTGAGAACCACCGAGGCGATCCCGACGGGGACGTTGACGAGAAAACCCACCTGCCAGGTCAGGAACTGAGCACACACCCCGCCCACGGCGGGCCCGATGAGTGCGAATCCTTGGCCGACACCCGTGTAGACCGCCATCGCGCCCGGCCGCCTCGTCTCGTCGACGGTCTGGATCAGTAGTGCGAGGGTCGCGGGCATGAGCGCCGCGCCGGCGACGCCGGCCAGCGCGCGACCCGCGACGACCGCCTCGAAGGACGGCACCACGGCGATCATCGTCGACGCCGCGACGAAGCCGACCATCCCGACACGGAACATCGTCGCGGCACCGTGGGCGTCGACGAGTCGTCCGCCCACCGGGGCGAACACGGCGAGCATCAGCAGATAGACCGACACCAGCCACGACGACTGGCTCATGCTGAGGTCCAGATCTCGCATCATCGTGGGCAACATGACGCCGAGAATGCTCGAGTCGAGAACGAGCAGGACCATCGTCGAGGTGGTCGCGGTCAGCAGCATCGCTTCCCGGCGCCGGACCGACCGATCGGTACCACGCACTCTGCGCTGTGAGGCTTCCGTCCCGGGCTTCAATTGAACAGCAGCCATCCGAATCGAAGGCAGAGCGAGGTGACACCGAGGACCGCCGTCGCGATCAGCCACCGCCGGGCGAGCCGTTCGGCGCGCACATGGTCGTCACCGGGCCGCAGGTAGACGTACGCCGCCGTCATCGCGCACCCGGCCGCCGCGGCCCCGACAACGAGCACGAGCGTCATCATCAACACACCCACCATCATGCCGATCAGCAGGGAGTGGTTTCGACAAGCTCAACCAGCGGGGGGAGCTCAATAAGCGGGGGGAGCTCAACCAGCGAGGGGCGGCTCAATCAACGGGGGGCAGCTCGACCAGTGGGGGGAGCTCAACCAGCGGCGAGTGCACAGTCGACGGGTACTGACGAAGTCGGCGCTGCGGCTTCATCCGAAGTCGCAGCGCCGAGTCGAGATCATCGACGACGGGGGGATCAGTCGACTTCCTCGCCCACCCACTTCGCGAGCAGGTGGTGCATGTGGCGGATCTTGAGTTCCTGGTACGCCGCCATCGGCAGGTACTTCTGAGTGGTGGTCTTCAGGCCGCGGTGCACCTTCGGCATGTTGTACGCGTCCTGGTCGAACACGCGGGCCGAGCTGCCGAGGACCGTGGCGTCGATCCAGGTCTGTTCGGGCGTCAGCCACTGCACCTTCGCGGCCGGCGGGCGCGGCCCGGTGAACGGCGCCAGCAGGTAGACGTCCATGATCGAGGTGTTGTGGTCGTCGCCGTTCGGCCGGAACCGGTAGACGATGCGCTGGTAAGCACCCCACGGATGGAAGTTCGGGAACACCGTGTAGTAGATGCTGTCGAGTGACTCGGCGTCGGACATGTTGTCCGCCTTGACATCACCGATGACGTCGCGGAGCCCCTCGCGGGCGAGCAGGCCGGACATCTCGCGCGCGGTGACACCGTCGGGCAGGGTGACCATCGGGTCCTCGTCGATGCGCGCATCCACCATCGAGTCGAACATCTCCTGCTCGCTCGGGGTGAATTTGATGTGCGGGCTGGGCACGCCGTTGGCGGTGATCCCGCGGTTGAAGTTGCCCCACGAGTCGTACTGGCTGTTCGAATCCCCGGTCCCCACAACACGTTGCGGGTGGGTGGTGATGACGTGGAAGGCCTCCGAGAACGCCTCCTGGGCGATCTTCCAGTTCGCGTCGATGACCTTCGCGACGTGCGCCTGGATGTAGCGATCCTCCAGCGGCCAGGCCTCGAAGTGCTTGCCCAGGTCGCCGAGGAAGCTGGCAAGCGACTCCGACTGCGGGTCCATGTTGATGAAGACGAAGCCACCCCAGGTGTCGACCTTGACCTGCGGAAGGTTCATCGCATCCTTGTCGACGTGGGGGAAATCCCATTCGCACGTCATGGATTTCAGCGATCCGTCCAGGTTCCAGCAGAAGCCGTGGAACGGGCAACGCAGGTCGTTGCCCGCGGGACCGCTCTCCTCGCGGAGCATCCGGCCGCGGTGCAGGCACGAGTTGTAGAACGCGCGGATGGACATGTCCTTGCCGCGCACGACGAGGATCGACTTGTCGCAGATCTCGTAGACGTGCGTGTCGCCGGGCTCGGGGATCTCCTCTTCGCGGCACGCCATCTGCCAGACCTTGTACCACATACGATCTCGTTCGAGCTCGTGATACTTGCGGCTGATGTAGCGCGAGACGGGGACGAAGTTCTGGTCCTCGAAGAGGTCGTGGGTCTCCTCGCGCAGGACCTGCGGAATCGGGTGGGTGTCGGTGTCGAGCAGTCGCTGGTAGCTGGCGACGTAGTCGGCCTGCTCGTCGTCGGATGCCGACGATCCGGGGGTGCGTGTGTCGATCTCGGTCACAATTTGCCTCCTTCGGCCAGGCGATTGCTGCGGGCTTCGTCGGCGAGTCGGTCCGCCTGCATCTTCTCCAGGAGCTTGGCAGCGCCCATGAAGCGACGGTTCTGGGTGATGGGGACGGGCTCGCGCGGACCGAGACCGACCCAGCGGGCCATCTCCGGGTCGACGGATTTCACTTCGCCGTGCAGGTACCGGCCTTCGGGGTCGAAGGTGCCGGTCTTGCCGTCCTTGGTGGTCACGAGGACGTTGAAGTCCTCGTCGAATTCGTAGATGGCTCGACTCATCGGATGCTGGATCTGACGCATCGGGTTCTCCTCGGTGGGGCTGGCGCGCCTCTTACTTGGCAGCGTATTCACTAACTGTAGCACCGAGAGTGAGCGGCAACACATCGAACTGTATTCGATGTAAAAAAAGTTCAGAGGGAGCGGGCGGCCCATCGGAGCGAGTTGGCGATCAGGGACCGGTAGTCCGGGTGGGCGAGGGTGGCCGCGGTGTCGCCGGGCTGGAGATAGACCAGGCGGGATGCACCGTTGGTGCGACACCAGCCGACCAGCGACGATCCTTCGGCGTGCTGCCACCCCTCCCGTTCATCCCGCCGCCCGGACATGGCCAGTGCGGTGGAGAAGTGCACGTCGTCGGTCATCGGTGCGTTCGTCCGCAGCAACGGCGTCACGGAGTCCTCGAACACCTCGCAGAGATAGGTCTCGTCGACGAGGTCGAGATGTGCCGGCAGGTCCGCGGTCGCCGGGTGGGTGCTGTCCTCGACGGTGATCCGCTGCTCGACCGCATGCCGATAGCCGGAGTCGGGGCGCGGTGTCCCGCGCACGGTTCCGGGCTGGTAGAGGTAGCGGCCGCCGACGAACTCCGCCCACTCGTCCCAGTTGGCCCAGCTCGCGATCGCATGATGCAGGACGACGTATCCGTGCCCCGTCTCGCGGGCCGCGCGCAGACAGTCCTGCAACGACTCCGGCGGGTCGTACGGTTCGGGCAGGGTGCCCGGCATGTCGTAGTGAAGGGACACGTCGTGGTCGGCGAGGTCGTCGGGCCCGATCGCGGCGTCGGGATGTTCGCGCCAGGTGACCTCACCGGGAAGGGCGTCGAGGAGATCGGCGAAGGCGGCTCGGTCGAAGGAGTGGCCGCCGGTGATCGCGAGGATGCGCATGTTCGAGTCCAACCTGCATCGGAGTAACTGTTTCGGAATTAAAGTTACTCGACGGGCTCGGCTCGGGTCAGCGGCCTTCGATCATCTTGGTGCAGACGTCGGTCGTCGCGGTGCGCAGACTGGGGACCGGGATGTCCGACAGCGGCCCACCCTCGATACGCAGGGGTTGGATGGCGATGGTCATCGCGATCATCGTCCGGACCCGGAGGGTGCGCGCCGCGTGCTGTGCGGTGGCCGCACGCCGGTTGGGCGGGTCCTCACCGGCCGGGAAGTAGTCGAACGCACGTCGGATGTGCCGTTCCTCGTACTCCTTCGTCAGCAGCCGTGTCCCGGGGGTCGCGCCGCCGGCCATCTGCAGGAACAGCATGCGGGCGGAATTGGGGTGCTCGGCGGTCCAGTCCCAGACCGCGGCGACGACGTCCTTGAACGAGTCCGCGCTCGCGGACACATCGTCCGGTCGAGCCGACTGCGCCGCGGCCGAACTCGCGTCCATCGCATAGCCGAGTGCGCTCTCGAAGAGCTCCTCTTTGCTGGCGAAGTGATAGTAGACCGCGGTCGGGACCATTCCCGCCTCGGTGGCGATCTCCTGGATGGAGGCCTCCGCGAACCCCTTTCGCGAGAACACCCGAACCGCGGCCTTCACGATGAGATGCCGCCGCGACGGACGGTGCGCGGTCGTGCCGTTGCCGGCGCCCGACCCGTTCTGGACCGGTGAGTCCGGCGGTGCGCCCTCGGCGCCGGCCTCGTGTTCCACCGGCGAGATGTCGGGTGCGGCGTCGGGATCGACGTCCTCCTGTGGGCCGGTGCCCGCCCCCGGATCCGCGGCCGCCAGTGCGATGTCGTCGGCAGCCGGGGTCGAATCCCAGCCGAGCCAGTCGGCGTCCGACTCCGACATGCCGTCGGCCGGCCGGGCGTTGTCTCGCCTCGATCTCGCCATACGTCCTCCTCGCCGTGTTCCCCGTCCCGATCCGCCGTGGCGCAGACCTCCCGGTTCCGTTCACGGCGTGCCATCAGGATGGCACAGCCCGTGGCAGCCCCCGATGCTGTCATGATCTATCGCATGGCGGGCAAGAATCCCTCAGGACGAAGCACTTCCGGCCGACGCAACGCCGGGCGCGCGTCGGCGAGCGCTCCGAGTGGCGGCAGCGGCGCGAAGCGGGCCGCGCACCGGCCGTCTCGACGCGACGTCGTCGTCGAGGCGGCGATGCACCTGTACTCCATGCGGTCGATCGAGGACGTCACCGTCGCCGACATCGCCGCCGAGGCGCAGATGACCTCGGCGGCAGTGTATTACCACTATCCCTCCAAGGAGGAGGTACTCCTCGGCGGACTGCGGATCTTCGCCGAGCAGATGCTCACCCAACTGCGCACGGAGATCGACGCCGATCCCGACGCCTCGCTCGGCGACGTGATCATCTCGGTTCTCGAGTGGACCGACGCCCACCGGGCGGCGTCGCTGGTCTACTTCGTGCGGTCGCCCGGATGGAGTCTGTCGATCGAGGCGCTGCGCCGGGAGGTGCGTCTGGAGATGCTCGCGATCTTCTCCGCCGAGTTGCGGGTGCGGGACCGCATCACGTCCAAGGCCAAGCAGGCCGCTGCGGCAACGGCACTGTCCAGCCTCCTCGAGGTGTCCGCGTCGTCGTGGCTCACCGAGGACGTCGTCCTCGCGAACCTGGGGCGCCGGCGCTTCTCCGACGAAGTGCGTGAGCTCGCCGCCGACATCGCCAGCGTGTGATGTGACACTCTCGGACCTATAGCTTCGACGTCTGATCGTTCACCTGAGCAGGCGGTTCGCGATAGTATCTTTATAGAGAACCTAGTTTGTGGTTCACTGGAGCCGTGCCCAACCAGACCCGCGCGCGCTCGATCGACCTCGACAACCCGTTCGCGCCGCTGGCCGGACTGTGCGAACTCGTGCTCATCCGCCACGGCGAGCAGGCGCTGAGCAAGGAGCTCAGCGCAGCCGAGACCGTCGATCCGCCTCTGTCCGGCCTCGGGCAGCGACAGGTGCGCGCCGTGGCCGACCGGCTCGCCACCCACAGCGTCGATGCCGTCTACAGTTCGCCGCTGCGCCGGGCCCTCGACACCGGCCGGGCCATCGCCGCCCATCACGGTCTGGAACCGATCGTCCGCGACACCCTGACCGAGTACGAGCCGTGGCAGTCCTTCCCTGCCGACGACTCGCCGTTCGAGACCCTTCCGCACGACGAGATATCCCGGATCTTCCGCGAACACATCAGGACCCGCAGCTACGAACCGTTCCCGTACGCGGAGGACCCGGTGGCCTTCCGTGCGCGGGTGCTCGGCGAGATCGGCCGGATCGTCGACGCGCACCTCGGCGAGCGCGTGGTGGTCACCTGCCACAGCGGGGTGATCAATGCCGTGCTCGCCGACGCGCTCGGAAGCGGTTTCGACATGCCGGTCCGCGTTCACCACACGTCGGTCAACGTGTTGCGCGGTGCGGACACCCGCCGTGCGGTGCAGTCCGTCAACGACTTCACACACGTGCTCGACTTCCAGACCTCCGTCGGCGCGATGAACCTCTAGTCCGACCCGCCAGAACAACCAGCCCCGAACCGCCAGCACGACCGAAAGAAGAAGGACCCGACATGGATCTCGACCTCACCGGAAAGCGCGCCCTCATCAGCGGCGCGAGCAAGGGGATCGGCCTCGCCATCGCCAAGACCCTCCTCGCCGAGGGTGCATCGGTGGGCATCTGCGCCCGCGGCGAAGCCCAACTCAAGACCGTCGCCGACGAGCTGTCCGAGTCCGGCACGGTGTTCTGGAAGTCCGTCGATGTCGGCGACTCCGCGGCTGTGACGTCCTTCGTCGACGACGCGGCCGAGTCGCTCGGCGGGATCGACATCGTCATCGTGAACGCATCGGCCATGACCGGCAAGGGGCGCGAGGCGTGGGAGAACAGCTTCAACGTCGATCTGATGAGCCTGGTCGGCTTCATCGAGGCGGCGACACCGCACCTGGAGAAGAGCTCGGCCGCGTCGGTCGTCACCATCAGTACGACATCGGCCATCGAGGCCGGCCCGATCACCACCGCCAACAGCTATGGCGCGCTCAAAGCCGCCGTGTTGCAGCACTCCTCGGCGCAGGCACGTGTCCTGGGAGCCAAGGGGATTCGCGTCAACGCGGTGTCGCCCGGTCCGGTCTACTTCGAAGGCGGACCCTGGGACACCATCAAGGAGCAGCGCCCGCAACTCTATGACGCGGCGCTGTCGTCCGCCGCGCTGGGCAAGCTGGCCGCCGCCCAGGATGTCGCCAACGCGGTGACCTTCCTGGCGTCGCCCGCCGCCGGTCACATCACGGGCACCAACCTGGTCGTCGACGGCGGCTTCACCAACCGATTCGACTTCTGAGATGAGCGCGGACTCCACCGAGACCGCCGACGTCGTCGTCCTCGGCGGCGGTTCGGGCGGATACTCGTGTGCCCTGCGCGCCGCGCAGCTCGGCATGTCGGTCGTCCTGGTGGAGTCCGGCAAGCTCGGCGGTACCTGCCTGCACAACGGTTGTATCCCCACCAAGGCGCTGCTGCATGCCGCGGAGATCGTCGACTCCGTGCACTCTGCGGCCGATTTCGGAATCAAGGCCTCGCTCGACGGTGTCGACATCACCGCGGTGCATGCGTACAAGCAGAAGGTCGTCGACGGTCTGTACCGCGGCCTCGAGGGACTGATCGCATCGCGGGCGATCCGCGTGGTGCGTGGTCACGGCCGCGTCGTCGGGGACCGAACGGTCGCAGTCGATCTCGCGGACGGGGGGACTTCGCGACACCGGGGTGAGGCCCTTGTCCTCGCCACCGGATCGCAGTCGCGGACCCTGCCGGGCATCGACATCGGCGGTCCGATCATGACCAGCGACCGTGCGCTGGAGCTGGATTCGATCCCGAGGTCGGCGATCGTCCTGGGCGGCGGCGTGATCGGTTGCGAGTTCGCCAGTCTGTGGGCGTCGCTCGGCGTCGAGGTCACCATCGTGGAGGCGGCACCACGACTGGTCCCGACCGAGGACGAGTGGTCGTCGAAGCAGTTGACCCGAGCGTTCCGCAAGCGCGGCATCACCATTCGGACCGCGGCCATGCTGTCCGCCGCGCGCGTGACCGATGCCGGGGTCACCGTCGATCTCGCCGGCGAGTCGGAACCGTTGCACGCCGACATCCTGCTGGTGGCGGTAGGGCGTGGTCCGCGGACGTCCGGTCTCGGGCTCGAGGAGGCGGGCATCCGACTCGACCGCGGGTTCGTCGAGGTCGACGATGCGCTGCAGACCACTGTGCCGGGCGTTTACGCGGTCGGCGACATCGTGCCGGGACCGCAGCTCGCCCATCGCGGGTTCGCGAACGGGATCTTCGTGGCGGAGCAACTGGCCGGCCTCGATTGTGTGCCGGTCGCCGACAGTGGGATTCCACGTGTCACCTACTCCCACCCCGAGGTTGCGTCGATCGGGTTGACCGAGGCCGAAGCCGTCGACAGGCACGGGGACGTCACCACCGCCGTCTACGACCTGGGTGGCAACGGCAAGAGCCGCATCCTCCAGACGTCGGGTGGGGTGAAGCTCGTCCGCGCCGGGTCCGATGGACCCGTCGTGGGAATCCATCTCGTCGGTGATCGGGTCGGTGAGCTCATCGGTGAGGCACAGCTGATCTACAACTGGGAGGCGACCGCCGACGACGTCGCGAACCTGGTGCACGCGCATCCGACCCAGGCCGAGGCGCTCGGCGAAGCCCACCTCGCGCTGGCGGGCAAACCCCTGCACGCACACGCCTGAGATCTCGAGGAGCGACATGTCCGGACCCGCCGGCCGCCTCGACGCGGTCGTCATCTGCGGTGGGCAATGGCACGACTTCGACTACGCGAGACTGCAGATCCTCACGCTGCTGGCCGATCACGAAGTGGTGCGAACGCGAGTCTTCGACGACTACGCGGTTGCGATCCCGGCCATCGACGACGCGGATCTGCTGATCACCTACACGTGCAACCGGATTCCGGACGAGGCTGCGCAGCGGTCGCTCACCGAGTTCCTCTCGCGCGGCGGTCGATGGCTGGCGTTGCACGCCACCAACTCCGCTATCGAGCCGACGCCGCCCGGGTCGCCGAGCAAGTACGTCACGCCACGCACCATGGGTGTGTTGCCCCAGCTCGTCGGCAGTCAATTCCTCGGGCATCCACCGATCGCGCCGTACCGGGTCGAGATCAGCGACCCCGACCATCCGCTCGTCGTCGGTGTCGAGGCCTTCGATGCCGTCGACGAGCTCTACGTGAGCGAACTGTTCGAGCCGATCGAGGTTCTCGCGCACACCCGGTTTGTCGGCGAGTCAACGGGTTTCGCGGAGGGACACACCACCTCCGACGATCCGCTGCCGGTGCTCTATCTCAAGAGACATGACGCCGGAACCGTCTGCTACTTCACGCTCGGGCACTGCCGCGGCCGGTTCGATGTCCAAGACCTGGGTATCGACGATCTCGGACGGGTCGAGCGGGGGAGCTGGGAGGTGCCGGAGTACCGGACCATCCTCGGCCGCTGCGTGGCGTGGGCGGTACGCGGGACGTTCTGAGGTTCAGAGCATTCCCCAGTGCCCCGTTTCGTGACCGGCAGACTTCAACTCGACTCCTAGACCTCGATCGAAGTCCATCGGTCGAGTTGAGGTCTGCCGGTCACGGGCCCGACCAACCCTCCGCTCCCTGAGGAGCGCCCGGAGCTTGCGGAGGGCGCGTCCAACCCTCCGCTCCCTGAGGAGCGCCCGGAGCTTGCGGAGGGCGCGTCACGAAGGGTCCGGCGACCGAGGTGGTGAGACCCCTCGTGACGGTCGCAAGCTCGCTCCTCAGCATCCGCGGCCTGGCGGCCGTCGTGGACCACGAAAGACGCTCGTGAGCGCCAAAACTCCATGCTCCCTGAGGTGCGAGCGAAGCGAGCCACGAAGGGCCTCGCAAGGTGCCTCACCAGGCCCTTCGTGGCTCGTCGCTAGCGCTCCTCGCACCTCAGGGACCAAGGGGTGTATGGCTCTTTCGGATAAGGGAGCAACGATCTCGATCAGTACGACGCGGTACCACCGTCGACACTGAGGATGGCACCGGTGATGCCGGCGCCCGCATCGGAGGCGAGCAGCATCGCCATTGCGGCGACCTCTTCGACGGTGTTGGGGCGCTTGATGGACGATTCCTGCGAGAACAGGTCGACCATCTCGTCGAAACTCATGCCCATCGCCGCCGCCGTCTGCGGGCCGTTGTTCTTGATGATGTCGGTGATCACGAGCCCGGGGCAGATCGCGTTGACCGTGATTCCCTGTGTACCCACCTCGCGCGCAATGGAT
Organism: Gordonia sp. AC31; assembly: GCF_031844505.1. NCBI lineage: Bacteria > Bacillati > Actinomycetota > Actinomycetes > Mycobacteriales > Gordoniaceae > Gordonia > Gordonia sp. AC31. The sequence continues at coordinate 26,158 of NZ_JAUZVK010000023.1, forward strand.
TTCGTCATCCCGTTGATCGCGTGCTTGGCGGCGACGTAAGCGGTGAACACCGGCTTGCCCTGCTTGCCCTCGACCGAGGAGATGTTGATGATCCGCCCGTAGGAGTTGGGGATCATGTGCTGCAGTGCGCGCCGCGTCGCCCAGAAGTTCGAGTTCAGGTTCCAGTTCAGCACGAGGTTCCACTCCTCGTCGGACAGCTGCGCGGTGGGCTGCAGATCGTTCGCACCGCCGGCGTTGTTCACCAGGACGTCGATGCGGCCGAAAGTCGCCACCGTCTGCTCGATGAAGTCCTCGACATCGGCCTGCACGGTCACGTCGCCCTGGAAGAACGCGGCCTGGTCGCCGACGCCGAGATCGGCCAGAGCTTTATCGCCCTTCTCCTTGGATCGGCCGTTGAGGGCGACCTTCGCGCCCTCCGCGAGGGCGGCCTCGGCGATCCCGCGGCCGATTCCCTGGGTCCCGCCGGTGACGGCAACTACTCTGTCCTGCAACTTCATCGAACGTCTCCTTGATTCCTGAACGAGAGACCGAGACGAGTTACTTGCCAACGCCTACAGTCTTGCAGGTAGTGTGTCACACATCACAGCCCACGTGTATACCCTGTAAAGAAACTATGGCCGCCTATCCCGAGCGGTCCCAGGAGAGACGAGAACGACATGTCCGAACAGCGCTGGTTGGTCGACACCGAACCGAGTGCCCGCCTACCCATCTACACGCGGCTCAACGCCAGCGATGTGCTGTCCGATCCGATCACACCACTGGGCGCCGACCTCGGGTGGATTCAGAACATCCTGCCCGGGTGGAACGCCGGCTACGCCTTCCACGGCAGCTACTCGCTGGTGGAGAAGCCGGACGTGGCCGCCTCGTCGGGGATCTTTTACGGACACCTGTACATCAATCTGTCGATGTCGCGGCTCGTGGGTATACGTGGTGGCCTGTCGGTTGAGCTCGTCGACCAGCTGTTCTACGGTGGCGATCCGAACATCCCGGAGTACGTCGGGCATCCTGATGACGAGAATGCCGATGCCAGCGCCCGGTTGGCCGCTCGGAATGCCTGGATCATGTCGACCGAGACCTTCCCCGAACTCGACGAGGACCGCGAACTGGCCGACAAGTTGCGCACGGAACGCCCCGATCTGTCGAGTCTGACCCCGGTTGCACTCGTCGCACGCGCCCGGTCGGTCATGCCGCTCGAGCGCGCCGCATGGCGTGGTGAAGTGGCGGCGACCAACGGTGCGGCCGTCGGCCCGTCGGTGCTCGGTCAGCTTCTCGGGCCCGACAATCAGGACCTCGTCGTCACCCTCGTGGGTTCGGCGGGCGACGTCGACTCGGCTCTGCCGTCGTTCGCGCTCTGGGAGTTGGGACGGATGGTTCGCGCCGACGAGCGCCTGACCGCGGCGTTCGATCAGGGAATCGAGGGCCTCGCGACTCGGGTGGCCGGGGTGGATCCGATGTTCGACGCCTCGTTCGCCGACTTCCTCGCCGAGTTCGGCTACCGGGGGCCGAACGAATGGGACCTCGGTTCGACATCGTGGGAGACCAAGCCGGAACTGGTGCTCGGGCTCATCGACCGTCTGCGCCTGCAGGACGACTCCGCCTCACCGACCGCCCGCCTCGCCGAGCATGCGGGAGACACCGATGCCGCGCTCGAGCGGGCACGCGCGATCGTCGGCGACGACGCGGAGGCCCGGGCGACGCTCGACGCCGCGCTCGCCTCGGCACGTCGGTTCGCGGCCTGGCGTGAACGGGCGAAGACCAACTGCATCAAGGTCTTGCACGAGGCGCGGGTGCCCTTGGCCGAGCTCGGTCGACGGCTCCACGAACAGGGACACCTGGCTTCCGCCGACCACGTCTTCATGGCGGTCGACGAAGAGCTGGATCTCCTGGCCAGTGAACCGTCCGCCCTCACCGACACCCTCGCCGAACGGCATCGCGCGTGGAAGGGCCTGTTCGGGCTGGACCTGCCGACCTTCCTCGACACCCGAGAGCCGCTGCCGCCGCTGTCGAGTCTGCGTCGCAAGGACCAGGTCGAGGTGGACGGGGTGACCTCCGGCGAGGTCCTGCAGGGGTCCGGGGCATCGCCCGGTGTGGTTCGGGGACGCACCCGCACCATCACCTCGATGGAAGATCTGGACAGTTTCGAGGTGGACGAAGTGCTGGTGGCGCCCCAGACCGATCCGTCCTGGACGCCGCTGTTCATGGTGTCCTCCGCCGCCATCACCGACGTCGGCGCCATGGGGTCACATGCGATGATCGTCAGCCGCGAGCTCGGTATTCCCTGTGCTGCCGGCGTTCCCGCCGCGACCCGCCGTATTCCCGACGGCACGCTGGTCGAGGTCGACGGGTCGAAGGGCACCGTCACCATCCTCGAACTGCCGGCCGCGGCGGATAACTCATGACCAGCGGCGTGGCAACCACCACACGAACGGTATTTCTCCGAAAGCGACCCGACGACGGTGTGCCGAGACCGGAGAACTTCGAGGTCCGCGAGACCGAGGTCGGTCCCCTGCGGGGCGATCAGATCCTCGTCGAGAACCGCTACATGAGCGTCGATCCGTCCATGCGGGGGCGCCTCGGTACCTCGGAGTGATGAAGCTGCACACGACCCGATCGCCCACCGCGAGGGTGTCGACGCCGTCGCCGAGTTCCTCGACCACGCCGGAGACCTCGTGGCCGAGGACCGCGGGAGCGGGGAAGTTCACCTCGGACTTCAGTACGTGCAGGTCGGTGTGACAGACCCCGCACGCGGTGACCTTGAGCAGGATCTCGCCACGACGGGGCGTCGGGCGCGGGATCTCCTCGACGGTGAGTGTCGGTGTACTGCCCTCCCAGACAGCAGCTTTCATGATGCGTTCTCCTTCTGGGGCCGGGCGGCGCCCGACGAGTCGGGCACCGCGGAGCTGTCGTCGCGCACGAGTTGGATCAGCGGCGCCAGCCGCTCGGGCATGGTGGCCCAGTCCTCCGGCGACCGGATGTCGTCGGAGAAATTGCATTCGATGATGAAGTGTTCCGCACCGACCGCCTTCGCGGTGGCGATATCGGCGGCCACACCGTCGATGCCCTGTCCGCCGGATCCCACCGGGTCGGTGGGGCGCTGGAGGTAGGACCGCAGGAACAGCCGGACCGGGGCCCGTCCGGCGGGACGCTGCGCGGCCATCCCGTCGAGCTGGGCTTGCAGGGCCTCGGCTGTGCCGCTGCTGGGATTCCAGATGTCGAACAGTGCCGCGGTGCGGGCGAGACCGCGTTCCGACCGCAGCCCGGACAGCAGCGGCGGATGTGGTGTCTGGACCGGCTTCGGCCGCACGGTGGAGGTCGGGATGGTGAAGAACTCCCCGTCGAACTCGACGGGATCCGGTCCCCAGCACGCCTGGACGGCGCGGACGAGTTCGTCCATCCGGCGCCCGCGCGTCCGGGGGTCGACGTCCATGAGTCGATGTTCTTCGTCGGACCAGCCGACGCCCAGCCCGGCGACGAGACGTCCGCCGGAGAGCACGTCGAGAGTGGCCAGACGCTGTGCGAGCTCGACCGGACGGTGGTACCCGGCAACCAGGATGCTGCTCCCGATCAGCGCCCGCCGGGTGCACGACGCGACGAATGCCATGAGCTCGGTGGCCCCGAGCACCGAACGGTAGGCGGGGTGCACCGCCGTGGTGTGCCGGCCACCGTAGACCGACGCGTTCTGCTCGGAGTAGAAGAGGTGTTCCTGCGCCCACAGTCCGGTGAATCCGAGTTCCTCGGCGGCCACCGCGAAGTCGCGGACGGCCGCGGCATCGACGTGCTCGCCGAGCTGGGGGAGGGCGAGCCCGATCGTCGTGCCGCGGGCGCCGTCAGTCATCGCCATCAGAGGATCGTCACCGACCCGGTGTTGCCGTCGACCTCGATCATCGCGCCGTCCGGGATGCGGGCCGTCGCGTCCTGAACCGATACGGCGCATGGGATTCCGAGCTCACGACACACGATGGACGAGTGGGTGATCGTCGCGCCGACATTCACGACGACACCGCCCGCGAAGACGAACAACGGCGTCCAGGCGGGATCGGTCTGCGGTGCGACGAGGATGTCGCCTTCCTCCAGCTGCTCGGCCTCGTACGGGTCGTGCAGGATTCGCGCACGTCCCCGGGCGACGCCCGGGGCGCCGCCGACTCCGGAGAGGACGTCACCGGGCACCGCGGGGTCCACCCGCTGCCCGGTGCGCCGGGGCCACTGCGAGAGGGGGAGCGGTTCGAACAGGAAGAACGGCGGTTGCAGATCGAACAGGGCGAGATACTGCTCGCGTCGCTCCTTGATGGTGTCCGCGAACGACTCGGGTTCGGCGACAAAGCGATCGAGCTCGTCGTCGACGAGCATCGTGATGTCGTGATGGTCGTCCATGATCCCGCGTCCGACCATCCGGTGTCCGAGTTCGTAGAGGGCGGCCCGCATCTCACCCATGATCTTCACGCACGCGGTCTTCGTGCGCTCCCGCCACGGCATGAACTTGGTGATCGACTTCGCGGCGTTGCGGAACGCCGTGGCCGACTCCGCGTCGGGCATCTTGGCGGCGAGCTCCTCGGTGAGGGCGAGACGCTTGTCCTGATTGCGGCGCAGGATCGCTTCGGGGTCGGCCTCCGGCGGGCTGTTGCGCATCCCGTTGATGGCCATCAGTGCCAGCACGGGTTTGGTCTCCCAGCTGTCCGATCGGATGTCCCATTCGTTCGGTGCGCGCGAGCCGTAGCGGTAGAGGAAGTCGTCGAACTCCTCTCGGAACCTCGCGGCGTCGGCGGAGTCACTCGCGGTGATCGCGTCGAGGGCGGAGGCGAGCCCGTCGTCGAAGATCCCGGTCAGTTCGGACGAACCGGCGACGAGGCGCCCGAGCTTCCACATCGCATACGACGGCGCGGCCGAGTCGACGCCGCCCAGTCCGCTGAGCAGATCGCCGAGTTTGTCTGCCTCACCGATGCTTTCGAGGAGCTGGCCGGCGACGGCCGGGCCCATCGTCGACAGCGTCGTGGTGACCGGGTGATAGGCGTAGCAGTAGATGAGGTCGGGGAGCAGCGAGCGAGCGTGCTCGACGAGTTCGGTATCGCTCATCGCGGCGAGATCGGGACGCTGGTCGCGTGCTCGGTCGGCGCGCCGCTTGGCCTCCTCGGCTTCCGGGAACTCATCGGTCGTGAGAGCCCAGGCGGTCTTCTCGGCGAGACCGGCGGTCAGTTCGGCGTTCTCGTCGCCCGGCTTGGGTACGTACTCGGGGATGTCGGGGTGGTCGCCCACCCACAGGCTGTTCCACACCGGCACGGTCAGCCCCGGAAGCCGGGCGCCGTTGAGCTCGGTCATCGAGAAGTTCGTGTAGTGGTAGCCGCCGAAGTTGCCGATGATCTCGGGCATCACCTCGTCGATCTCCTCGGCAAGGTGAGTGCCGAGGTTGTCGACGTAGCCCTGGCGCCAGCCGATGTTGAGGCCCTTGTTCCAGACCATCGTGACGTTCAGCGGACTCGACGGGTCGGGCAGCACTTCGCCGGCGTTGGCGCGTGTGTACACCGGGTATCGGCTGCTGAACTCCCAGTCGGTGATCCAGCGATCGATGTCGACCGCCCCCGCGGACCGCTCGTCACTCATGTGTTCCTCCTCATCGAGGTGACAGGCTGTATGTCAAGTCACACTATAGAAACCTGCGACAGATGGAAACATGTACAGAGATATTTCTCAGCAGTTTGAGGGTAAAGACTCCGCCAGTTGCGGCGCTAAGTAACTTTACTGCGAATAGAGTAACCTGACGTCAGGCCCAGAGATGTGGGTCACATCCTTCCCGCGCCGCCCGCTTCTCGCGTGGCTACTTCCGGCGCATCCGGTGACGAAAGGAAACCCATGTTCGAGAAGGTGCTGGTCGCGAACAGAGGCGAGATCGCGGTACGGGCTTTTCGTGCCGCGGTCGAGCTCGGCGCGAGCACGGTGGCCGTCTACCCCCACGAGGACCGCAACTCCGTTCATCGGGCCAAGGCGTTCGAAGCCTACGAGATCGGCGAACGCGGGCATCCGGTCCGCGCGTACCTCTCGGTCGACGAGATGGTCCGCGTCGCGGCGACGTCCGGAGCCGATGCGGTGTACCCCGGGTACGGCTTCCTCTCCGAGAACGCTGAGCTGGCCCGGGCGTGTGCGACCCGGCAGATCACCTTCATCGGCCCGTCCGCCGAGGTGCTCGAACTCGCCGGCGACAAGTCCCGGGCCGTGGCGGCCGCCGCCGAGGCCGGTCTCCCGGTGCTGACCTCGTCGACCCCGTCGAGTGATGTCGACGAGCTCGTGGCCGCGGCTGATGCGGTCGGTTTCCCCTTGTTCGTCAAGGCGGTCGCCGGTGGTGGCGGGCGCGGCATGCGTCGCGTCGATGAGCCGTCGCGGCTGCGCGGGGCGATCGAGGCGGCCTCGCGCGAGGCCACGACGGCCTTCGGCGACGGCACGGTCTTCCTGGAGCGGGCGGTGGTCGACGCCCGGCACATCGAGGTGCAGATCCTCGGGGACGCCACCGGCGAGGTCATCCATCTCTACGAACGCGACTGTTCGCTCCAGCGCCGCCACCAGAAGGTCGTCGAGGTGGCCCCCGCACCCGCGCTCGACCCGGCTGTCCGTGATCGGATCTGTTCGGATGCAGTGGCTTTCGTCAGGCACATCGGGTACACCTGCGCCGGGACCGTCGAGTTCCTGCTCGGTTCCGACGGTCGGCACGTGTTCATCGAGATGAACCCGCGCATCCAGGTGGAACACACGATCACCGAGGAGATCACCGACGTCGATCTCGTCGCCACCCAGATGCAGATCGCATCCGGTGCGACGCTGCGGGAGCTGGGACTGACCCAGGATTCGATCGAGATCCGCGGCGCGGCAGTGCAATGTCGCATCACGACCGAGGACGTGACCGACGGCTTCCGGCCCGACACCGGGCGGATCACCGCCTACCGCACGCCCGGTGGCTCGGGTGTCCGTCTGGACGGGAGCGTCGGACTGGGGTCCGAGATCGGCTCCCACTTCGACTCGATGCTCGTGAAGCTGACCTGTCGCGGCCGGGACCTGGAGACCGCGCGGGCGCGCGCACGTCGTGCGATCGCCGAGTTCCGGGTCCGGGGCGTCGCCACCAACATCCCGTTCCTGCAAGCGGTTCTGGCCGACGACGACTTCGGCGCGTGGCGGGTCACCACCTCGTTCATCGAATCCCGACCGGACCTGCTCGAGCAGCACGCCTCCGCCGACCGCGGTACCCGGATTCTGCGGTATCTCGCCGACGTCACCGTGAACCGACCGCACGGCGAGCGGCCGTCCGCGGTGTACCCGGTCGACAAACTGCCGGCGATCGACTTCACGTCCCCACCGCCGCCGGGGTCCCGCGATCGACTCCGGGAGCTGGGGCCGGACGGTTTCGCCGCCGAGCTCCGTGCGTCGACGGCACTCGCGCTGACCGACACCACCTTCCGCGACGCGCATCAGTCGCTGCTCGCCACCCGCGTGCGCAGCCGCGACCTGGTGACCGTCGCACCGCACGTCGCGCGGATGACCCCACAGCTGTGGTCGGTCGAGGCGTGGGGTGGGGCGACCTACGACGTCGCACTGCGATTCCTCAAGGAGGATCCCTGGGAACGCCTGGCGGCCCTGCGCACGGCGATGCCCAACGTCTGCCTGCAGATGCTGTTGCGCGGCAAGAACACCGTCGGGTACACGCCGTACCCGGTGGAGGTGAACGACGCATTCGTCCGCGAGGCGGCGGCCACGGGCGTCGACGTGTTCCGGATCTTCGACGCGTTGAACAACATCGACGCGATGCGGCCGGCCATCGACGCGGTGCGGGAGACGGGGACCGCGGTGGCGGAGGTGGCCATGTCCTACACCGGCGACCTCTCTGATCCCGGCGAGACCCTGTACACCCTGGACTACTACCTGAAGCTGGCCGAACGGATCGTCGACGCGGGCGCACACGTCCTGGCGATCAAGGACATGGCGGGCCTGTTGCGCCCGGCCGCGGCGTCGACCCTGGTGCGCGCCCTGCGGTCGCGGTTCGACCTGCCCGTCCATCTGCACAGCCACGACACCGCCGGCGGGCAGCTGGCGACCTACCTCGCCGCCTGGGAGGCCGGGGTGGACGCGGTGGATGGGGCGAGCGCACCGCTGGCCGGCACGACGAGTCAGCCACCGTTGTCGGCGATCGTCGCCGCGACGGCGAACACCGACCGCGACACCGGGATCGACCTCGCGGCCTGCTGCGCTCTCGAGCCATATTGGGAGGCGGTCCGGGCGGCGTACTCGCCGTTCGACACGGGCTTGCCGGCACCCACCGGCCGGGTCTATGCCCACGAGATCCCCGGCGGCCAGCTGTCCAACCTGCGGCAGCAGGCCCTGGCATTGGGGCTGGCGGACCGGTTCGAGGACATCGAGGCGGCCTACGCGGGCGCCGACACCGTGCTCGGGCGACTGATCAAGGTGACACCGTCGTCGAAGGTCGTCGGCGATCTCGCGCTGGCACTCGTCGGCGCCGGCGCGAGCGCCGCCGAGTTCGCGGACGATCCGACGGCCTACGACATCCCGGACTCGGTGGTGGATTTCCTGCGGGGCGATCTGGGCGAGCCCGCGGGCGGGTGGCCGGAGCCGCTCCGCACGCGCGCCCTCGAGGGCCGCACCGACCCTCGCCCGGTGACCGCCCTGACCGAGAGCGACCTCGCGGCGCTCGCCGGTACGTCGGCGGAGCGTCGTGATGCGCTCAACCGGTTGCTGTTCCCCGGACCGAATCGTGAGTTCCGCGAGCACCGCGAGACCTATGGCGACACGTCTCGGCTGTCCACCAACCAGTTCTTCTACGGCCTGCGCCAGGACGAGGAACATCGCGTGGAGCTGGAGAAGGGCGTCGAACTGCTCATCGGGCTCGAGGCTATCTCCGACCCGGACGAGTCCGGGATGCGCAACGTGCTCTGCATCCTCAACGGGCAACTGCGGCCGGTTCGGGTGCGCGACCGCTCGGTCGAGTCGACGACACGCACCGCGGAGAAGGCCGACCCCGCCCTCCCGGGGCAACTCGCCGCACCGTTCGCCGGTGTGGTGACGCTGTCGGTGAAGGAGGGCGACGAACTCCGCCGGGGTGAACCGATCGGCACGATCGAGGCGATGAAGATGGAAGCCTCGATCTCCGCGCCGGTCACCGGGATCGTGCAGCGTGTCGCGGTGTCGGGATCGACCGAGGTCGACGGCGGGGATCTCCTGCTGACCATCGCGACGGACTGACGCGGTGCGTCGGGTCCGCGTCCCGATGGCGCGGACCCGACGTCGTCACTTGCGTGCGAGGTCGGCGACCTGGGCCTCCACCGCGGTCTTGGAGTCGGGGTGTTCGGACAGTCGCACGGTGAAGGACTGCTCGAGCTCGTAACCGCGACGGATGTCGAGATCTTCGCAGCCGTTCAGGGATTGTTTGGCGAGCACGATGGCGTGCCTGCTCTTCTCCGCGATCGAGCGCGCGCGGGCGGTCGCGATCTCCAGGAGATCGTCGTGGGCGACGACCTCGATCGGTGCTCCCCACCGCTCCAGGGTCGACGCGTCGACCGGTTCGGCGGTGAGGAACATGCGGCGCATCGCCTGCTGGGGCAACATGCGGGCGGTGAAGCGACCACCGCCGAGGACCCCGACGTTCATCTCGGGCAGTCCGAAGGTGGCGCGTTCGGACGCGACCACGAGGTCGGAGAGCGCGACGAGTCCGAACCCGCTTCCCAGGGCCGGGCCGTTCACCGCGGACACCACGGGGAGGTGACACTCGCGCACGCTGAACAGCGCCCGCCGGGCCCGCCGCATCGCGATGTCGCCGCTGACGGTGGACATCGTCCGGAACTCGTTGATGTCGTTGCCCGCGCTGAAGATGCGGCCCTGACCGGTCAGCACGATCACGCGCACGTCCTGATCGTCGGACAGCGCGTCGAACGTCGCCGCGATGTCCTCGTACATCTGCCCGTCGATGGCGTTGACCTTGCCCCGCGAGAGCTCGACGAGTGCGATACCGGGCTGGTGCACGGTGACGGAGAGGTTCCCGGAGGCCGGGGAAGTGGTCTGCATGGGTGCCTATCTGTCGTGGACTGCGCCGACGGGCGGTCGGGGCCCCGGCGCGAACGAACGGAACGGGACTCACGGTAATCGAGCGAGCAAAATATGTACACAGTTACGACGATGGGTCGTCTCGCCGCCGCGCCGATCGTTCGGGGACGACCATTGCCACCCCGATCCGAATTGGAGGGCAGGTCCGGGCGGGTAAGGTGTCGGCACCGACCGATCAGCCGACCACGGGAGTCACATGACCGTCGCCGACGAGCCCGCCACCCGGCAGCCGCGCGGACAGAAGATGTCCGCGCGGGTGGCCAACATGGTGGCCGACCAGATCCTCGGCGGTGGCATCGTCGAGGGTCAGCGCCTGCCGACCGAGAAGGAGATGGTCAGCGAGTTCGGCGTGGCACGCACGACGGTGCGCGAGGCGCTGCGGCTCCTCGAGAGCCGAGACCTCGTGACGATCAAGGCGGGCATCGGCGGTGGGCCCATAGCCAAACGGCCCGAACTCGATTCGCTCGGCAACATCATGAAGCTGTTCCTCCAGATCAACGGCGCGAACATCAGTGATGTCATCGACGTCCGGTTGATGCTCGAACCGATGGTCGCGCGGGCCGCGGCACAGAACGTCACCGACGAGCAGATCGAGTCGATGCAGCGGGCACTGGACCGGATGCGCGACCATCCCGAGGACCACGCCAACTTCCAGGAGAACAACGCCGCGTTCCAGCGCGGGGTGTACGAGGCGGCGGGCAATCCCGCACTGCGGGTGGTGATGGAGACGCTGTGGCTGCTCGTTCGCGACGCCGAACCCGTCGAGCATCCCATCGCGACGCGGCTCGCGGCCTTCGAACTCCAGCAGGACATCCTCGACGCCATGCGCGCTCGCGATGTCGAGGCGACCGCGGCCGCGATGGACGTCTTCAACCAGGAGTCCGCCCGGTACTACCGCCGACGGCTCCGCGACATCATCTCCCAGCCGGTGCAGTGGCAGATCTGATCGTCGGCACACGTCTACCTTTCGAGGTGCTCCAGAGCCCACGCCCAGTCGATGCGTTCTTGCTCGAGCCGAACCCGCTCACCGAGCGAGTCGTCCGCGAGGTCGGCGTACAGGTCGTGTTCTGCGGGTGAGAGGTGGCGGAGTGCGGCTGTGGTGGGGCTCGGCTCGGTAACCCATCGATCGCGATGCGCGAACAATGTTTCGCGATCCATCAAGATCGATTCGGTCTGCGGAAGCCAGGCACGTAGCCGGTCGAGAATCGCGAAGCCGTGTGTGTCGAGGTCACCCCAGTATTGAACAGGCACGTCAGTCAGCCAGGGAAGGCGCCCGATTCTGTCGATCTCGAATCCCTTGCCCCAGAACACGGCTCCGTGGGCTGGAACATCGACGCTGAGATAGGTGATCTCGTTCTCGATGACCAGGACGCGCGAGGGACGCAAGTCGATCCGGGTGAGCTCGTCAGCTCGGAGGCTCACCTCCGAAACGTGCTCGAGAAGTCCCAGCGACGGTGACGGTCGCAGTCTCACGAACTCTGGTTTCGTCTGCAAACCCAGCCCGGTCACGAAACCGGACGCCGTCGACGACACTCCGAGTATCGACGCCAAGACTCCCCGGTGCCTTTCGGTGAACTTGGTGTCGACCCCAGGTGCGCTGATCTCACGCAGGAAGCGTCGGGAGTCCCGATGCGTGTCGAGCCATCGGTGCGCGTCGATCAGTCGAGGAAACTCCGATGCCAGATCTATTGCGCGAAACGGGTTCTGGAACAGCCACGCGTGGACCGCGGGATCGTCGGCGGCGAGCTCGAGCAGCCTCTCGAACTGCTGTACCGCTGCCTTCACGTTCAGAAGTGCCCACGCCTGCTCATAGGTGGAGATGATCGCCCGTCGTGGAAGCGTGTTACGCCCGACGTGCCGGCCGCCGATTGTTTGCCAGACCAGGGAGTACCTGGTGTCGCCACGACGTCCGCCGTCCAACGCCGTGACCCAGTCGCGAGCGGCGCCGAGATCTGCTCCTATCTGCGACGCGGTGGGCCCGCGCAGCGGAATCTCGATGGGCTCGAATGGTTCTCGGTTCGCAAACGTCCGGAGCAGCGTCCCGTCGTCCCAGCGGCGTCTGGCTTTGATGGCGATGTCGGCCGGGGTGGTCCAACGATCGGTCACCGCAGACGCCCGTCACGGCGTGACCGGTATTCCTCAATCGTCATCGTCTGCAGGCGTGAAAAAGTGCCCGTCGGATTGTCGACGAATCCGATCGCCTTCACGTAGGGCTCGATGACGTGCACCTTCTGCAAAGGGGTGACGATCAGGAGCTGCAGACCCAATTTGGCGAACAGGTCCAGCGCATAACGGGTCGACAGGTCAGAGCCGCGCCCGAATGCCTCATCGATGACGGCGAACCGGAAGTCGCGCGACTTCTTCACACCCCACTCGAGTCCGAACTGGTAGGCAAGGGACGCGGCCAGGATCGTATAGGCGAGCTTTTCTTTTTGCCCACCTGACTTGCCGTCGGAATCGCTGTAGTGTTCCCACTCCACGTCCGTCTCGACATCGCGTTCGGATGCGGAGAACACGAACCAGTTGCGCACATCGGTGACACGCCGCGTCCAATTCTTGTCGAGGTCGGCGTGATTGTCCCGTCCGCGGAAACGCTCGATGATGCGTTTGACGTCGAGGAAACGCTGCTCCGAATACTGATCGCCGTCTACTGCGAGACTGTCGCTCGTCAGGTTCCGCAGGTCGGAGCGGAACTGTGCCACATCCTGATTCGTGGTTGACTCGCGCTCCAACCGGATATACCGACCGGGGTTGTAGGGCACGGCGCCCAGCGCTTCGTTGATCCGTCGCACGCGTTCGTCGATGGATGCGGCCTGCCGGTTGAGCCAGTTGTTGAAGCCGGCGAGTTCTTGAATGGCGTTCTTGTTCAGCTGTTCTTTGAACTCGAACTCGAAGCGCGGCAGATCGTCGGTCGCGACCCGTTCGCGGAGGGCCACGAAATCCGCCCTGGCATCGACGTCGGCATCCATGTCCGATCGCAGGTCCGGCCACCGGCGGAGAACCTCGGTCATGTGCTGCGCCAGGCGCTGTCCGAAGCCGCCGAGCTCGCGGGTGAGGCGCTCGATCCGTTGATGAAGCGTCGCGGTCAGTGTCGTTTGAGCTGTGGTGCAGTCTGCTGCCCTTGCCGGAACACCGCCGTCCAGCCGACGTTCCAGAGCGTCGTAGCATGCTCGTGCGGCGTCGAGTTCAGCCTCCGGGTGGTCCGCGACGAACTCGTCGTCGCTCTTCTTGTCCTGCTCGGCCCGATGACTCGCGGCGGCGGTGGTTGCGAGCTTGCCGGTGAGGTCGTCGATCGCGGCAGCCGTGGAATCCGCGAGCGCGGCGTTCTGCTCCAGCGCCGTGGTGATCTCGCGAAGGCGTGAGGACCCCGATTCGAGCCGGGCGCGCTCGGCCTCGTGGGTGGCGCGCGTCGTTGTGCTTCCTCGATGTCGAGCTCGGCCCAGGAATGGAATCCTTCCAGCCGCGCCAGGGACTCGCTGCGATTCTGGGTGGCGTCGCGTTCCTCCGACAGCGCCACCACCTCCGCCGAAGCAGACACGCGCTCGCGGTCGGACTCGTCGAGATCCTCTCGTAGGACCGCGATCTTGCGCTCATTGGCCCATCCGAGCACCCATCGGCGTGGGTCGTCGACCCGGTGTCGGTCGTCCTTCTCGTGACGGCCACCGGACCGCACCTGACCTTCGCGGGTGACGGCGCGCTTGGCAGCGCGGAACTCCTCGATGGTGGCGGCCCGCTGATGTTCGGCGCGCCGGAGGAGTTCGTCGCGCAGATAGCCCTCGAACGGCCCGCTCTTGATCTCGAGGCAGTCAGCGAGAATCGGTAGATCAGAGTCATTTCTCTGCAGGGGAACTCGACGGATCGGCACTCGTTCGTACACGAGCCGGGCACCGACAGTCCGGCCGCCGTGATTGTGGAACGTGAGTCGGCGGGAGTTGACCCAGTTCGTCACGGCATCGTAGTGCTGCTGCGGTACCAGTAGCGACAGTGCGAAGCCACGCAAGACACGTTCGGCAGCGCCACGCCACTCGCTGTGTTCTTCGACGACGTCGATCAGTTCACCCGCGTAGGGCAGGTCGGCAGGTGTCAGGCCGGTGTCGGTGGCCAGCTGTTCGCGTATCTGGACCTGGTCGGGTGGCAGGTTGCTGGTGCGTTTCTGCAGGTCGTCGAGCTCGGTCCGGATGGTCTCCTGACGTCGGGCCGCTTCTTTCTCTCGGCCGATGGCGTCGGCGCTCGCAGCATCGAGCGATCTCTTCGCCTCGACGAGTAGTGGGCGCTCGCGGGCGATGAAGCCGTGAAGATCAGTGAACTGCTCAACCGTTGTGACGGGGGCGAAGCCTGCAGCCGTGACGGTGGCGTCGAAGAGGGATCGTCCGTGACGGCGCTTCTCCACGTCGTCACGGGCAACGGCGGCGAGTCGCTCGAGTTCGCCGACTCGATCGCCGCCGGCTCTTGCCCGCTCCTCGATCAGAGACTCGCGTTCGCGGGCCAACTCGCGTAGCCGTCCTCTGGCCGCATCCTGGTTGCGGAGGAGCTGCTCGCCCTGGCTCGTATAGGTGGCGATGTCGTCTGCCAGCAGGCGCGAGCGATTCTCGGCTATGAACAGGCGTATGGCCGCACGCTGTACGTCGAGAGCCTCGCGCTCGGCAAGTGCGGCATCGTACTTCTCTGTGGCGACCACGATGGGATCCAGCGCCTCGAGCAGTTCGCGGGCGCGTTTGACCGCGTCGTACGACTTCGTGAGATTGTCGAAATGGTCGATGATGTCGCGGACACGTTCGCCGGCGTCGCTCGGCTCGAGCATGTGGTTGCGCACGAAATCGTTCAGATTGCCCACGGACTTCATCGACACGGTCTGATGTAGTAGCTCCAACGCCTGCTCTGATCGGATGCCTAGCAATCGGCGCAGCGAAGTGGAGTACTTCGGGAACTCGTCGACCACTTCGGCCCCGCCGGACCGTAGGCGTTTACGAAGGTCGCGCAAATCTGAACCGAAATCGGCGAAGTCCGTCGTGATGGCGAGTTGTTTGGTTGCGGTGACGTAGAACCGGTAGGGCTGTCCGGCGGTGTCGCGCTGCTGGAAAACCTGCGCCAGGGTGACCGTCTCGTCATATCCCCGATTGCTGAAGACGCCCAGGATGACCGAGTATGTATTGCGCTCCTGCCGAAGGCCTTTGGCGCGAGAGCGGCCGGTTGCTTCCTGTCGTTCGGACTTGTAGTGGCCTTCGACGTAGGAGCGAAGCGTGCGTTCCTTGGCCTCAGCTCCCGCGGCCCTGTTGTAAGCGATCTTGTGTGCGGGCATCAGCAGTGTGGTCACCGCATCCACCAGCGTCGACTTGCCCGACCCGATGTCGCCGGTGAGTAGTGCGGTGTCTGTGTCGGGGGTGAGCCGCCACACCTGTCGGTCGAAGGTGCCCCAGTTCAACACCTCGACGTGCTGCAATCGGAACCCGGCGCCTCCGGCACCCCCGAGTTCGACCGCTGAGAACAGACCGTCAGTCATCGGGGCCCGCGGTTCCTGCGTATTGGCGCAGTTTGCCCGCGAAATCCGACAGTGTTTGCGCATCCACGTACGCCTTGATGATGCGACGCACCTCCCACTGGTCGGTCTGCCCACGTAACTGGCGCAGGAAGCCCAGTTCGACGGCCTTCTTGATGGTGTTATCGGCCTGTTCGACCAGGCGCGCCTCATTCGTCGATTCGGCTTGGAAGAGTTGTAGCATCTCCACGATCTGATCCGTTGACAGGACGAGTCGTCCTTCACCGCCGGTGATCTCGAACTCCAGCAGGCGTTTGCGTAGCAGCACGAGCAGCAGGCTCACGTTGTAGGTCAGCGCCCGCCTGCGGACCAACCGCGGAAGTGGCTCTTCGCCTTCCTCTTCCGGGTGCGAGCGCAGATAGGCGTAGCCCTCGGACTCGTCGACGATGACATCGACGCCGATCGTGGTGAAGTGATCGCGTACGCCGGCTCCCAAGCGTTCGAGTGTGGCCCAGATGTCCTCGTCCGATTCGCGGTACACCACGCCCCGCATCAATCGGATTATGGCACTCGAAATTGCGTGGTCGTCGGTCATCGTCGCCTCACAGTGACACTCGGCAGCCGGGCACGTTTGACCGTGCTCGGGTCACTCGGGTCGGCGTACTCGAGCAGGGTCTCGTCGGTGTCGTCGATGTCGACGCTGACATCGTCATCGTCGAGGGCGAGGTAACCGACGATCTCGGCCGCACCCTGTTCTATCGGATACATGGTGACCACATCGGATAGCAGTGCCGACGATCTCTCCGGGAGGATGCTGCGGATGTTGGCTGCCAGGCGGGCTTGGTCGACGAACGTCTGGGCGAACAACAGGTCTGCGTCCAGGTTCTCGGTCGCGTCCTCGACCCGACTCTCGACGGTCGCAGAGGCGGGTTGTTGATAGAGTGGCCTGTCGAACGGCAGCGCGATCTCGATACCGGTCTGATCCACAGTGAGCCCGAAATCTGGTGTCCTGCCACGAATCTCGAGGGCGCTAGCCTCTACGGACCGGACCAGGTCGAGTACGCGGCGATTCTCCAGCCAGACCTGATCGTCGAGGAATCGGCGTAGCTGTTCAGAGATCTGTCGGACCATGCGCTGGGTTCGGTCGGCAGCCTCGGACCAGTCGTGATGGATGCTGCGGATGCGCTCGTCGACGTCGATCATCTCCAGCGACGACACCTTCGCAAGCAAGTCTGCCAGTTCCGTCTGGCGCGAATCGGACAGCAAGAATTCGTAGAACGACCCGAAGCTACGACCCTGATCGGACGAGGCGATCTCGGATCGGCTGCCCACCAGGTCGGCGAGGAGTTCGCCCTTGGGCCCGGTCCAGGACGCGATCTTCTCGCGGGCCGAGCGATCAAGAAGGCGGAAGTTGTCTTCTACCTCTCGGAAGTCGGCGAGCAGTTCACGTGCGGTCGACGCCACCTGCTGATAGCGGTCTCGAACCCCGGTCTGATCCAGATACGTCAGTTCGCCGCACTCGGCGGCGGCGATTTCTGCATCGATCTCGGCGCGACGCCGCCGCAGCTCTGCCAGTCGAACCTCGGGGTCTACCTCGGTGCCGTGCACGATCTGCCGAAGAAGCTCGACGACGGTGTGCAGTCGCGACTCGGTACCGACGAACGCTCTGCCCTGTAGAGAGACGATCCAGGCGTACGCCTTCTCGAAAGCCGGCGTCACCTCGTAATGGATCTCGTCGTCGCCGGAGGGGTAGAAGCGTCGTAGGAACCCAGCCTCGGTGCCGGCCCAATCCTCGAGGTAGGCGCGGGGTTCTTTGGGGAATCGAACCGAACCGTCGTTGGTGGGTAGCGAGGTGTTCAGGTCGTAGAGCAGATCATCCAGAGCGGTGGCCAGTTCCCCAGCTGAACTCGCACCACGGTTGCCCTCGACGAAGAATGTCCCGAGAAACGTCAGGATGAGCGGGGAGTGGTGGGCGCGCAGGAGCCGCCACGCGGGATGGCGTTCCCACAGAGTGGTGAACGCATCAAAGTCCATGAATTCCACCCTAGGGGAGGGGACTGACACCGAGGACTCACCGGCGAGTGTCGATGACAGGTGTCAGCGTGCCGGTCTGGATGACCTGATCGCTCGTCGCGATGGTCAGACCTCGGCGGGTGGCCTGAGCGACGATCATGCGATCGAAGGGATCGCGATGTTCCCAGGCGAGCTGTCCTGCTGTCACCGCGTCGCTGGAATCGATGGCGAGGTCGGTCGCTGACATGGACGAGAGGGTTTCTTCCCACGCGGCGAGGAGCGGCGCTCCGTCGAGTCTGCCCAGCCGCGTCTTGATGGCGATTTCCCAGGCCGACGCAGCCGACACGTAGAGAGCGTTGCCGGGATTCGCGAGGATGTCCAAGGTGGTGGGTGACAGCCGGTCCGGTTCGCTGACCAGCCACAGGACCGCGTTGGTGTCCAGCAGGACATCGGTCACGAACCCGACTCCCAGCGCTCGAGGTCGTCGGCGGACAGCGGTGCGTCGAAGTCGTCGGGAACAACCATGGCCGGGAACTGCCCGAATCGACGCGGAGGTGGTGCCACGGGCCTGAGTACTGCGACGGGTCGGCCATGCGTGGTGATAGTGATCTCTTCCCCGGTTCTCTCGATCTCAGCCAGCACGGCGTTGAGGCGCGCCTTGGCTTCTGTGCTGCTCAGGGTTCTCATGAGCCGATTCTACTCGGTTCTGACCATTCGGACTGGTTCGAATGCACAGAACGTGGGCCACGAGTTCCCTCACACCACCCGTCGCAGAACCCCCGGCACGACGTCGTCGTCGGCGGCGAGAGCCAGCACCTCACCGAAACCGGCGACGAGGCAGTCGGCGAACAACTCGAGGTCGGTGACCGCGGCGCCGTCGGAATTGATTCCGAGACAGGCCGTTCCGTTGTGGGTGATCATCGTCGCCATCATCGCGCAGCCGGGCAGCGGGCCGAACGGGAACATCCGCTCGACCTTGGCGCCGGCCACGTAGGTGTCCCACGGAATGCCCGGCACGTTGCTGGCCTGCAGATCGTTCTGGCTGGTCGTGCCGCTGAACTGCATGAGCACCGATCCGGGCAACCAGGCCATCACCGAGCCCAGGGTGTTGAAGATGTCGACGGCCGGTTCGTGCCGGGCGACGCGGACCTGTTCGCGGATGGTGAGGACCCGCTCGAAGGGGTCGGCGATCCCGACCGGTCCGGCGAGCCGTCCCACCGCGATCCGGTTGCCACCCGCCGGATCCTCCGGACGCCGCACCGAGATCGGGATCGCGACCGGCATCGTCTCGATCGGGGTGCCCATCTTCTCGTGATAGAGGCGGAAGCCGCCGATGAGCCCGGCGAGGTAGACGTCGTTGATCGACGCCCGCGTCGCCGTCGCGGTCGCCTTGAGGTCGGTGAACGGGACCTCGAACGCACTGAAACGCCACGACAGGCTCCGGTGCGCGAGCAACGGGGAACCCGGGGGACTGACCAGGCCCGCCACGCGTGGAACCGAGCGACCATAGCGGAGAACGGAACTCACTGCCTGGCGGGGATGTGCCAGCGCGCGGACGCCGCGGAAGGTCGTGTCGACACGATGCGGGATCCGCCGGATCTCCTCGTCCACCTGCCGGCGGAGCAGGTCGACGGGCGTGATGTTCACCGGGTCGGGACTCGGCGGCTGGGGTTTGCCCGGATTGTGTTCGCGTGTGGGCGAATGCAGCTGGGCGAGTCCGATGATCGCGCCCAGGCCGTCGGTGAGCGCATGGTGGGCTTTGAGGAAGTATGCGGCCTTGCCGTCCGGCAGCCCTTCGATCAGCGTGCCCTCCCACGGCGGCCGTGCGGCATCGAGCGCGGTCATCGCGAGCTGCTCGCACGTGACGAGCAGCTCACGCATGCTGCCGTTGCCGCCCAGACGGATTCGGCGCAGATGGTAGTGCAGGTCGAAGTCCGGGTCGACTGCCCAGCTGGGCGTTCCCATGCCGAACGGGGAGTCGACGACGCGCTGCCGGAATCGCGGGGCCATTCGGCTTCCCCATTCGTGGGCAGCCACGAGCCGGTCCCAGTCCGGGGCGCAGTCGTACACCTCGAGCATGCAGATGGTCCCGCGCATCCGGCGATCGGTGTCGCCTCGCCACATGATGGTGTCCACCGAGCTCATGTGGGGCTCGTTGGCCCAGTCGAGCGGTCGGTCCACCCCGTCGGTCAGGTCCGGTTCCTCGCTCACACTTGCCTCTCTTCCGGTACCTCGACCGGTGGCCGGGCGTCGTCGTCGGCGAAGAAGTCAAGCGGCCAGTCGGCCAGGGCGCTGATGTACATCTGCCGGACCTCCTCGGCGCGGTCGCCGATCTCGTCGGGCGACCAGTCGCTGGTGTCCACCGGCGGCAGCACCATCACCTCGACGGTCCCCGGTCGGATGAGTTGCGCACCGCGCCACATCAACTCGCCGGTGTTACGCAGGACCACCGGTACGACGGGGACACCCGCCTGCATCGCGATGTGGAACGGACCCTTCTTGAACCTGCCCACACGTGGTGTGGGCGACCGGGTGCCCTCGGGCGCGACCACGAGCGACATTCCCTCGTCCCGCAGAGCTGTGACGGCCGGCGCCAGCTGTTCGATCGCGCGGCCCGGGTCGGCGCGATCGATGAACACCAACCCGGCCTGCTGCAGGATCGGCCCGACCACCGGAACCCGTTGCACCTCCTTCTTGGCCACCCCCGTGGCCTCGGACCGCACGAGGTTGATCATCACCGGCAGGTCGAGTTTCGACTGGTGGTTGAACAGGAACACGCACGGCCGCGCCGACGTGAGGTACTCGCCTCCGTCGAGGACCTGCACGTGGATCCCGGCGAGTGACAGCCCGACGTCGGTACCGGTCGGCAGGGCCTCGACGAGTGCGGCGGGATCGCGTCGAACGAGCCCGGTGGTGACGCCCACCGCGGCGGAGGCGAGAAACGAACCGTAGAAGGCGCCGGTTCGGGCCAGCATCCCGAGCCGGTTGTACGTGGGGTTCTTCAGGTCGATGATCGGCCAGCCGCGGGATTCGGCCTCCGCCCGCAGTATTCGGCGCGGGGAGACCGCCGCCGGGTTGCCCACCGACTCCAGGTACGGGATGTCCTCGTTGCCGTCGCTGTAGGCGAAGGAGGCGTCGAGGTCGATGCCGTGCTCACGGGCGAGGGTGCGTACCGCAGCGGCTTTTCCCGGACCCCAGAGCGGGCGTCCCCGGATGTTGCCGGTGACCACCCCGTCGACGACCTCGACATCGGTGGCGAGTGCGAAGTCGGCCTCGATCTCCCGCGCGATGGGTTCGATCTGGAATCGGGTCGCCGACGACGCGATGACGACGGTGTGTCCCATCTCCCGATGCGCGCGCAGGATCTGCCACATCTGCGGCCGCAGCTTGGCCGCCGTCTCGTATTTGAAGAGGTGTTCGCCGAACTCGATCAGCTCGGCGTAGGTCTTGCCGGCGAACGTGGGACGCGTGGCGTCGAGCACTTCCGCGTAATCCTGTTCGGACACGACGCCGCGCAATCCGATGAGCAGGAAGTCGGCGAGTTCGCCGAAACCGAATTCCATGCTGCGCAAGCGTGCTCGCATGATGGCGGCGGCGGAGAAGCCCTCGATCAGGGTGCCGTCGTAGTCGAACAGCGCGGCGACCTTCTTACCGGTGGGTGCCGACCGGATGGCCCGCATCCGGTCGGTGAAGGCACTCATCGTGTCCCCTCCGACCAGATAGTGTCCATGGTGTCGGCTCCGCCCACGGCAGGCTGGAGATCCTCGATCGACGCGATCCGGGCCAGCCGCTCGCGCATCGATTCGACCTCGTCGAGCCAGTCCCGGCGGGCGGTCGCGAGGTCCGCGACCTCCTCGCCGTGGATCAGGTGGCGGTTGTCGGCGAGCTGATAACAGCCGTCGTAGAGGTCTTTGGAAACCGAGTCCTTGCTGCGCACAACACCTTGCAGGGACAGCTGGCGTCCCAGACCGAGGCATTCGACGATCAGGTCCTCCTTGTCGCGCGATGCGGTGCCGAGTTCCACGAGTTTGGTCGCGAAGACCAGTTGGGCGTCGAAGAACGGCTGCAGGGTGCGTCGGGCGAGGAGTCCGCCGGTATGGCCGTGCAGTATCTCGTAGGTCCACTCCTGCGTCGGCGTCACGGCACGCCAGCCCGGGGCCAGCAGATCGAGTTCGAGACCGAGTCGGTGCAGGAACTCGGTCTTGGCCGGGAAGAAGAACTCGAACTTGAGCAGATCGCGGATTCGCAGGGCCTCCCGTTGCGACGCCGCGAGCAGCCCCTCGTCGGCGAGCGGACCGTCGGCCGTCTCGTCGTATCCGACGGGGTGTTCGTCCGGCGGGATGTCGTCGGCCCGGACGTCACCGTCGGCCACGGCGAGCATGGCGACCTCGACGATCGCGCGGTCGACGAAGTGATGGAGCGCCCCGTTGCGGTAGTAGGCCGCGACCGCGTGGTTGTCCGGCACGATGGACCACACCGGTTCGGAACCGCCGTCGAAGCAGCTCACCACGCCGTTGCCGGCGAGGACCCGGAGAGTCTGGGTCAGCCCGACCCCGCGGCACAGGGCTGGGTCCGGGCCGGGTAGCTCGCGCCGGCGGATGTAGTCGAGCAGGGGAGCCAGGATGGCCTCGATCTCCGCGAGCGTATACGCCCTGTCGTGCGCGCCGAGGAGGGCGAAACCGGCCAGCGAGGTCGCCGAGATCGGGGTGGCGGAATTGATCTCGTCCATCACCCGGAACGCGACCTTCTCCAGTCGCGCGCGGCCCTCGCCGGCGTCGGCGAGAGCGGTCCGCAGCGAGATGGGGGTCCCGAATCGCACCCGGGCCTCGCCCAGGTAGGCGCGCTGCGCCTTCGCGTAGCGCAACAACCACCCGACGCCCTCGGGCTTCTTCGTGCCACCGGCGTCCTCGGCCGCCATCGCGCCGATCTCCTGGAGCTGGTCGTACACGATCGAGGTCGGCACGATCGTCACGTCGGCCTCGTCGAGCTGCCCCACCGCGTCGACGACGTAGGTGAGCAGTCCCAGTTTGGGCTTCCGGAGCTTGCCGGTCCGGCTGCGACCGCCCTCGATGTACCACTCCAGGTTGAAGCGCTTCTCGACGATGTAGGCGAGGTAGGAGCGCATCGCGAACTTGTAGACCGGGTCCGCGCCGAACTTGCGTCGGATGAAGATCATGCCGGCGCGGCGGGCCACCGGGCCCACCGGCCAGAACGAGAGATTGTTCCCGCCGAGCACGAGGTTGGGTGGGAAGTCGTTGTTGCGCAGCACTTTCGCCAGGACCAGCGGATCGACATAGGACCGGTGGGAGGGCAGGAAGATCAGGCCGGTGGACCTGTTGAGGGTGCGCAAGGTGTTGAGGTTCTCGACGTCGACGGTGACGTTCCAGGCCCGCTCGTGCAGTCGGTTGAAGGTCGCCGAGAACACGTCGTCCATGAGCCGGCTCTGGGTGGCGACGAAGGTCGAGAGTTTGTCGGTGGCCTCGGCGACCACCGCATCGGTGGGCCGACCCAGTTCGGCTGCGAGTTTGGCCGCGGACGTCTGGAATCGCGACGAACTGCTGATCTGCTCGGCGACCAGCCGGGGGACCTTGTAGCGATCACCGACGATCTGGCGTTCGGCTCGCTCGGCCGACACCGACGCCTGGAACAGGACGAACTGGGCGAACGGCGCACCCTGCGCCTGGTGATGGGCATACCGGGTGCGTAGTTCCTCGATCGTGGCGGGTGCACCGGCAACGACGCGGAGACTGTCCGGACGTCTCTTCCGGATCAGCGGCTGGACCGCTCCGAGCGGCCGCCGGGGATTGGACAGCACCAGGACGTCGCCCAGCGTGACCCGCCGCTCACCTTGCCGGACCGCCGGGAGCCAGACCGCCCGGACAGGCACGAGCAACGTCTCCGGCGCCATGCCGTCGAAGTCGATCTCCGCCGATCGGGAGATCGTCGCGTCCGGATAGTTCGCCGCCGTCCACTCGCGTACCGCCCGCATCTCGCACGACGTACGGGCTTTGGTCAGCACCACCACCGGATCGGTCACCTGCATCACCCTCACGTCTCTGGGGTCCGGCCCCGCCTAATTGTGACGTGGACTACGCCGAGGGGGGGTGGTTTTCGTCAGGACGACCGACGCGCCGCGAGGACTTTCGTGTGTAACCGGTCCGGCCAGATGATGTTCGGTCCGGAGACGACGAAACGCCCCATCCGACCGAGTGGCCGTCCGGGGCGTTTCGCGCAAGTCAGGAGCTCAGAGCGCGCTGACGTTGGTAGCCTGGGGGCCCTTGGCGCCCTGCTCGACGTCGAATTCGACGCGCTGGTTCTCTTCGAGGTTGCGGAAGCCGCTACCTTGGATCGAGGAGTAGTGGACGAAGACATCTGCGCCCTGGTCGTCGGGAGCGATGAAGCCGAAGCCCTTTTCGCCGTTGAACCACTTGACGGTTCCCTGTGCCATACTGCTGTACTTCTTTCTTCAGTGTGCGCAACCACCAAGACCGATGGCCGCCCGTCAACTCTGTCACAGATGAGGACCGTTGGGAAACGCAGGGCGCAATCGTTGTGGGCGGTCCGCTGCGCGGGTACCCCGTTCGAGAACGAAACCCGGGTGTTCGGGGTCTGCGTGAGTAGGCTGGACAGGGCACCACGCGATCGACCTGCGATCGAGGCACGTCATGGCCGAGAACGATCCGCTGACCACACAACGCGATGCCGTCCGCGACGTCGCCGGTGAACTGGTGGAAGCAGGTTTCGCCGATCCGGTCGAGATCGGTCGTGGTGGCTACGGTGCCGTATATCGCTGCCGCCAGCCCGCATTGGACCGCGATGTCGCGGTCAAGGTGCTGACCGACCACCTCGACGCGCAGAACCTCGAGCGGTTCGTGCGTGAGCAGCGTGCGATGGGACGACTCTCCGGGCACCCGAACATCGTCAACATCCTCGAGGTCGGGTCCACGCCCGAGGGCTTTCCGTTCATCGTGATGCAATACCACCCCCACGCATCGTTGGATCTGCGCATCCGCAGGGACGGTCCGCTCGACTGGCGCGACGTGCTCCGGCTCGGCATCAAGGTGGCCGGTGCGCTCGAGACGGCCCACCGGGCGGGCACCCTGCACCGCGACATCAAGCCGGGGAACATCCTGCTCACCGAATACGGCGAACCCCAGTTGACCGACTTCGGCATCGCCCGTATCTCCGGCGGCTTCGAGACCGACGCCGATCTGGTCACCGGTTCGCCCGCCTTCACCGCGCCCGAACTCCTCGCCGGTGCGACGCCATCAGTGACCTCCGACGTCTATGGGCTGGGCGCGACTCTGTTCTGTGCGCTGACCGGCCACGCGGCGTTCGAGAGGCGCAGCGGGGAGCAAGTGGTCGCGCACTTCCTCCGCGTCGCGAGCGAAGGAGTCCCCGATCTCACGTCGGCCGGATTCCCCGCGGAGGTGTCCGGCTGCATCGAACATGCGATGGCGCGCGAACCCGCCGACCGCCCCGGGTCGGCGGCAGAGCTGGGCGAGGAACTGCGGAACGCGCAGCGGCGGCTCGGGGTGCCACTCGACGGGATGGCGCTGCCAGACGGGGCCACGGTACCTGCTACCTCGACGACGACGACGACGACGCCGCGGCGGCGGACGACGATGACGCTGCCCATGCCGTCGACGAAATTCCGCCCACCCGTCCGGCCTCGGGCACAGGTCACCAGGGCCCGACTCCTGAAGACACTGCGCGACGGGAAGCTGCGCCGTCTCACGCTCATCCACGCACCCACCGGCTACGGAAAGACCACGGTCGCGGCGCAGTGGGCCGAGGAACTCGCCGTCGACGGCGTGCCGGTGGCGTGGCTGACGGTCGACGACACCGACAACGACGTCGCACGGTTTCTCGCCGACCTCGTCGAGGCACTGCGCCGGGCGGCCCCGGACGCCGTCGGCGACCTCGCGGCGGCGGTCGAGGAACACGGCGATCGTGCCGAGGAGTACGTGCTGACATCGCTGATCAACGAGGTTCACGAGCACGGCCGGCGCATCGCGCTCATCGTCGACGACTGGCACCGGGTGACGGACCCGGCGGTCATCGGAGTG
This sequence comes from Gordonia sp. AC31, assembly GCF_031844505.1. Classification (NCBI taxonomy): domain Bacteria; kingdom Bacillati; phylum Actinomycetota; class Actinomycetes; order Mycobacteriales; family Gordoniaceae; genus Gordonia; species Gordonia sp. AC31. The sequence continues at coordinate 51,808 of NZ_JAUZVK010000023.1, forward strand.
ATGGACTATCTACTCGAACACGGTTGTCATCACCTGCAGGTGATCGTGACCAGCCGCACCCGGAGGGGCCTCCCGGTCAGTCGCCTGCACGTCCACGACGAGATCATCGAGATCGACATGGAAGCACTGTGTTTCGACGAGGCGGAAGCCGGGCGGTTCCTCCTTGATGTCGCCGGTCTGGACCTGCGGGGCGACGAGGTCGCCGAACTGTGGTCATCGACCGACGGTTGGGTCGCGGCGCTGCAACTGGCGTGTGTGTCGCTGCGCCGATCCGGGCGTCCCGGCGAGCTGATCGGTGACATCTCCGGCCGGCACCATGCCATCGGTGACTTCCTCGCCGAGAACGTCCTGGGCGTGCTGGAACCGGAGGTCCTGCACTTCCTGCTCACCGTCTCGCTGCCGGAACGGATCTGCGCCGATCTCGCGACCACGCTGAGCGGCGAGGAGCGAGGACAGGCCATGCTCGAGGAGATCGAGCTCCGTGACCTGTTCCTCACCCGGGTCGATCAGGCCGGACAGTGGTTCCGATTCCACTCCCTGTTCGCCAAGTTTCTCCGGCGCAGGCTGGAACGCGATGAACCGCAACTCATTCCGCAACTGCACCGCAGGGCGTCGGAGTGGTTCGCGGGGCACGGAATGCTGACCGAGGCTGTCGACCATGCGCTCGCCGCCGGTGATGCGGACCGTGCCATCGAACTCGTCGAGACCGACGGCCGGTCACTCATCGAACACTCGCGAATGACCACCCTGATCACATTGATGGAGAAGTTGCCGCCTGTGACGGTGGCGGCCAACCCGATCCTGCAGATGCAACTCGCGTGGGCGAACCTCCTCCTGCACCGCGCCGCGCTCGCCGAAGCCTCCCTCGAACGGGCGCGGGTCGCACTCGAGCGACTGGCGAGGTCAGATGCTGCCCTGGGAATTCGCCGTGAGGCCGACATCGCCGAGGCGTGCGTGCGCGCCATCTCCGACCGGCTCGACGGGCTCGACGAACTGGTGGCGCGCCTGGCCGACGACCTCGACGGGTTGCCGCCGTTCCTCGTGTCGGCCATCCACAATGTCGGGACCCTCGGCGCCACCTTGCGATTCGACTTCGACGAGGCTCACCGCTGGCAACAACGCGCGATCCCGGCACACCGACGCAACACCGGTCCGTACGCGGTCATGTACGGCTACGGACTCGACGGGCTCGCCTACGTCGAACAGCTCGACCTCGATCGTGCCGAAGCATGCTTCCGTACGGGACTGCGGTTGTCGCGCGAACAGGGTTCGTCGACCCAGTCGCAGGGTGCGCAACTCGCCAGCGCCCTTCTCGCGGCGGTCCGGTACGAGCGCGGTGATCTGTACGAAGCCGAACGGCTGCTCGACGAGAGCTTCTTCATCGGGGCCGCCGAAGGCGTCGTCGACATGATCGAGGCTCGGCATCTCGTCGGGGCGCGCGTGGCGTTGTGCCACGGTGACCGGGCGGTCGCGGGGTCCTACCTCGACGAAGCCGTGGACATCGCCGAGCGGCTCGACACCCCGCGGCTGCGTGCCGTCGCCGAGAACGAGCAGGTGGTGAGGCACCTGCCGGCTCGTCGAGGGGTGTCTGCGCGTGTCGACGCCGACGCCGAGGTGCCGACACGCGGCATCGCGGCGATCGTCGCGCAACTCCATGCCGAGACCGCGATCCGGTTGATGCTCGACGCCGGCGAGTCCGCCGAAGCCCCTGACGTCGCCTGTCGATGGGCGCAGGAGTGGGTGAACAGGTTGGTCGGCAGCGGCCGCCACCGAGCGATTCTGCGGGCGCGACGACTCCTGGCGATGTGTCTCGACGCGGCCGGGCGGCCGGACGAGGCACGTGCACAGACCCTGGCTGTCCTGGCGCAGTGCGCAGCGTCGGGCATGGTTCGGTTCCCGCTGGATGGCGGCGACGACTTCACCCGGCTCGTCGACGACGTCGCCCGCGGTGTTCGTGCCGGTGACCGTCCCGCGCCGGCAGCGTTGTCGCCGGATTTCCTCGAGCGGTTGCTCGGCGCCGGCGGCACCCGTTCGTGACCGGCCGGGAATACCCGGATGGGCCGGTGGCCTTGAACCACAACGTGGCCCCAGACCGCCCGCCGCGCGGGTGCGGGGCAGAGGTAGACGACCCCTAGAGAGAGGACAAGTGCTCATGGCAGTCCCGAACATCACACTGAACAACGGAATCACCATCCCGCAGTTGGGTTTCGGAGTCTTCCAGGTTCCGCCGGAGGACACGCGTGAAGCAACTCTGACCGCATTCGAGGTCGGATACCGCCACATCGACACCGCGGAGATGTACGGCAACGAGAAGGGCGTCGGCGAAGCGGTCCGCGATTCGGGCATTCCGCGCGAGGACATCTTCATCACCAGCAAGCTGAACAACGGCTTCCACGACTACGACGACGCCCTGAAGGCGCTCGACGGAACCCTCGCCGACCTCGGCGTCGAGCAGATCGACCTCTTCCTGATCCACTGGCCACTGCCGGAGGTGGGCGATTACGTCCAGACCTGGAAGGCGCTCGAGAAGGCCTACGCCGACGGCAAGGCGCGCGCGATCGGCGTGTCGAACTTCCAGCAGGCGCATCTACAGCGTCTCTTCGACGAGACCGACGTCGTACCCGCGGTGAACCAAATCGAGGTGCACCCGTATCTGTCGCAGAACCCGTTGCGGGCGTTCAACTCCGAGCACGGTATCGCCACCGAGGCATGGTCCCCGATCGCGCAGGGCAAGGTGGCCGACGACCCGGTCATCACCGAGATCGCCAAGTCCAAGGACCGCTCGCCCGCGCAGGTCACCCTGCGGTGGCACATCCAGCGCGGCGACATCGTCTTCCCGAAGTCGGTGACCCGCTCGCGCGTCGAGGAGAACTTCGCACTGTTCGACTTCGAACTGTCCGACGACGAGGTCGCCCAGATCGACCGCCTCAACAGCGACGAACGCATCGGTCCCGATCCGGACACCTTCAACTACGTGCCGGAGTGATTAACCCCCTCTCGACTGTGCTCCCCTGAGGTGCGAGCGGTGACCCTTCTGCTCCCTGAAGTGCGAGCGGTGACCTCTTCTGTTCCCTGAGGTGCGAGCGGTGACCCTTCTGCCCCCTGAGGTGCGAGCGAAGCGAGCCTCGAAGGGCCTCGCAAGGTGCCTCACCAGGCCCTTCGTGGCTCGTCGCTATCGCTCCTCGCACCTCAGGGAGCGGGGGGTGGCGGCGCTATCGCTCGTCGCACCTCAGTATCTGCGGCCTGGCGGCCGTCGTGGGGGTCGAAGAGTTCGTGCTGGTCACCGGCGCGTGGGGGGTTGATAGTGGAGGGGTGGGATGCGGTGACCTTGAATTCCTCCCTTGTGCCGAAGAGCCAGTACCTCAGTGTGAGGCGCGGGGCCTGCCACGGGAATCGTGGATTGTTGCTACGAGCACGCGGATTAGACTCCTGCATTTTGTTCGCCCCGTCCGCAGCCCACTTTTCGAGGACTCGAAAAGGAGACCGAGATGGAAGTGCTGCATGCCCGATGCGCCGGGATGGATGTCTCCAAAAAGGATGTGAAAGTCTGTGTCCGAGCGGCTAGTCCGGGCCGAAAGACCCTGCAGGAGACCACGACCTGGTCGTCGATGACCGGCGACATTCTGCGGCTGCGGGACT
>NZ_JAUZVK010000024.1:0-53721 GCF_031844505.1 Gordonia sp. AC31
ATGCGTTCGATTTCGAGGTTTCTCCACAGGCGAGAAGCTCGAATTCATCTACTGTGCAGCAATTGTCGTCGACTGAGCGCCTATTCGCGTTGACTGTGCGCAGATCGTCAACAGTGGTGTACTTCAGTCACACAGCTCTCTAGTTCTGGCGCGCCTTCGACCGACTGAGTCTGAGGTGTTTGAGCTGGTTCCCGTTGAGCAGGGGCCGCCGATCACAAAATCTCGCGCTTGACAGTCGACTTCGGGCGCGCGCGAGAGTGTAGCCGACAACTCGTCCACCTGAGTGCGTTCGAAGGGCGATATGCCCTTCGATCATCCTGAGGGGGAGGAACTTTCAGAGTCGTCTCCGCAGGGTGGCGCGCTGGGTCGTCAACCGTCTTCTACGGGCGGGCTCCTCAGTATCTGCGGCCTGGCGGCCGTCGTGGACTTCGTAAGAACACTGGTGAGCGTCTGAACTCCATGCTCCTGAGGTGCGAGCGAATCGAGCCACGAAGGGTGTAGCAATAGGTGTCACCGGGCCCCTCGTGTCTCGTCGACCTCGACGCGCTCCTTCGTCGCTTGCTCGACCCGGCGGCTTACGCTCCTGGCACCTCAGGGCGGAGCAGGGGGTTATCCGCTTCTCTCGGATCAGGACGCAGCCCGGGCCACGATGAGCGGTACGAGTTGTTCTGCGGTGGTCCAGGCGCCGTGGTGGCCGAGCATCATCGATTCCATCGTCTCGCGCTTGCTGCGGGTGAGGGTGGTGGCGCCGCGGGCCACCGCGACGACGTCGCCGATGCGTTGTGCCACAGCGTCACTGACGATCGGTCCGAACCACTCTTCGTCGATGGTCTGCTCGCGCGAGACCACGTGTGCGGCGTCGCCGAGGTACGACGCCCAGCCGCTCAGCACGTCATCGGCCGATCCCGGTGTCGCGTAGACGTGTCGGACCCGTGCCTCGCCGGCCACCGCGTCGACGCCGTCGAGCAGGGCGGGGGCGGTGTCGATGTCGATCGCCCGGTCGGCGGTGATCATCCCGTGGTCACCGGTGACGAGAAGGGTTGCGCCATCGCCCAGTCCGGAGGCGAGGTCGGCAACCAACCGGTCGACGATGCGCAGCTTCTCCAGCCACTCCGCCGACCCCGGGCCGTGGATGTGGCCCGCCATGTCGAGCTCGCTGTAGTAGGCGTACACGAAACGCCGATGCCGACTCCGGCGCCGCAGGGTGGTCAGCACGGCGTCGCGGATGCCGTCGGGCGTCACGGCGGGCAGGAACTGTCCCGACGCGCGGAAGGCCGCCATCGTGAGACCGGTTCCGCGGAACTCGCCGGGCATCACATAGGTGACCCGGACACCCTCTGCGGCAAGCTCTTCGAGACTTCCTCGCTCGGTGCGGACGAGGGCCGGGGGGTAGGTCATCAACGCCGACGGTCCGGAGGCGTCGTCGAGGGTCCAGCGCAGCGAGTTGAGCACTCGTCGTGACCCGCGGGTCCGGCATTCGTCACCCGGGCGGAAGCTGTACCCGATGATTCCGTGCACTCCGCACGACGTGCCGCCCGTCAGGCTCAGGATGCTGGTCGCGGTGGTCGCCGGAAACCCGGCCCGCAGCGTGGTCGAGGTCAGTTCCTTGAGCGTCGGGGCGTGTTCGGCGTAGTCGTCCAGCAGGGTCGCGCCCAGGCCGTCGATGAGCAGCAGAACCACCGAGTCGCTCGGCGGGACAACGGGTCCCGCACCCTCGGATGCGACCCCGAGTGCACCCGCCACCGCCGGCAACACGTCGGCGAGCGTGTGCGGGTATCCGTGCCAGTCTTCCGGGGCCAGCTCCAGCGGACCCGCCACTTCAGTCACCGCGCCCCCGAACCGGCCGGTCCGAACACATAGTGTCCCGACCGCAGGAACCGGACCGACCGACGCGCGTCTCCCTCGACGAGCAACGGCGACAACGCATCTCGCAGCGCGATCCGCCACCGGGCGGCGTCGAGCGGCGCGCTGACCCGCATCGACTCGACGTCACGCGGAACCTCGACAACGGCGCCGGCATCCGGTGTGATGCGCTCGTGGTGCGCGACGGGATGGGATGGTTGTTCGCCGTCGATGACCGACACGGCCCCACCGGCGAGAGCCTCGTCCACCGACTGGACCGCTCCCTCCGACCTCGACGACCCGTCCGGCACCGACGGCGCAGCGGACTTCAGGTCCCACGCCACCAGCACCCGGTCGGAGTCGGCATCGCCGCCCAGCTCGTCACCGAGTTCGCCGTAGAAATCCTCGTAGTAGTGCACGGGCGTCGCGCCCAGCTTGGTGAGGTTGAAGTAGGCGTTGCGGGCGACCAGGGGATCGAAGGTCCAGGTGATCGTCGACAGTCCGCGCTCCAGAGCCCAGCGACGCTGGTGCATCTTCAGCGCATAACCCACCTGATGGCCGCGGCCGCGGCGGGTGACCCCGGTGATGTGGCTGTGTAGGGTCTCGCCGACCGGTGCGCCGAAGAACGCCACGCTCCCGCCCGCGAGGTGGTCGCCGATGAAGGCGCCGGCCACATAGTTGCCGGCGTGACTGAGCGCCCGCAGCATGTCGGTCCCCACGGGCCGGTTCGTCGGATCGGGCCGCCACACGTCGTCGAAGATCCGCAGCAGGTCCTCGAGCTCGTCGGGCGACGACAGTTCACGAACCTCCACACCGAGGGTTGCATCCGACATGGGGTCGATTCTGTCATCGCCCGGCGACACCGTGGTCGTGGTTCGTCCAGCCCGATCTAGGATGAGCCCCATGTCCCGCACCGCCCGACCGTCCGACGCGTTCGCGCGCGTCGCCGCGGCCGGTGTGGTCCCCGCGGTCGCGGTCGCCGCGCACGGTGCGGCGAGCGGGGCGATGCCGAGTTCGTCGGGCGTCCTGCTGAGCGCCGCGATCGGCGTGGTCGCGGCGATGCTGCTCGCGCCGCGCCGGGGACGACTCACGACGGCGGCTGCATCGACCACGCTGGTCCTGTCCGCGGCGCAGGCGGCGAGTCACTGGGCTCTCGCGCTCGACGCCGGGCACGCCGCCCACGACGCCTCGACGCTGCCGATGCTCCTCACCCACCTGGTGGCGATCCCTCTCAGCGCGGTCGGAATCGTCGCCGGTGCCCATCTCCTGGCGTCGATCGGCTCGGTGATCCGATCGCTGGTGCCACCGGTCACCGTCGCAGCACATACGGCCGCTCCGGTGTTCTGGACGCCGCCTTGTGTTCCGGCCGCACCCGCGTTGTGCGGCACCGGCGTTCGCGGACCACCGGCCGTCTCCTGACGCCGCCCGGGCCCCAGACCAGAACGGTGTGGGGTCGAAGCGCGCGTCCACGAGGACCGGTCCCGACACCATCGAAAGACACAATCCATGAAGCTCAGTTCCCCGCGGGCGACGATCGCCCGCCGCATCACCGCGCCCGCCACCGCCGTCGCCCTCGTCGGCCTCGCCTCCTTCGCGGGTGCGGGTGCCGCGTCGGCACACGTCACCGCCAACGCGCCGACGGTCATCCAGGGCGGGTACGGCGTCGTCACCTTCGTCGTCCCCAACGAGTCCGACGCCGCCGCCACTACCGCGCTGCGGGTGACGCTGCCCGGGCTGACCTCGGCCCGCCCGGAGGTGATGCCCGGCTGGAAGTCCGTCGTCACCAAGAAGGACGACAAGGTCACCGAGATCACCTGGACCGCCGATCCGGGATCGCCGGGGGTACCGGTCGGACAGTTCGGCCAGTTCCGGTTTTCCGGCGGACCGTTCCCCGAGCAGGAGACCGTCGAACTCCCCGCGCTGCAGACCTACGCCGACGGTGAGACCGCCGACTGGAGTCAGCCGACCCCCGACGACGGCTCCGAGCCGGAGCTGCCCGCACCGACGCTGACCCTGCCTCCGGCGACGGGCGACGGGCATCACGGCGGCTCGCACGCCGCCTCGACGACGGGCACCGCCGACGCTTCGGACACCTCCGAGTCATCGGCATCGTCTGAGGACTCCGCCGCGCGCTGGCTCGGTGGGATCGGCCTGGTGGTCGGCACTCTCGGGGCGGTCATCGGCGTCGCGGCGCTGACAGCCCTGCGCCGCAATGGTCGTGGCGGCGGCGATGCCTGACCGTCGCGCGCCGGTTCGACGCGTCGTCCTGGTCCTCGCGACGCTGCTGTGTCTCGGGCTCGTCGGATCGTGGGCGGCAGCCCCGGCGGCGGCGCACTCGCGGCTGGTGTCCTCCGACCCCGCCGAGGGGGCGACGTTGCAGTCCGGTCCGCAGACGGTGACGCTGACCTTCAACGAGCCGATCCAGTCGTCCTATGCGGTGCTCAACGTCGTCGGGCCCGACGACCACTACTGGCAGAACGGCGATCCGACGGTCGACGGCCCCAACCTGCGTGTCGGGGTGCGCGAACTCGGCCCGGCCGGTGAGTACGTCGTCAACTACCGGGTGACCTCGGCCGATGGGCACGTCATCAGCGGACAGCGCACGTTCGAGCTCGCGGTCGCCGGCAACGGTGAACCCGGTCCGGCGATCGAAGCGGTCGATGCGTCATCCGACGAGGGAATCCCGGTGTGGTGGTTCATCGCCGGCGCCGCGGTCGTCCTGATCGCCGGACTCGGCGTGGTGTTCTGGCTGAGCCGGCGACCCTCGACGCGGCGCTGACACCTGATGACCGTCCGCAACGGGTTGATCCTCGCGATGACCCTGGCCGGCGGTCTCGTGGTGAGCTGGTTGCTCGCCCGTCCCGACGGTCCGGATCTGGTCGCCGTGCCCACGACCCTCGCGCTCGGTGTCTCCGTGACGCTGCTCGGTCTGGGGGCGCTCCCGACGGTCGACGCCGAGCCCTCGACCCGGGTGATCGGCCTGCTGGCCGGGGTGTGGGTGTTGGCCGTGCTGGTCAGCTCCTGGGTGCGGACGGCCGATCGGGCGGGTGTCGAGGTGCTCGACGTCAAGGCCGGCGACTTCGGCGACGTGCTGTTCTCGGGTGCGCCCGAGATGGTGGCGCTGGTGGCCGGGGTCCTGATCCTCGCGTGGGTGGTGCTGGACCTGCTGACGGGGATCGAGATCCCCGTGCTCGTGGTCGGAGCGCTCGCGGCGATCGGGGTGCTGGCCACCTCGATCGCCGGTCACGCCGGCAACGACTCGTGGGGGCCGTTCCTCATCGGTGCCCACGCGCTGGCCGCGGCCTGGTGGTGTGGACTGCTCGCGGCGATGCTGCTCTCGGTGCGCGGCCGGTCGGGGTGGGCGCGCAGTCTGCCGGTCTTCTCCGGGCGCGCGCCCTGGGCCGTCGGGGTCCTCACGGTGACCGGCCTGATCTCCGGCCTGATCGAGGTCGACGGTCCGGCGAACCTGCTGAGCAGCGGTTACGGCCGAATCCTGCTCGCCAAGGCCGCGGTGCTCGCGGTCCTCGTGGGTCTCGCCGTCTGGCACCGACGACGCTGGCTACCGGCCGTGCAGCGGCATCGCAGCAGCGAGCCCGCCTCCGTGCGCGCGGCTGTCGTCGAACTGGCGATCATGGCCGTGGCGCTGGGCCTCGCGGCCGGGCTGTCGGCGACCCCGCCGCTCCCCGCCGGCTGAGCATACGAGCCCTTCCCCGCTGGTTGTGCAGGTGACTTTTCTCGCTGGTTGAGCAGGTGACTTTTCCCGCTGGTTGAGCGGGTGACTTTTCCCGCTGGTTGAGCCGGCACCGAGCGCAGCGAGGAGCCGTGTCGAAGCCACTGGTCCGGTTCACGACGTCGGTCGCCGAGGTGGCCTCGACGGGCGCGGCGTCCTCGCTTCGCTCGGTCGACGCTGCTCGACCAGCGGTGGTTGAGCGGGTGACTTTTTCCGCTGGTTGAGCCGGCACCGAGCGCAGCGAGGAGCCGTGTCGAAGCCACTGGTCCGGTTCACGACGTCGGTCGCCGGAGTGGCCTCGACGGGCGCGGCGTCCTCGCTTCGCTCGGTCGACGCTGCTCGACCAGCGGGACGTCACTCGCCCAGCGGCGGTCGCGACTGGTCCCACAGCGCGAGGAGTTCGTCGATGATGTCGGTCGCCATGTGCAGTGTGCTGAGGTGACTCTCGCCGGGCATCTCGAACAGCTTCGCGTCGGGGAGCAGCGACACCATGTGCTCGCCGTGGGCGTACGGGATGATGTGGTCGGCGTCGCCGTGCCACCAGCGCACGGGCACGGTGACGTCGCCGACGCGGAAGCCCCAGTCCCGCGCGAACACGACGACGTCGGCGAACGGTGCGTTCATGCGTCGGCTTCCGCCGTGGAGCAGGTCGTCGAGGAACATGGCCCGGAACTCGGGGCGCGCCAACAGTTCTCGGTCCGCCTGCGGGGACAGTCGACCGTAGATGGAGATCGCTGGTTCGGCGATCGGCCGGGCGAAGCCGCGGGCGACGCTCAGCACCTGGCCGATCGGCGCGCCGGCCACGCTGACGAGCGGTGCGAGCAGCGTGCCGAGTCGCATGGCCCCGCCCTCGATGCGGTCGGGTCCGACCGTCGGCGCGACACCGCCGAGGATGCCCGCCGCCGTCACCCGGTCGGGCATGGCATGGGCGACCCCGAGTGCGTACGGTCCGCCGCCCGACAGCCCGATGATCGCGAAGTCGTCGATGCCCAGGGCCTCGAGGACCTCGGCGAGGTCCGGTGCGAAGGCCGCGACGTTGTCGTACCGATGCGGGCTCGACGACCCCACGCCCGGCCGATCGAGCCCGATGAGGCGGATTCCGCGTTCGAGCGCGTACGCACGCGCTTCGACGGGGATCTGGCGCCGGGCGCCGGGGGTGCCGTGTAACCAGACGATCGCCCGTCCGGTGGCCGATCCGTACTCGGCGAATCCGATCCGACGATCACCGTCGGCGACGGCGATCGACCCCTCGATTTTCGGACGGGCGATGTCGATCATGTGATCAGCATCTCACGTACCGTTGGTGGCGTGATCCCCGAGTTCGTTCACGGCACCGCGCGCGCCATCCGCCACGTGTTCACCCCGTACCCGGCTCGGGACATCCCGGAGGGCCGGATGGTCGACCTCCCCGGGCGCGGGCGAGCGTTCGTCACCGACTCGGGCCCGCGCGACGCACCCGCCGTCTTCCTCCTGCATTCGGTGCTCACCACCGGGTTGCTCTGCTGGTACCCGACGATCCCGGCGATCAACGACCGCTATCGCGTCATCACTTTGGACGCGCGCTGGCACGGCCGCGGCATCGAGTCCGACACCTTCGACCTCCGTGACTGCGCCGACGACGTCGTCGCCCTCGCCGACGTCCTGGGTATCGACCGGTTCACGGTCGCCGGGTTCTCGATGGGCGGTGGCATCGCCCAGCTGGTGTGGCGACGCCATCCGGGACGCGTCGCCGGTCTGGTGCTCTGTTCGACCGGCCCGTACTTCAGCACGCATGATCCCCGGCACCGCGCGTCGTCGGAACGCATGGGACGCATCCTCCGCCCCGTCTACCGCATCCTGCCGCGGGTGTCCGACAAGAGCCTCGACAAAGCGGCCCACACCACCATCTGGGCGCTCCGGCAGTTCCTCTCGACGCCGCTGTCGCACCTCGGTGACTTTGGAAACGGGCTGGGGGAGTTCGACTCTCGCGACTGGCTCCATGAGGTCGACGTCCCGACCGCCGTCGTCGTGTCCATCCGCGACCGGGTCGTCGAGCCCGAACGGCAGCAGCTGCTGATCGACGGCATTCCCGGCGCACAGCGCTTCGAGGTCGACGGCGGGCACGCTTGCTGTGTCCTCGGCGCGCGCTACTTCATCCCACCGTTCGCCGAGGCGCTCGACGCCGTGGTGCCTCGGGATCGGTCGTCAGTCGCGGCGCACTCATAAGACGCCGTTCACACTGTGGAGTTGTCAAGGGACGGATGCGGTCCCGGGGTATGCCCGGGTGCGGAAGGTGCTACGCGAGAACTGTTGTGGGACGTCGGTCAGGCGGCGTCGTCGAGTCGCATGGTGCGTCGGTTGTGGGCGGGTCGGGGTCGACGGTGTGGATCTATCGAGGTGGGCGGCACGAGCCAGGGGTGGCGGTCGAGGCCCATGACGATGTCCCAGCCGTGGTGGTGGACTTGGGTGTGGCAGCGTTGGCAGAGCAGGCAGCCGTTGTCGAGGTCGGTAGGTCCGCCGTCGGCCCACGACTTGATGTGATGCACCTGCGTATGGGACGGTGGTGCACCGCATTTGATGCAGCAGGCGTCGCGGACGATGATCGCTTTGCGCAGGTGTGCCGGATACAACCGGTGGGTGTGACCCATCTGAAGCGGTACGCCCTCACCATCGAGGATGATCTCGGTCAGAGAGCCGTCGCACGCTACTTGTTTCGCGGTGGCATGGCTGACCGATCCGGTCCACGGTAGCGTCGCCAGGTCTCCGGTCGCGGGGATCGTCAGCATCAACTGAGTGCGTGGACTTCCGACGCTGTCGATAGTCGCACCGACCGCGGCTTGGTCGAGAATCAGCTCGAACGCATCGGTACGGCGCTGCTCAGCGGTGCGTCGATCCTCCGCTCCGTCGGGTTCGGGCCGCGGGCAGGATCGTTCGTCGATCATCGCCAGGAACTTCTCGCCTACGATCTGGGTGAGGTCGGCGCGGATTTCGACGCGGCCGTCGTCGGTGGTGTGGGCGTTTACCGAGTTCAGAGAGGGGTCGTCGGCTGCGGGAACACCGGTGTCGGAGGCGTCGGCGAGAGCGTTGGCGATCGCGCGGGCGTGTTTGAGGACCTGTGTCGGGGTCGCGCCGGACAACGCTTGTGCGATGAGTTCGCTTTCGTATTGGCGGCGGTCACCGTCGGAAAGCGGCTCACCACAACGCTTGTCGATCTCGTTCATCCCGCGGACGACGGCGTCGACGACCTCGCCGGTCAGCCGCCCGTCGGCGGCGTGACGGGTCAGGGCTGGAAGCGCGGGCAGGGCGTCGACACTGCGCATGGTGCGAAGAGCAGCGGCCGGTGCATGTCCTGACTCGATCAGCAACTTCTTGGTGGTGCTGCCGGTTTTCTGAGCGACGCCGAGTTCGTCGAGTTGTGCTGCGTGGGTGACGATCTGGTGGTCGACGGTGTTGCGGATCAAGCGCAGCGTCTCGAGCGCGTCGAATGTTGATCGGCCCGTGGGGTCGTCGGCGGGCGGGGTGGTCTCGATGAGTTGATCGAGAAGAGTGGCGAGCTCTGGCATGACTCCAAGGTACCGGAACATTCGTTCGATTTCGAGGTTTCTCCACAGGCTCGAAACTCCGAATTCATCGACTGTGCAGCGTTTTTCGTCGGCAGTGTGGTAACTGTTGTCAGTAATTGACTCCAGTCACACCCGTTTCGAGTTCGCGCCCAGAATTGGTGATTCGCGCCATGATTACGAGCCCCACGGGCGGTCAGGTAGCGGCCTTCGTGATGCAGACGAACGCCCACTCGGTGCTCGTCATCCCCCCAGAGATCGGCGGTGGCCGGCAGGTCGAAGTTCGGCGACACCTGCGCGAGTGGCGCGTAGACCTCCTTGCGCTCAAGCGGGTCCGCCGAAGCCCGCCACGCCGACCGGCCTGCGGTCGGTGGTGTAAGCGGCGCCGTGCCGTGCCGAGCCCCGCCAGTTGTCCCCGTTTTCGGCGATGCCGCCTGCCACGCCGACCGCGCCGACGGGTCCTCAGGTTCGACGGGTGCAACGGCCAGGCCGCCGCCCGAGGGTCGTCCCTCACGAGGTTGACGAGCGGTCCGACGAGTCGGCTGACGCACCCGTGCCAAATCGGTGGGCCCAATAGCGGAGGGCGCAGCCGATGACGGTGGATGCGCCGACCGATCACTGTCACCGACGTGGATGGCCGAGGTCTGCTGGTCCGGTCGCGAGGACACAGAGCGCCAACACCGCCGTTGTCAAAAGACCAGAAGTCGACGCAGTAGCACCGCGCGACGTCGACGTGGTCTCGCGAATGGACTCACGACGATCCCGCCGCGACTGCTGACTGACAAAAAATACTTGTCGATGACGTTTCGCGGTGGCCCTACCGCCCAAACGTCTCGACATTGTTGCCGAACCACATGGAACGTTTGTGAATAGCTGCAGCACAGCATCTTTAGCGTTGCGACATGGTCAGGTGACCCACTCTCCCAGGTGTGACATCAACTACAAATTCGTGCCGTAAGTCGCGTGACTTCGGCCCAGATCGCGGGCCCAGTCCGCGATCCCGGACGACGCGACACATGATCCAAATAAGCTGTGGTGCAACCAAAGACGAGAGACGCCTCGACCCCGAGTCGAGCCCTCATTCGGCACCGCCACGGCCGCGGCTCGCAAAATTCGTGCAGCCGATGCGCTTCATCAACTTTCTTTTTAGCGTTACTCTCATTCCAGTTCGCGATTCGGTTGCCAGGGGAGGCCCGCAGGGTTGGCACCGGAGCCGCGTCTGGCGTTGGAGCCCACTGCTCAGGCGCCGTCCTGGGGAGGATCTCGATGACTGTTCTCGATTCAGTCGTGTCCGCGTCGCCGCCATCTGCGGACGTCGACGCCGACGCGGCTTCGACGCCGGCACAAGGCGCGGCTCGTCGCACATGGCGCGCGACGCTGACCGCGCCGCGCGAGATGTCGATGGGCGCCCGGTACGCGTCGACGATCGGCGCTGGCATGCTGGCGTTCGCGCCGGCCATCGCTGCCGAGTTCGATGCGCTCCGCCAGGGGTCGCCGACGGCATACCTGCTGTTCGTACCCCTGTGGTGTCTGATGATCGCCTTCGGGCTCGACGTCTCGTCGCGGGGCCGTGAGATCGGTGACGGCGAGTTCGACCGCATCCTGGTCGTCGTCGTGGGCGGCGCGCTCGGACTGACCGCGGCCCTGGTCATCCCGCGGATTCCGGCCGTCGCGGCGTTCTGGCACGCCGATCTGATCCCGCTCCTCATCTGGGTGTTCGCGGCGTCGATCGTGGTCTTCGGGATCCGACGCGTCGTCCGCGACTACCTCATCTGGCTGTTCCTGCTGACCTGCTTCCCGCCGAACTACCTGCTGATGGGGCAGGTGCTCGGCGGCACGACCGTCGCCCTCGGTGCGTTGTCCGTGGCGATTGCCCTCGTCGTGACGTACATGGCGCTGCGTCGGCACCCGCGGGTCGCCCTCGCCACCGCGGCGCTGTCCGGCGTCGGCGGCGCGGTGCTGGTTGCGGTACTCCACGACATCCCGGTCCTGGCCTACACGGTTCCCGCCGGTGCGGTGACCGCGATCGCGATCGTCGTACGACTCCGGTTCGGCAGAACGGGCTCGGCACGCGCCGGTCTGCCCAAGCAGTCCATCGCCACCCTCGCGTCGGCCTGGTTGGTGGCGCTGGTCGTCCTGGCGCTGACCCCGCTCGCGCCGGACTCACCGGAACCCGTTGCCTCGCCGCCCATCGGCGAGGACTGGCTGGGCCAGTTGCGGACGCTGGGAATCGGCATCACCGAGCCCGAGGTGTTCGACTGGGGTCCGCGGGTCATGGGGTCCGACGGTGACGTGCGCCGGTACCGGGTCACGACGGGCCAGACCGGTCCGGAGGACAGGCCGCTGTCCACCGCCTATCTCGACGTGTTCTCCACCGCCGATCTGGGCCGCTTCTCCAGTTACCGCCGTGGTCTCTGGTACGAGACGGTGCCGCCGGCGACGATCCACTCGACTCCCGCCTCTTCGGACGGCCGACACACCCGGCTCGGCAGCATCGCCAACACCCTGGAGTCGGTCCGCACCTCGGATCAAACACTGTGGACCGGTCGATTCTGGGGTTGGCGAGTTCCCACGCCAGCCGGTGAGCGCTACATCGCCGTCTACCTGATGGCCGCGCGTGATCAGCCGGGATCGTCGAACGTCGCGGAGCCGAAGCCGCCCAGCTATGCCACCACCGTCGCCGAACCCATCAGTTGGCTCATCCGCGGTGGCGACGACACCCCGGACCCCGTCGACGACTCCGACCTCGATGTCGCGCTGACCGAGCTCGCGTGGTCGATGATCGACGCCGTCGAACGACCAGCTCGGTGACCACCTCCGACGCGGGACCGGTCACCGACGCGCGGCATGTCTCCATTCTGTCGGCACGTCATCCGTTGAGCCGCAGGCAGCGTCTCGGCCTCGTCGTGCTCGCGATCGTGACCGCGGCAGCGTTCCTCCTGACCTGGCGGGTCTCACTCGCGGTGATTCTGAGCATCTGCGCCGTGTACTTCCTGGTGTCCAGCGTTGACAAGTTCGTGCTGATCACCCGGGGAATGTCCGGGCGGGGCGTCCTGCGGGTGTCCGACGACGATGCTCGCGCGATCCCCGACGACGACCTCCCGGTGTACACCGTGTTGTTGCCGGTCTACGGCGAACCCGAGATCGTCGCCAACCTGGTCGCCGGTGTCGGACGAATCGACTATCCCGCTGACAAGTTGGACATCCTGCTGGTCCTGGAGGAGGACGACCACGAGACCCGGTCCGCCGTCGAGCATGCCGACCTGGATGGGATCACACCGGTGCTGGTCCCGCCGAGTGAGCCACGGACCAAGCCCAAGGCGTGCAACGTCGCGATGGAGCTGCCGTCGGAACGCAGCGACATCGTCACCATCTACGACGCCGAAGACATCCCCGACCCGCTGCAATTACGCAGGGCGGCAGCGGTCTTCGCGGCCAGTCCGCCAGACGTCGGATCGGTCCAGGCGCGGCTGGGCTACTACAACGAGCGCGAGAACCTGCTGACCCGCTGGTTCGCGATCGAGTACGACCAGTGGTTCTCGTACATGCTGCCCGCGCTGAGCGCGTCGAACTGCGTGATCCCGCTCGGCGGCACGTCGAATCACATCCGGACAGACGTGCTTCGCGAGGTGGGCGGCTGGGATGCGTTCAACGTCACCGAGGACGCCGACCTCGGAATCCGTCTGGCGCGCTACGGATATCGGACCGTGGTGCTGGACTCGCTCACCGGTGAAGAGGCCAATGCGGATGTGGTGAACTGGGTCCGCCAGCGGTCACGCTGGTACAAGGGGTACCTCCAGACCTTCCTGGTGCACACCCGTCATCCGGTCCGCATGGTCCGGGAGCTCGGACTCGTACCAGCACTTCGCATCTCGAATCTGACCGCGGGTATGCCGATCGCGAACACCATGAACCTCTTGTTCTGGACGCTGCTGCTCGTGTGGTTCGCGGGCAAACCCGACTTCATGAACAGCCTGTTCCCCGGGCCTGTCTACTACCTCTGCCTGCTGATGTTCACCGTCGGGAATCTGGCGACGATCATGCTCGGCGTGGTGTCGACGCGCACGCTCGGCAAGCCTTACCTGCTGGGCGCTGCTCTCCTCGTCCCCGGTTACTGGTTCCTGCAGTCCATGGCGGCCATCAAGAGTATGGCCCAGCTCATCTACAAACCCTCCTACTGGGAAAAGACCGTGCACGGGCTCTCTGCCATGCCCGGTGTGTCCCGACCCCCGAAAGGTCCTGAGAATGCCTAGTAACAGTTCTGCTCGACTGCGTCGCACACTGGGGGTGGTCCTGGCGGCGCTGATCATCGGCGTAGGGGTTGCGGCGCCGGCCGCTGCAGCCCCGGGCGATGGAACGACGACGCTCGACTGGCGGCAGCTCGGCATGGGGACATCGGTGACCATCGACGGCGCCGATGTCCCGGCCGGCGTGAGCATTCCGGTACCCCAGGGCATGTCCCCGACGACGCTCACCGGAATGGTGGCGACAGCGACCAACGTCACCGACGCCTTCATCCAGGTGGCCCGCACCGATGGCGCGATCATCGGCACCATCCTGGTGCCGCGTTTCGGTCCGCGGCAGCTCAGTACCCCGTTCAGCGTGCCGCTGAGTGCGGTGCCGGTGGGCGACAACGGTCGTGCCGACCTCCGCCTGACTCTTCGTAACGGCACCGACGACTCGGTGTGTGGTCCGGTCCCGGATGTCACGCTGACCAACCTGAACGTCGGGTTCCGTGGTGTCGCGTCGGTTCCGGACACCATCCAGGACTTCTTCGGCACGGTGGTCAACCGGGTGACTGTGCACACCCCGGTTGATCCGAGTCCCGCTGCGGCACAGACCACCCTCGGCGTCGTCGCTGCGATAGCGGATCATTACCGCCCGCAACGTGTGTCGATCGACGTGGTCGAGTCGGCCGATGCGCGGGTGCCGCGTTCGGCAGGTCCGCTCGACCGTGTGGTGGTCGTCCGTGAGGAGGGCGGACCCGGAGGCGTCCGCGTCGAGCGCGCCGGACAGCCCGGTGCCGCTCTGGTGATCAGTGGCGACCAGGATTCACTACCCGAGCAGGTTGCGCTGTTCCGCGACGGATTGACCGACCTCGCTCAGACATCCTCAGCAGCAGTCGAATCCGCCGGCGATCGCACAGTGCAGGGTTCGGACTCGGTGACCTTCGGTGAGTTCTCCGACCGCCTGTCGGTGGAGGCCCTCGGAACCGCCACGCTGATACCGGGATTCGATCCGACGATCCTGGCGTTGGGGCGTCCCGGAGCGGTCGACGTCGCGTTGAAGGCGCGATACACCCCGGTCCGCGACAATGAGCGCGCCAACATGATGGCACTCAGCGGAGGTGAGATCCTGCAGACGAGCGCACTGAACTCCTCTGGTGTGTTGGACACCGAGTTCACGATCCCGGCCGCGCAGGTGGCGGCGAATGAGCCGTTGGAGTTCCGGGTGTCCTACGAGCCGGCGCCGGGAGCGTGTTCGCCCCACAGCGTTCCGCTCACATTCCAGATCGATCCGTCGTCGACGGCTTCGTCGAGCACGACACCGGTTCGCATGGGCGGATTCTCGTCGGTGCCGTTGGGCTGGCAGCCGACCGTTCAGGTCGCGCTGGACAACACCAACCCTGCGCAACTCGACGCCGCCGCCGAACTGATCGCCTCAATCCAGCGGAGTTCGGCCACCGCCCTGTCACCGGTGCTGGTGCCGCTCGATCAGGCGATCGCGAGCAACACCGGCGCCCTGGTCGTGGCCTCCGCCGCGAACGCACGCCCGCTGAATCCGCCGATCAACACCGAGGACTCGTCGACGTTGGTGGATCTGTCCGCCCAGGTTCGACTCGCAATTCCGGAAGGGCTGGGGACCATCCAGGCGTTCTCGCAGAACTCGCGCACCGTCGTGCTGGTGAGTACCTCGGGGTCGTGGAGTCTGGTCGACCCGCTGTTCGCTTATCTCGATGCACAGCAAGGGGACCTGGCCAACCTGCGCGGGGACGTCCTGGTGGCCGGCGGCGCTGGACAGGCCGAACTGATGACGGTGCGGGCCGACGGTCCGCGTACCGAGGTCGATCAGGTCGGCACCAGCTGGGTGGTCTGGTTGGGTGTCAGCGTTGCAGTGGTTGTGGTCGGTGTCCTGGTGGCGGTCGCAGTGATGTTGTACCGCCGACGATTCGGTGGCTCGGACGCTGACGGACCCGCAGATTCATGACCCTCACGCTGCGTGGTGATGCGGCGACGCCGGCGGCGGGCCTCGTGCCGCTGCCGGCGGGGAGTCGCAGCCGACTCACCCGGTCGCAGTGGTGGGGGATCGGCCTGTTCGGCGGTCTGGCTGCCGGTTATCTGGCAGTCGGCGCGTACCTGTATCTCGTTGTCGGCTACATCAACCCCGATGCCAGTAGTCGAGTGGGCAACGCCGGATTCACCATCTGGAGTCGAGATCCTCACCTGGGTGCGATCGGGTTCGTGTGGAATCCGCTACCGAGCCTGGTCGAGATCCCGCTGGTCGAGTTGTCGTCACGCTGGCCGCTGAGTCTGTGGCCGGAGTTGCGTCGAGTGGGCTTCGCCGGCGCCGTGATGAGTGCCCTGTTCATGGCGGGTGCCGGCTGGCAGGTCCGACGCATCGCGCTGGACTACGGATCCGGACGAGTGCTGCTGTGGATCGCGGTCACCGCGTTCGCGGTGAATCCGATGATCATCCTGTACGCGGGGATGGGGATGAGTGAAGCGCCGTTCCTGTTCTTCCTGCTGTGGACGTGTCGTCGAATTCTGCTGTGGCTGAACCGCTCACGGGTCCTCGATCTCGTTGTCGCCGGTGTGGCGTTGGGTCTCGCGTACCTGACGCGGTACGAGGCGCTGCCTGTGGCCGCAGGTGTCGCGGTCGGGGTGTTCGTGGTGTCGGCGTGGCGGCATCGGCCCGATGGCGTTCTGGGTCTCGACGGATGGCGGGTGGCGGCACCCTTCGGGGTACACGACGCAACCATCGTTGCGATGCCGGTAGCCTTCGCTTTCGTCGTCTGGGCGGGTCTCGGCTGGCTCCTCGACGGAAATGCGTTCTCCCAGTTCTCCTCGCAGTACGGCAACTCGGCGCAGGTGGCGGCGGCGGGGATCGTCTCGGCCGAAGACGTCGGAGCAGGGCCGTTGGCGGAGGTCATCCTCGGCAACCTCCTCGGCATGCAGCCTCTGCTGTTCGCGGTGCTGCCGATCGTGGCCTGGATCGCCGTCCGATTGCGACGGATCGACGCCGCGGTGCCGGCCGTCATCTTCGGTGCGGTTCTCCTGTTCCAGATGTCCGCGGTGATCCTGGGGTCGACGTTCGGCTGGTTCCGCTTCTACCTCGTCGCGACACCGCTCGTCGTCGTTGCTGTCCTCGTAGCCTGTGGCCCCGCTCGACGTAGGCTCCCTGAGGTGCGAGGAGCGTTAGCGACGAGCCTCGAAGGGCGCCGCTCCTTGAGCAGCGACCGGAGCTTGCGGAGGTCGTGTGTCGAAAAGACAACCCTCACCACCCTCATGGCCCTGGTCCTCGCGACCTCGCTACCGGTGACCGCGTCGTCGATGCTGAACCCGGCACTGGGCAAGGAGGAGTACGGCCTGCGCTCGGCGTTCTGGCCGGACCGCTATCCGCCGTCGGACTTCTGGTTCTACTGGTTCGGTGACGTGTCGGGAAACGTGGCCGCATGGTTGGACGATCAGAACCTCCCGGAGGGCTCCGTCCTCGTCGATACTTTCGGGGTCTCGCGCGTCTGGCTGGAGTCCGAGCACCCCGAGCAGTTCGTCGTGCGCAGCGACTTCGATTTTTTCGCAAAGCTCAACCAGCCCGTGGAGCAGGGCGTGCAGTACATCCTGACGCAGCGACCGACGGGTTTGGGTTCGCTCGACGCCATCAACGTCCGGTATCCGACGCTGTGGGACGACGGTGCGGGGATCGCGACCGTCGCGATGACGGTGACGACGCCGACTGGCAAACCGCAGTTCCGGCTCTACCGGATCAAGGGATCGGGCTGATTGGTCCCTACGGGTTCACCCAGAAGGTGGCGGCGACCGTAGTGCTCAGGATGATGTTCTGCTGCGGATAGTACTCGCCGGTCACGACCAGTTGGCCGGCTCCGGTGCGGATGGTGCTGCGGCGGTGTGGGTAGTCGTACGGAATCCAACCGGCGGCTCCGGTCGTGAGATTGCGCCAATGCCAGCGGAATCCGTAGCCGAGGGGATACGGATAGATCTGGCCACGTCCGTAGAACACACGCGGCTGTACGACTCCGGCGCCGCCGATGCCCCAGACCAGCCCGGGTACCTGCACTGTGACCGAGTGGTCCAGCCTGGGATGGGGCGGCGGGGGCGAGGCGGTTGCGGTGGCCGATGCCGACCACAGCGGCACGATGACCGCGAACGCGAGCATCAGCGACATAATCGCGCGACGTCCCCCGCTGGTTGAGCTTGTCGAAGCCACTACGCCTGCAGCTCGAAGGCTTTGAGCACGGTCGTCGTCCAGATCTGCTGGCCGGCCGGGTTGGGGTTCACGGTGTCGCGCAGCAACGGTCGGAGCGCGGCGGAATCCGCGGGGAATGCGGAGTACACGTCGATGACCTGGATGCCTTCGGCGTCCATCGCGGACGCGTAACCCTCCATGATCGCGTTGGTGGCGCCACCCTGCGCGGGGCTCTGCTTGATGGCCACGAGCTCGGCGTCGGGGTACTTCTGGCGCAATTCGGTGATGAGCGGCTTCAGTTGTTCGGCGAGCGGGGTGTTCGGGTCCTGGGTGTGGCCGAAATTGAGCAGGATCAGATCCGGGGTGACATCCGGGGTGATCAGTTTGTCCAGGTTCTCGAGCGCATAGTTGGCGTCTTTTCCGGACGCGCTGCCATTCCAGAACCCGATCGGGCCGTTCGGGCCGTCGCCGAGCCCGACCATCGCGCCGTAGTCGTTGGTGGTGGCATTCCAGAACTTGGTGGCCATCGGGCGTTGGAGTTTCTGGCTGATCGTCGTCCCGAGTGCGGGAGCCCAGCCGTCGCGAGCGGCGCCGGTCGAGTCGCCGAGGAGAACGATGGTCCGGGGCTCAGAGGGATTGGCCTCTGCGTCTTCGATGAATTCGAGGGTCGCCGGCTGCTCGAGGGGAGCCATGCTCGCGGGGGTCACACCTGCCGAAGATGTCGACGTCGGTGCTGTCCGATTGCTGGACACGATGAGTCCGACGACGAGGATCACCGCACAGACAACCATCACGATCCAGGCCCAGATGGGCGCGGAACCGAAAACGCGTTTCACAGCGTTCAACATCTACGTAATCTCCAACTCGATTGAGGCCCCCCAGCCAACGTTGTCACCATAGCGGGCGTTGATTCCGAGTGCGCGTGACGCCAAACCCCACGGGGTCAGCAATCGGTGGGGGCCGGCGCTCCGGCGAGGCGGTCCTGCATCCACGTGGCCATCGCGGGGCCAGGGTCGACGCCGTGTCCCTGCTGGTCGTGTCGGACCCGCATCAACCGGTCGCCGAGTTCGCAGGCTCGAGTCAAGGTGTCTTCCATGACGTCGACGGGGATGAGTGGGTCGGTGCCGCCGTAGAAGACCGCGATCGGCACATTCGTGGTGATCCGCGGCAGGGCGTATCCCTCGAGAGTGCGGGACAGGGTCTGCGCCGCGCCCGGGGTCACGGCGTTCAGTGCGGCGTCATCGGATACCGACAACCCGGCCAGCGCCGTGCGACCGGCCGAGCAGACCGGCGCGGTGTCGGTGCTCAGTCCGGTCAGATGGTCGCCCGGGCGGACGGCGGGCTGGGCTTGGGCGACGCCGTGCACCACCAGCGGATACAGGAATCGTTGCGCGCGCGAAAGACTCCCTTCCTGCGCGCGGGTGACGAAGTAGCCGGCATCCAGCAGGGGAGCGACGGCAACCGCACCCACCAGTTCCCCGGCGCCATCGCCGTACTGCGCGAACTCTTCCGCTGTCGACCATGCGGCACCTCCGCCTTGAGACCGGCCGACGGCGAACCACCGGCCCCCGACGCCGAGGTCGGTGGACTGCGCGGCCCGGGCAGCGTCGATGACGTTGTATGCGGCGGTGCGGGGTTCGAGGTAGGGATGAGGTGCTTGTTGGCCCGGCCGCACTCCCAGGCCTTGGTAGTCGGTCGTGACCACGGCATATCCCGCGGTGAGGAAGTCCGCGACGGCACTGAGATCTCCGAACATCGAGTCCTGGTCAGAGGGACCGCAATCCCGGGTGATGCCGGTGGTGCCGTGTGCGTACGAGATCAGGGGGTGGCCGCCGGGCGGGGGAGCCGATCCGGGGACGAACAGGGCGCCGCTGACGGTCGTCGATCTGCCGTCGAGTCCGGACGCCGATCGGTACACGAGGCGCTGAGCCGTGGTGCCGGCCGGTAGTGCGGAGAACCACGCATTCGGAACGGTGTCGGTGCCGACGATCTGACCGCGCGCACGTCGCACGTCGGCAACCAGTACGGGCGGGGGTGACAGCGGCGCGTCCACAGCCACCGACGTGACCGATCGCGCGGGTTCGCCGGTCCCGGACGTCGAGTCACAAGCGGCCACAGAGCCGACACCCAGGATCGCCACGACGACCCATACGCCCGCCGTTCGGACGCGGCGCCACCCTCTTCTCACCCGAGAAAGGTATCCCCGGCGATTCCCACAGTTTGCTTCGACGTATCTGTTTGCCCGATTCTCTAGGGCGTGGAGTCGATCACCGGGACCCGTCGGGCGGACGCGTCATCTCTCGGTGAATACGACGACGCCGATACCGTCGCCTTCGCGGCAGCCTCCCGTCGGTCCGCCGATCCGCCCGCACCCGAGCGCGATCCGCTTGCGGTCGCCGCGCCGTCTGATGCCGAGGTGTATGAGTATCTCGGCCCGCAGATGCGCTGGGTGCAACTCGTCCTCCTCGCCGCATTCGTGTTGGTGTCGATTTCCCTCGCCGCTTTCGCGTCGACCCATGTGTGGCTGTTGCCCGTTCTCATCGTTCTTCTCGCCAACGTGATCGGAAATGCGCTCTCGTTGGCGACGGGAATGAACCGTCGACGGATCACTTGGCGGTCCCACCAGCAACGGGTCACGAACTGGCAGCCCTCGGATCGTTCGTATCCGAGCGTCGACGTCTTTCTCCCCACCTGCGGTGAGAGCATCGCAATCCTGCGTAACACCTATCGACACATCGCGGCTCTCCGGTGGCGCGGCCCGCTGAACGTCTATGTCCTCGACGACGCGGCCCGGGGCGAGGTGCACGAACTGGCTGCCGAGTTCGGATTCACCTACGTTGTTCGCCCGGATCGGGGCCATCTACGCAAGGCCGGCAATCTCCGGTACGCGTGCACCGTCAGCCACGGGGAACTGGTCGTCATCTTCGACGCCGACTTCTGCCCGCGCCACGACTTTCTCGCCCATCTCGTGCCCTACCTCGACGACCCGCAGGTCGCGATCGTCCAGAGCCCCCAGTGTTTCTCGACGACCGAGGCGATGAACTGGATTCAGCGCACGGCCGGCGCGACGCAGGAGTTCTTCTATCGCTGGGTCTTGCCGTCGCGGGATCGGATCGAAGCCGCGAACTGTGTCGGCACCTCGGCGGTCTATCGGCGCCAAGCCCTCGACCGCGTGGGAGGTTTCGCAGCGATCGAACACAGCGAGGATCTGCATACCGGTCGGCTGGTCCAGCAGGCTGGATACAGCATCCGGTATGTGCCGGTCGTGTTGTCGCGCGGGTTGTGTCCAGCGGACCTCGCGGGCTTTCTGAACCAGCAATACCGCTGGTGCCAGGGGACGCTCTCCCGCGTGTCTCCTTCGTTCCCTGAGGAGGCCCGGAGCTTGCCGAGAGGCGCGCTGCCTCCGCTCCCTGAGGAGGCCCGGAGCTTGCGGAGGGCCGTCACGAAGGGTCACCCCCGCACCACTCGACAACGCATCGCCGACTGGGCCGGCGTCTTCTACTACCTCACCACCGCGATGAACGTCTTCCTCCTCTTCCTCCCGGGCGTCATCATGGCCGCCTTCTATCCGGAGGACGTGCGGCCGGAGCAGCTCGTGCCATTCCTTCTGGGGCTGTGGGTGTATGTCGTGTTGTTCCCGCTGGTGTCGAGGACTCGCTGGCGGTTCGAGGTACTCCGCATTCAGATGGCGTACAGCTTCGCCCACGTGATCGCGATCTGGCACAAGCTGGTCGGCCGCGAGATCGGCTGGGTGCCGACGGGTGCGATCGGGAAGTCCAATTCGCTGGCCCGCTCGATCAGCGCGCTGGGGGCGATCACGCTCGGCACGTCGCTACCGGTGTTCTGGGTGTTCATCATTCGCGACGTGATGCAGTACGGGCTGGGCCAGTTCTGGATGATGGTCGGGCTCGTTGTGGCCTACACATACCTGGCACTCCCACTGTTCGTGGAGTTCTTCAGAATTCTGCGTCCTCGACGTGCCGATGAACCCCAGCCCGCTGAGGTGCGAGGAGCGATAGCCGCCGGGCCGAGCGAGCGAAGCGAGTCGAGGTCGACGAGCCACGAAGGGCCCCGTAAGTCAACTCCCGACTCCCACGAAGACCGCCCACACGTCACCACCAAGCGGCCGACGGCGACCAACTGGAACCGTATCTCGGCCTGGGAAGCTGTCGGATACACCTGCGTGATCCTGTTCATCGCGGCGCTGGCGCTGGGATGGTTCGACGTCATGCTGCCGTGGGATACGCAGTGAGCAGAC
Organism: Gordonia sp. AC31; assembly: GCF_031844505.1. Taxonomy (NCBI): domain Bacteria; kingdom Bacillati; phylum Actinomycetota; class Actinomycetes; order Mycobacteriales; family Gordoniaceae; genus Gordonia; species Gordonia sp. AC31. Next base: position 21,794 of record NZ_JAUZVK010000024.1, read on the forward strand.
ATACAGCCGGGGGAGCGGTGCCGATCAGCGCCGATGACGCGCCGACAGTTCCGCTCCGTGCGCAACCGGCGGGCCCGTCACCTCAACCTTCGGCGCCGAACACCTTCTTCGACGACATCGCCGGATTGCGCGGTATCGCCGTCCTGCTGGTCGTGTTGTTCCATGCGCACGTCCCGGTTCTCACGGGCGGATTCGTCGGCGTCGACGTCTTTTTCGTGATCTCCGGTTTCCTGATCACCGGGCTGCTGGTGCGCGAGTACGAGCGACACGGTCGAATTTCGCTGCGCAACTTCTTCGCCCGTCGGGCCCGGCGCATCATCCCGCCGGCCGCGCTGGTGATCGTGGTGTCGATCGTCGCCGCCGCGTTCCTGATGCCGTTGCTGAAGGTGTTCAAGCAGGCCATCGACCTGCTGGCCGCGGCCGCACAGTTGTCGAACTGGCATTTCATCGAGCAGAACGCCGACTATCTGGCGGGGGCCATCGACGGCAGTCTGGCCACCCATTTCTGGTCCCTCGCCATCGAGGCCCAGCTGTATTTCGTGTGGCCGTTCCTGGTGATCGCGGCTGCGGCGCTGGCAATGCGCACGCCGCTGGGCCGGGTGTTGTCGGTCCGATGGTCGGTCGGGTTGGCGGTGCTGATCGTCAGCGCCGTGTCCCTGGGTCTCGCCATTGTCATCACCGCGACCGATCCGGCGACGGCGTACATGGCCACCTACACGCGGGCGTGGCAGTTCGGGGTCGGCGGGTTGGTGGCGATCGCACTGCCGACGCTCCCTCGCTTCGGCGGGCACCGTGTCGGCACTCCGATGGCCTTCGCAGTCGGCTGGGCAGGTCTCGTCGCCGTACTGGTCGCGGGCTTTGTGATCAACGCGCAGACGCCGTACCCGGGCACGGCGGCGCTGCTGCCGACCATCGGCGCGGCCTTCGTGATCGCGTCGGGCTGCATGGTGGGCACGCGATCGGTGTTCGTCGGTCACTTCCTGGCGACGCCGCCGCTGAAGTTTTTCGGCCGGGTGTCCTATGCCTGGTACCTGTGGCATTGGCCGGCGATCGTGCTGTACGAGTCGGTCGCGGGTGCGTCGAGTTGGCCGGTGTTGCTGCTGGTCTCGGCTGGCTCGTTGGTGCTGGCGACATTGTCGACGATCCTGTTCGAGGAACCGCTGCTCCGGAATCGCGAGTTGAAGCGCAATGCATCTGCGTCGATTTCGTTGGGCCTGACCGGGGTGGTGGTGGCGCTCGCTGTCACGATGACCGCCGGCGTTGTCACCGTGCAGCTTGCGAGCCGGGACACCGTCGCCAATGCGGCGCTGACCTACCAGTCGGTCTTCGGGGCTGAGGCCGGCGAACCGAGCGGCCCGGTCACGCCCAACCCGTTCCAGGCGTTCGACGACCGGCCGGAGCCGTTCGAGTGCCTGATCCCGGTCGGCGACGTGGAGCCGCGCGCGGATTGCGCCTTCGGCCCGCCCGACGGCATCCCGGTGGTGCTGTTCGGCGACAGTCACGCCGATCAGTGGGCCGAAGTCGTCCGCACTATCGGCGCCGACCACGGGTGGCGAGTCCACCAGTTCACCAAAGCGGCCTGTCCAGCGCAGCACCTGCGGCCGCAGCGCGGGATCTTCGAGCCCTACGTCAAGGCGGATTGCCAGGAGTGGCGTGAGGCGACGTTGCGGCGCATCGCCGAGGTGGGGCCGCGAATCATCTTCGTGTCGTCGTTGTCGACGTACGTGCCCTCACGCGAAGCTTCGCAGGCCGCGTGGGACCACTCGCTCACACAGCTGCGGAACACGGGCGCGAACTTGGTGTACGTCGCGGACACCCCATATCCGGGCTTCCAGGTCGCCGATTGCATCTCCGGGTCGATGGACGACTGGACGCAGTGCCAATTCGACTTCGACGACTACCCGCGCGTCGAGCCCATCATCGATGCCGTGTCGCGCGACGACTATCGCGATATCAGCACGGTGAACGTCAACGACCTGCTGTGCGCAGGCAACTCCTGCTCTGCCGCGCACAACAAGATCCTTTTTTACCGCGACGACTCGCACTTGACCGCCACCGCGGCGCGGGTCCTCGAGCCCGCGGTCCGCAAGCAGCTAGACCAACAGCGGTTCGACTACAACGGTTAGCCTCGAGCTCCCACTGCTGCTTGAGCCGGCCCGAGCCCCACTGCTGGTTGAGCCGGCCCCGAGCGAAGCGAGGCGCCGTGTCGAAGCCACTTGGCGATCCTTCTGCTGGTTGAGCCGGCCCCGACCCACTGCTGGTTGAGCCGGCCCCGAGCGAAGCCGCCGGGCCGAGCAAGCGACGAAGGAGCGCGTCGAGGTCGAGGCGCCGTGTCGAAGCCACCTGGTGACCACCACCCCGCACCTTATCGCTGGCTGAGCTTGTCGAAGCCCCCCTACTACTCCCACCTCCGACGTTCGCGGGTGCGGACACACGCAACACCTGCAAGAACGACCCCAGCGATGCACAGAATGTCGGACTCGGTGAAGCCGTGTTCGAGCGTGATGAAGATCAGTACCCGCCCCTCGATCGGACCGTTCCAGAAGAACCACGCACCAGATAGAGCAGCGAGAACAGCAGCTACGGGGTAGCTCGGTCGCGCGAGGCTCCATGCGCCGGTCACGAACAGGAGGTTCAACAGCACCAGCGAGTTGAAGACAGTCGGGGGGATGAGCTCGGGTGGCATCCGACCAGTATCAGGTCACGAAAGCCGAGTTCGCGCCGCGAGGAGGCGCGATTCGCGCCCTCTTGACGGTGACAACCATCTCAAGGCTCAGCTTCTGATCCAGTTCGCCAGCCCGTCCCGAAACGCCTGTGTACTCGCCGGCGTCGAGTTGATTCTCCAGTCACGCTCTTTGTCGGTTTGAAACCACACGAAACCCAACACGCTTTGATGCTGTTCAAGGAAACTGAAAAAGTCACTGATCCAACGCGACTTATCTTCCGCGGTGCTGCCGTTAGCACAACCCACCTCGGTTATGAGAACCGGGCGGGTGGGTGCGACCTGACGTAACAAGGAGAGGCTTCGAGGGAAGAGCGTGCGGACGGACTGCCATTGATGGCCGGGCGTGTCGCCCCAGTTGTAACCGTCCAGACCGACATAGTCCACAACATCATCACCTGGGTAGCAGTCCATAAACCCCCGAGTGCCCTCTGAAAGTACGTTCGGTGACCATACGAAGGATGCTTGGTGCGCACCCTCGCCTTTGATGATGGTCCTCATACGGCGAAAGGCTGCGCGATACTCCGCGGTCGTGTTCCGGTCGACTCCGATGGACCACGGGTACCAGTCGCCATTCATCTCGTGCGCGATCCGTACCAGGATGGGTTTGCCCCACGCCGCGAGCCCCCGACCCCATCGCTGCAGGTGGTGATCGATGTTCCCGTTCACGATCCTGCTTAGAGGCGAACCGGACTGAAGCTGACCCGGGTCTTCGACCCAGGGTTCCAGAGTCACAAGCGGCAAAGCAGACGCAGTACTGATCGCGTCAAGATCAACGGTGGGAACCGAACCGGAGGTCGATGCGAAACGATGAACCACGTTTGGTGCACGGCCAGCCAGCGCCGACAGGTGGTGCAGAGGTGGACTTGCGAGTGCGGTGCCTGCAGTCTCGACTGTAGGGATGAACGCTCCCCAAATCGGCCGTTTCGGCAACGGATTCGGTGTGGGTGCTGAACCGCAGCTGATTGCTCCAGCAGACAGCGCCGACCAGACGGCGATGCTTAGAACGGCCCGTCTGGACGTCCTGCCGCCCACTCTGCGATCGCAAGTCACGAGACCATCATTGCTTACACCGAGCGGACAGCGATCCGGTGCAATGTTTCCGAGCTGGGTCGACAGCCCAGATTAACGATCTCGAATTAGCCGCCGCAGTAACAACAACCGAACAGCCACCCGGCGAACGGAGACTTGAATTCAACATATAGTTAACAAACGGCCAACCGTGAATCTACGTCTAAGTCGATCTACGTTGCAGCTGCGCCGCGGTCGCAACCGGGCAGGTGGACGCTGTCACGAATCCTGGCTGGCACGTGCAACATTGGGACACGTTTCACGAGCCAGAAGGAACGACACTCAGGTCATTTCCCCGTGCTAAAGACTCGAAAACCGAACTGGCCTGCATGGGGAGATGTCGCATAGCACACCAACAGCTAGGGCCTATAGCGTCCTTCGATCGATCCAAAGCCCAACTTCCGGTTGTGCCTCGCGCAGCCGTGCAATAGCCTTCGGGAGGTTGATCTACCCGTCGGGCAGATCGGTTGTGACTCGCTCCGCACCCGCGTGGACACGGAGTGACGTTCGAGGGAGGGCGACACGTCGCTGTGTTTTCGCCGGAGTCCCGGTGGTCTGCGAGGGGCTCGGGGCGCCGTAGACGTCAACGTGACGAACGCAGTGACAGGAGAACGATGAAGAAGGCGCTCATTACGGGCATCACCGGACAAGACGGTTCGTACCTTGCGGAGCTACTCCTCTCGAAAGGCTACGAGGTTCATGGACTCATTCGCCGGTCCTCAACCTTCAACACGGCTCGGATAGATCATCTATATGTAGACCCACACGACCCGTCTGCCAAGCTGTTCTTGCACTACGGCGATCTTAGCGACGGGGCACGTCTCGTTACCCTGATTTCAACAATTAGACCGGATGAGGTCTACAACCTAGCTGCGCAGTCACACGTACGCGTCAGCTTTGACGAGCCTGAGCACACCGGGGACACAACGGGGATTGGTTCCATCCGATTGCTCGAGGCTGTTCGTCTCGCCGGCGTCGACTGCCGCTTCTATCAAGCGTCCAGCTCTGAAATGTTCGGTGCGTCGCCTCCCCCGCAAAATGAAGACACCTTGTTTTATCCGCGGTCGCCGTACGGTGCGGCGAAGGTTTACTCCTACTGGGTAACACGCAACTACCGCGAGGCGTATGGCATTTATGCGGTCAACGGAATTCTCTTCAATCACGAATCCCCACGACGAGGGGAGACTTTCGTGACCCGCAAGATCACGCGGGCAGCCGCACGGATCAGAGCCGGCGTCGAACAGCATTTATACATGGGCAACCTCGACGCTGTCCGAGACTGGGGTTACGCGCCTGAGTATGTCGAGGGCATGTGGCGCATGCTCCAGGCGGACGAGCCCGACGACTACGTTCTGGCGACCGGCGGCAACCACACGGTGCGAGATTTTCTAGTCACCGCCTTCGAGCACGCTGGTCTCGATTGGCAGGAACACGTCCGCTTTGACGACCGGTACTTGAGGCCAACGGAAGTAGACGCTCTCGTGGGTGATGCGCGGAAGGCTGAACGGATTCTCGGGTGGAAGCCGACGGTGATGGCTCCCGATCTTGCGCGAATCATGGTCGACGCGGACATCAAGGCGCTCGAGTGCGAAGGTAAGCCCTGGATTGATACCCCCGCGCTCAAATCATGGGCAGCGTGATGATCAGCTCACCTTTGATTGGGCCCCTTGGCCGCGAGGACGTCACCTACATCGCTGGACACCGAGGTCTGGTGGGTTCCGCCATCTGGAGGTTGTTTGAGACTGAGGGTTTCACACGTCTAGTTGGACGCTCAAGCGCTGATCTCGACCTCACGGACCGAGACGCCGTATTCGACTTCTTCAAGTCGTCACGACCCCAGACCGTGGTCCTTGCCGCAGCCAAGGTCGGAGGAATCCTCGCCAATAGTACGTTCCCGGTCGACTTCCTGTCCGTAAATTTGCGAATTCAATCGAACGTCTTAGATGCGGCGGTCAAGTACGAAGTGCCTCGACTGCTTTTTCTCGGGTCATCCTGCATCTACCCAAAATTCGCTGAACAACCAATCCGCGAGGACGCACTACTCACCGGTCCGCTAGAGCCGACCAACGACGCATACGCGATTGCGAAGATCGCCGGTATCCTGAACGTTCAGGCCGTCCGGCGGCAGTATGCACTTCCGTGGATCTCGGCGATGCCGACAAACTTGTATGGACCCGGCGACAACTTCTCGCCCTCTGGATCACACGTGCTCCCGGCACTGATACGCCGGTACACCGAGGCGCGGGAACTGGGAGCCAGTGTAGTGGTCAATTGGGGGACCGGTAGTCCCCGGCGCGAGCTTATGCACGTCGATGACATGGCTTCGGCTTGTCTCTACCTCCTGGACAACTTCGACGGAGCGCAGCAGGTAAACGTGGGTACCGGCCAAGATCATACGTTGACGGAGATCGCGATGATGGTTGCGGATGCAGTCGGCTTTGAAGGGGAAACCCAGTGGGACCACTCCAAGCCTGACGGCACACCTCGCAAGGTCCTGGACATCTCGACTCTGAACGGGGAGGGATGGAAATCGACGATCAGCCTCGCTGACGGGATAACTAGGACTGTCGAATGGTATCGAGATAATAGCGGATCGTTAAGAAAATAGACCCAGAGGGCGTCGTAGGTGATGGCCAAAACTCCCAACATCAGCTAGCAATTGCGGGCGAAGAAATTCATGCGATCTGCAGTCGCCGTATGTTCTAGGAGTGCTCATGAGTTGTCGCCATCTCACAGGTGTCATATTCTGAACGCGATTACAGACACGCTCGCTGCCGTGGTGCAAGCTGGGTCTAGGCAGTGGGTGTCTAATGCAAACAAAGATCGATAATGAATGGCGGGAGGTAGGAGGTGGCCGATAGTCAGGCCTACGGCAAGTCATCTGTCCGCGGCCCGGTACGCAGACTTCGCTCTGCCGATAAGACCCGCGAGCGTTCTCGGTCATGGGTCCACGGCCACCTAATGCGTCTCGCATGGACTGATGCGCTCGTAGTCGCTGTCGCCGTGGGCATCGCCCAGCTAGTTCGGTTTGGAGGAGATCCAGCACTGGTCGCGAACGGGGCGGTAACAGCACCTGCGTCTGTTGTCTCTCTCGCGCTCGCGATCGCCTGGCTCCTCGCATTGCGCGCCTGCCAAACGCTGGATAGGCGAGTAGTCGGCTCTGGATCACAAGAGTACAGCCGGGTTGTGACGGCCTGTCTGTCAGTCTTCGGTATTCTGGCGATGGTTGATCTCCTATTCAGACTCAATATAGCGCGTGGATTCATTGCGCTCGCTCTCCCGATCGGTACTCTTGGACTTGTCCTCTCGCGATGGGCTTGGCGACAATATCTCACGCATCAGAGATCGCAAGCCAAAAAGCTGGAAACGGTTCTCGTCGTTGGAAGCTTGCCGTCAGCAATTCCCCTTATCGAGCGATTAATGCGAAACCCACAGATGGGATATTCTGTAGTCGGTATTTGTGTGCCTACTCCGGCCCGCTCCCGTGATTCGGTGCAGGTGCTTGATGCGGAGGTGTCGCTGTTCGGCAATTTGGAGAATGTCTGCAGCGCAGTAGTCGAATCCGGCGCCACAACGGTTGCGGTCACATCAGCGGATGCTCTCGGCCATGCCGCAATGCAGGCGCTGTCCTGGGACCTGGAGGGCCTCGACGTGGACATGGTCGTCTCCCCGGGGGTGATCGACGTAGCGGGCCCTCGTATGATGGTCCGCCCAGTCGCCGGCCTGCCACTACTTCATATCGATAAGCCTCGGTATGAAGGCGCCAACCGATTCCGCAAAGCGGCAGTTGATCGGATTGGATCGGCCGCGATGCTAATTGCGCTGTCTCCGATTTTTGCAGTGGTAGCTCTCAGTATTAAATTGGATTCGCCCGGTCCTGTCTTTTATCGTGCAAACCGCGTCGGTATCAACAACAGTTCCTTCGAAATGTGGAAGTTTCGCTCGATGATTCCAGACGCGGATAGTCAGAGAACTGCCTTGCGAGAACTGGACGAAGGCGCGGGACTGCTGTTTAAAATGCGCGATGACCCGAGGGTTACGCGAATTGGCGCAATCATGAGGAGGTACAGCATCGACGAGCTTCCCCAATTGCTCAATGTGCTCTCTGGTTCGATGAGCCTCGTGGGACCACGGCCCCCGCTGCCAGAGGAAGTCGAGCAGTACGACGGGCGGGTTGCGCGGAGGATGCTCGTCAAGCCCGGGATGACAGGGCTCTGGCAGGTTTCTGGCCGCTCGGATCTCTCGTGGGAAGAATCAGTTCGACTAGATTTGTCGTACGTAGAGAATTGGTCGATCATGCAGGACGCTCTAATTCTATGGAAGACGCTTCGGGCAGTAGTTGGGAAGGACGGCGCATACTAATGGGAAGCGGGCTATGAAAATAGTTGTTATCGGGCTCGGCTACCTGGGAGCAACGCATGCATCCTGCATGGCCCAATTAGGGCACGACGTCCTAGGGGTCGAAGTCGACGAGGACCGAAGGCAGTCGCTACAAGCCGGGCTGCTTCCATTTTACGAGCCGGGGCTGTCCGAGATGCTGCGCGAGCAACTCGATGCAGGAAATCTTCGGATTACGAGTTCGTATCAAGAAGCGGCGGAATGGGGAGAAGCGTTCTTCATTGCCGTCGGTACACCTCAGAGGAAAGGCGAGAACGCGGCCGATCTGAGATTTGTAGATCAGGCTGTAGACACACTTGTTCCCTTGCTCACCCGAAACGCGCTGATAATCGGAAAATCTACCGTACCGGTGGGAACATCCAGCCGATTGTCAGATCGCGCGGCAGCGCATGCTAAAGATGACGTGAGAGTAGAAGTCGCATGGAATCCCGAGTTCCTGCGCGAAGGGCATGCGATAGACGACACCTTAACCCCTGATCGATTGGTTCTAGGTGTCGACGGTGAGGGAATCGCGGAACGATTAATTCGCACCATTTACGCTCCGCTAATTGACAGAGGGACACCTTTGCTGGTTATGGACACGGCAAGCGCTGAGATGGTCAAGGTCGCCGCCAACTCTTTTCTGGCCACAAAAATATCCTTCATTAATGCGATTGCGGAGGTCTGCGAGGCCGCTGGCGCCGACGTTCGTTCAGTCGCCGAAGCGATCGGTCATGACGATAGAATTGGACCGAAGTTCCTAAATGCCGGTCTCGGGTTCGGAGGCGGATGTCTGCCTAAAGACATTCGGGCTTTCATGGCGCGGGCCGGTGAGTTGGGCGCCTCGGAGGCTCTCGCCTTTCTCCGGGAGGTAGACAATGTTAATATGCGTCGGCGCGAACGCGTAGTCGATGTCGCGAAGAAACACTTCGGCGGTGTTCTTATCGGTCGACGCGTCGCTGTCTGGGGCGCGGCGTTCAAGCCGAATTCCGATGATGTTCGCGACAGTCCTGCCTTGAGTGTCGCTGGTCAACTCCAGCTCCGAGGTGCGTCTGTAACTGTCTACGACCCAAAAGCGATGGCGCAGTCAGCGAAAGTTTTCCCAACACTCCAATACGCGAATAGTTCGATCGACGCGTGCGATCAGGCTGAGTTGCTCCTTGTTCTAACAGAGTGGCCCGAATTCGTTTCATGCAGCCCATCACGTTTGAACCCGTATGTGCGCCAGCGAGTAGTATTTGATGGAAGGAATTGCTTGGATCGGTCGCTGTGGGAAAACGCGGGATGGAAGTACATAACATGACAATCGTCAGATTAGGCGAGCAGAATGGCCCAACAGCTTAGAGTGTCCTCGATCGGAGTCTTGTGAAGATTCTACTTTGCCTAGCCAGCGTCCATCCCGACTGTGGTGGCCCAACGACGGCAGCCCACGGAATGGCTGACAGCCTCGCACGAGCAGGTCACTATGTAACAACGATTGCGCACGATGATGGCGACGGCACAGGACTCTCAGTGCGAGAGGTCAGTTCGAGTTCTGTAGACATGTTGCCTAATAACTCAGTGGTACGGTTCAAGAGGACTACGAATCGGTGGCAAGCTTCGGTCGCATACGCCAGCTGGATAGTCAAGAACGTACGAAGCTACGATGCGGTAGTGGTGCATTCGTTGTTCTTAGCACACACACAGTACGTGGCCAGAACGGCCCGCTTCCTCAATGTTCCCTATGCCATACGCCCCCACGGGTCCCTCAACGAGGCGGACATAGCCGCGAGCAACTCGAGAAACAAGCGGCGTTACATCAAGATATTCGAGCGGGGAACGTTAAACAAAGCGCAATTTATCTTTTGCACAAGCGAGTCGGAAGCTGAGGGGGTAAGAAGCTGGACCCGCACTCCGGCCAACGTAATTCCGCTCGGCGTCACTACCGAACAACTGAAGCCATCCCCAGCTAGTAGCCGGGACCGATCTTTGGTCTGCTTCGTCGGACGAGTTGCTGAGAAAAAGGGCCTCGAGATACTGGTCGAGGCTTTGCCGGCGATGGTCGAGGCAGTGCCGGATGTGCGCGTCGTGATTGCGGGTCCCGATGAGGGTGGGCGAATAGGCCGCCTACAAGACAGACTCACGCAGCTTGGCGTTGCTCGCAAGGTGGAGTTCCCTGGTTTCCTCGGCCCTGCTGAAAAGCAGGAGCTGTACAGAAAAGCGGGTGTCTTCGTCCTGCCCAGCCGAGACGAAAACTTCGGGATCAGTACTGCGGAGGCATTATACGCTGGACTTCCGGTCGTTATCAGTCGAGGCGTGAGCCATGCTGGAGCGGTTCAAGAATCTGGGGCTGGAGTCGTGGTCGAACGAGACCCATCTGAACTCAGTGCAGCCGTTGTTTTGATCGCGACCGAGGTGATAGCGGAATACAGCGAACGGTCTCGCCGGGCGCATGAGCTAGCATCGACATCCTATTCGTGGGATAAGACCTGCGCGGGTATACTTGCTGGTTTCGAACTGAATCCCAAGGTGCGAGCTTGACAACCGAATTGCGCGGGCCGAGCAGCGCGTCGGTAAGCCTCATCGTCCTGACCAAGAATGAAGAAATCCATATTGGACGGCTTCTGAGTAGCCCTGCAATTAAGAGGCTGTGTAAACGCGTCATTATAGTTGACTCGTTCTCGACAGACCGGACTCGTACCATAGCGACTTCGTTGGGCGCAGAGTGTTACGAACACGAGTTTACGTCTCAGGCCTCGCAGCTGTCGTGGGCGCTGGACACGATAGAGATATCGACCGACTGGATCATTCGTTTAGATGCCGACGAGTTGATTGGTGAAGACCTGGTAGACAATGTCTTACTCGCAATTAGTTCGGTCGATGAGTCGGTCTGTGGTTTCGAGTTCAACCGTCGGCACGTGCATGACGGGAGGTGGGTGCGGTTTGGTGGAAGATATCCGTTGTGGCTGTTCCGAATGTGGCGAACAGGCAAAGCGATGCCGGACGGTCGTCTAATGGACGAGCACATGGTGCTTAAAGAAGGTGTGCTTGATCGGATTGATGGTCTCTTCGAGGATCGCAACGTTAAGTCCACATCGGAGTTTATTCTTAAACACGACTCATATGCCACTCGAGAGGCGCTGGCGGTTTTATCTGAAGACTATTTTGGCCAGGACTGGCAAGCGTCTGGCAGTCAGGCAAGAATAAAACGTCTTATTAAGGCGGGTGTGTATCAACGCATGCCTTATCCGTTAGCAGCTTTCGTGTACTTTGTAAGCCGGTACATTTTTGGGCTAGGATTTCTCGACGGTCGAGCTGGTCTCGACTATCATGTGCTTCAGGGTTTTTGGTACCGGTACCTGGTTGGAGTGCGCATTAAGGAGTTCAGGGCCATACTCGAGCGCGTAGGGAGTTTTCCGGATGTGACTAACTCCAGGGATTTCGAAGCCGAACTTCTCGCGGCTTACAAAAGCGGTGAGCTTGCATTTCAAGAAGCTCAGGTTGAGCATTCTGAATGACCGTCGCTAGCGCGTCCCGCGTCTCAACCCGGCTGTTTGTCGCGCAAGCGCTTTCCGGCGCCCTGTCCGTTCCGGTGACCATTATGATGGCCCGAGGGCTCTCCGCCGATGGTCTCGGTGAATTTCAGACTCTTAACCGCCTCATGTTGGTCGTTGTCGGTTTTGCAGTCTTGGGATATCCGCATGCCATTGCGTGGGCAATTGCTTGTGCTCGCAGTCCCGAAGGATACGCCAGGGTGCGCAAGTACCTGTATGCCGCAAGTGCTATAGGTGGTCTTGTAGTTGTATGCGCGTTTGTCTCTATTTCGGTGCTAATGCAGCCGCCGAACTTCGTCGCGTTCTGGGTGTTCATGGCCTACGCGATCTTCAATGTAGTGAATGCGAACCAAATCAATCTCTTACGCGGGCGACTGCGGCCGGGACGACTGTTCCTAACCAGAATGACGCAGGTAGTCGTTTGGTTTGTGGCAGTACTAGTACTGTGGCTACTGGAGAAACTGACGGTCGAGTCTGCTGCATGGACGATGCTAGCGTGTCAGATACTAGCCGTGTTGATCGGTTTCGCGCAGATTGCAGCAGATAGTCACTCAGTTGGGGAAAGCACTGGTGAGCAATCAGTCTATTCGGAGGTCCCAACATTCGCGCGCACCTCAGGATTTGCGGCGAAGGTTCTTCCCGGCCTCGCAGTTCGCGAGTGGTCGGTCAACGCTGATCAGTTGATCGTAGCAATACTGCTGACGAGCGCGGATGTCGGACTGTATGCGGTGGCTGCGTCCCTGGCACTCGCGATCGGATTGTGCACGAATCCTTTGTCCGGAACGGTCCAGCCAATCGTGCAGGCGGCGCCAGTAGACGACCGGAGCCGGGTGGTCGCTAAGTACTTTGCTGCTACTTTCGTGGTGGTATTGGTGCCCGCTGGTTTGTTAGCGCTTGCCGCCCCACTGCTGATCCCGGTGCTCTACGGAAAAGAGTTCGGCGAGTCAGTTCCACTACTCTTAGTCTTGATCTGCGCAGCACTCGCGAATGCGTTCACCGCCACGGCGAGCGGTGTACTGCTTGGTCTTGGTCGTCCGGGTTCGTCCAGCGTTGCGATATTTGCCGGCTTTGCTGTGTCTCTAACTTTCTGGATACTTCTCGGCTATACCTTGGGTTTGATAGGCATCGCTTTGGGAACGGTTCTCGGTGCGCTAACGTCAGCGGTTGTACAGGTAGCTCTGGTTTCGACGCAGTTGAGGCTTAGTATCTCGTCCCTGCTTCTTCGTTCTATCAAGTCTCTACCATCTGTAGCTCTACTTATCGGACAGACAGCCGTCAAGGAGGTGAAGGCGCTTGCGTGGAACGGTGAAGGGAAAGGTAGACATCGTGCTTGAACGCACGATGTGCGATTGGCACGCGAACGCAGGGCGAGCCCGAATTCAGTTAATGCTCGTTCTTTTTCGTATCGCGCACGCGGTCACAGACCGCAATCTGGGTCCCGTACGTTACATTCCACTTTCTCTATACAAGATTTACAGTGAAGTACTGCTCGGAATTGAGATCCCAGCCAAGACCGACGTTGGGCACCGTTTACGCATCTATCATGGCCGCGGTCTCGTAGTCAATGACTCGGTATCTATCGGTACCGACGTAAGTCTCCGCCAAAACGTCACGTTGGGAGGCAGTCCGAAAGGTGTGCCGGTGTTGCGTGACGGCGTTGATGTTGGCGCGGCCGCTATAATTCTTGGTCCTGTTGTGGTCGGGGAGGGCTGTGTGATCGGGGCCGGCGCAGTAGTTACCCGGGATGTGCCTGCAGGTTGCAGAGTCATTGGAAATCCCGCCCTTTGTACGGGTAAGCACCCGGGATGCGCATCAACAGGAATGTCATCGTGAACCTAGCACGGCAGCGCGAGTCTCTTCCGAGAGACGCGTCTCGGCAGGCATCACTGCGTGACGTCTCGGGGACGACACTTGTCTTGGTTGGCCTAGTCTGCATGTGTGCGTTGGCGCTGGCATCTGGCATCGTGCTTCTGACGCTAGCGGTCGCTTTGCCGCTACTGGTACAGATGCTTGGCTCACGAGCGGCCCGCGTTCCTTTTGGAGTCATCGACGTACCCACAATTGTACTGTTCACCTATATTTTGTTCTTTCCGTTGGGCTATCTACGCCTCGTGTTGTACCCAGGTAGTGCAACTTTTGCGCGAGGTGTGTATCCGACCGAGGTGCTAGATATCTGCCTCCGATTTGGAGCCTGGTTTACGATCGGCATGCTAGTGGGTGCCTGGATCGCGGTACTCCGCGCGGGCGGTTATAAGGGCGGAACCAGAAACGTGCCTGAAGCGAGTGTGGCGCACATAGGATGGTGCGCGGTTATCCTCTCAATTCTGAGCGTTGGCGGCCTTGCGCTGGTGGTAGCAGACTTCGGTTCTGTTAACACGGCCATGGAGGCCTACGCCCCGCACGACAGGACGGTCGGCGTCGCTGCAGCGTCCGGACGTGGCAGTTCAGCCTGGGCGGTATTTGCGGTGCCGGCTGTGGCTGCGTCGAGTATCTACTTCTTTACCGCGACCGGCTCAGCCAGGCACTACACACGGCTGCTGTCGGGGGTTGTTGTCGTCGCAATCCTCGGAGCCGCGGTGGTCATCTTTTCGAGTCGTCTTGTATTGATACTCGGACTTATCTCAGTCCTCGGCTGCCGGTACTGGGTGCGACGGCAGCGAGCGACCCCGTTCGAGGTAGTAGGTCTTTTGGGTTTCGTTGTGACGGTGAGTATCCTGCTGCTCAGGCTGCGTCCAGGATACGCCGAAGAACCATTTCTTCTTCGCGTAATGAAAATTCTTGATTACGCTGTACTGAATGTTTCTGCTGGTCTACAGGTCCGTACCCCGTATGTACACATTGAGATTTTCAATCTCGAAAGAGCATGGACTATCATTCGTAGCTTACTGCCTGTGGGACGTCCGTCTGCCGAGGATCTGTCGGAAGCTCGGTTGGACGTGGTCGTCGCTCAGACCATTGGCTCCAGTGCCCAGGGAGCCACGTCCGGTTTACCGCCCTCGATGCCTACAGCGTTGATGATGATGGCGGGACCAGTCTTCGGAGTTGTGCTCGCATTCTTACTCGGTTTCGCAGGTAGCATGCTAACCCAAGCGCTACTTAGGCGCGATAGTGTTGTCGCTGGCCTCTTTTTCGGACTATCGTTGTCGTTTATCTTCAACGCCTACAAGGGTGGCGACGTCATATTGGACCTCGTTGGGGAGATACGTCGATTTGGGTACGTCGGCCTGATAGTCCTCGGAGTGATATTGATGGCAAGAATCCTGGGCCCTTATGGCCCCGCTTTAGGTAGGGGCAAGGGAGACTCCAATGTCCTCGAATAAGTCGGTTCCCGGTACGGTCGTCTATATCACGCATGAGTGTCCCACGACGACACAGACGTTTGTTGACGATGAATGGCGCGAGGTTGCTCGCTGGGTCGATCACTTGTTTGTTCATCCTTTACATGTTTCCTCTCCTGTGCCTTCCTCCGTTCCGGTTCTTTCGACTTCAGGACGTCTCGGCAATATCCCCACGCTCCTGAGGTTGATGGTATTCCGACCTGCACGTGTCGTGTCGTTCGCGAGGCTATTTGCCGACCAGAAGTCCGCGACGCGTTTCCCTTTCGTTTTATGGCATGCGACCCGAGTGATTCGCGCGCTTGACGATCGACGAATAGCAGGCCCGGTGCACATCCACGCTCACTTCCTCGGGCGAACTCTAGAGGTGGGTTCCCTCCTGAAGTGTCTCGACCCTGAACGCTTTAGCCTGTCTGCGACAGGACATGCTGCTGACGCTTCGTCTCCTATGTCCACGAGTCGTCTAGGCCTCCTTCTTCATCGCTTTGCCGATCGTGTGGTTGCAGCAAGCTCGTTTGTAGCCTCCGTCCTGGCACGCGATTATGGTGTTGAATCAAAGATCGTGCACTGTGGACTACCGGACACAGTTTTTGATTCTTTTCTATTAGAAAAGCCACAAGACGCCAGATTGAGGGTCGTCTCTGTAGGTAGATTGATACCCAAGAAGGGTTTCGATGTTTTGATACGGGCTGTCGGCGTCCTCGAAAGTCGGGGCATCGAGGTCGACGTCCAGATCGTTGGTGCCGGGCCGTGTATGGCGGAGTTGCGTCAGTTGTCGTCCTCACTGGGCTTAGGCTCAAGAATTGAGTTCACAGGCGCGGCATCACGCGCACACGTCCTGAACCTGATCGACGATGCCGACTGTTTAGTGCTTGCGAGTAGACCTTCCCCTGATGGTGACATTGACGGAATCCCGGTCGTACTAATGGAAGCAATGGCGAGGCGGAGGCTGGTACTGTCCACGCCGGTCGGGGGAATCACTGAGTTGATCGAACACGGGGTTACTGGACTACTTGCCGAACCGGGAGACCCAGTGTCGTTCGCAGACAATCTGGAGCTAGTCGCCTCGGAGCCTGGCTACGCTGCGTGCTTAATCAATCGAGGTTATAGTTATGTATCTACAAACTTCCGGCTATCTTCCGAAGTTCAGCATCTGGTTGCGACGTTCGACGAATTGAGGTCGGTGGATGACTAGGGATGCTTCGCAGGCTGTCGGCGTCTGCGTCCTTAACTACGCGCCTGAGCCAACGGGTATTGGTCCTTATGTGAGTGAGTTCGCTGAAGCGGTCGTTGGCGGGGGTGCAGAGTGTCGCGTTCTCACCGCGATGCCGCACTACCCGGCTTGGAAGTTTGACCAAGGTTACAGTCCTTGGACCCACCAGGAAGTTAGAGGTGGTGTGCGGATCAGGAGGCTGAGGCACCTTTTGCCTATAGGCAGAGGACAATTGGGTCGCTTTGTTAGCGAGTTTGCCTTTGGTTTGCGATGTATGACTAACCTTGGCTGGTTTCGTTCGTGTGGCAGTGTGCTTCTCGTTACCCCTGCGCTTTTCAGTTCCTGGATGGTCCTGTTGACCCTGCGGTTTACCGGATATCGTGGAAAGACGCACGTGTGGGTCCAGGATCTGTATACACAGGCGATTGGTGGCGGCGTGACACGGGGGTCGCTTGCGCGGTTAGTGGTAGGACCGGTCGAGCGCTCACTGTTCCGTCTGGCGGACTCGGTTATCGTAATCCACCCCTTTTTTGAGGAACATCTTCGGACTCAAATGCAATTACCGGCGGTTCAGCTGTCGCAGGTTCGGAATTGGTCGCGGCCGTTGCCTGATTCGAAGGACGAGATTGCGAGTGATTTGTATGTCCGCGAGCGCTGTCAGATTGGTCCAGAAAAGTCAATAGTCCTGCACGCCGGCAATATGGGCAAGAAGCAAGACCTAATTAATGTTGTGGAGTGTGCGAAACTGGCCGAGATCGAGGGGGCGCCGGTTCATTTTGTCCTGTTGGGCGACGGCGTTGAGCGGAATGTAATCGAGGCGGCGTCAGCGGGTGTTAGGACACTGACGATAGTTGACCCAGTCGCCGATGATGAGTTCGCCGATTACTTATGCGCAGCAAATGTCTTCCTCGTTAACGAGCGTCCAGGCCTAGGTGAGACTGCAGTTCCCAGCAAGCTAACGACGTACTTCAGGTCTGGGCGGCCAGTTGTCTGTGCATCCGACGCTGACAGTCCGGCAGCGGAGGAGTTGCGAGCCTCGTCCGGTGGGCTTTGCGTACCTCCCGGTGAACCAGCGTCTCTGCTTAACGCGATTGTTGAGCTGGTCGACGATACTTCAGTAGCCAACGAGCTCGCGGAGAACGGACGCAAGTACAGCGCGGCTGTTCTCGAAAAAGAGGCGTGTCTCGAAAAGTTGATTAAAATCGTACATCCGAATTGTGACGTAGTTGCTTGAACGTTAAGGTGCACACAAATAGGCGCCCGAGTGCGCGCCTGGCGAGAGGACTGAGAGATGTCAGGTAGCAGTTCGTGGGCGAGTTTGCAGGGTAGCTCACTGCCAGGTTTAGTTCGCTTGTTTGTGGAGCGGTGGTGGGTGCTTGTGGGATCGTGCCTGTTGGGTGCGTTGATCGGGCTTTCCGTCAGTCTTATTCAGACTCCGATGTATAGTTCTGCGGCAACACTTTACGTCACCGCTTCGGGAGAATCTGGCGCGCAGAGCGCTTATCAGGGTGCGCTGGCCTCGGAGCAGCGCGTGACCTCGTACGCGGAGCTCGCCTCCTCGCGATTGCTTGTGGAGGAGGCGCTCGCTTCTTCAGGCCTGGCTCTGGACGTAAGCGATGCTCGTGCAGCGGTGTCGGCTGTCGCCATCCCAGATACCGTGTTAGTGCAGGTCAGCGCAGAACTGGGTAATCCTGAGCTCGCGGCTCGCCTCGCTAACGCGGTTGCAGAATCGCTGGTTCGGTACGCACAAAACCTCGAGAAGCCCAACGACGGAAGTGAACCCCTAGCTAAGCTCACGGTGGTATCTCCGGCCGAAGCTGCTAGCGAGCCGGTGACACCTCTGACCAACCGCAATGTGGCCTTCGCGGCATTTATCGGGCTGCTGTTGTCAGCGTTGGGTGTTGTTCTCGCGGATCGACTAGACAATCGTATCCGGAGTGACTCTGAGATAGCTGAAGAGTTTGGTCAGGTAGTGTTGGCAGCGGTGCCGGCGGACGCTTCGCTGAAGACAGACGGGCCGATCGACTTCGGAACGGGAGGACATGCGTCGGCCGAAGCTTTCCGTAAGTTGCGCACCAACCTTTCTTTCGTTGGTGTTGATCAACAGACGCGTACTCTCCTAGTTACCAGTCCCCGTGAAGGTGATGGAAAAACGACGACCTCTGTCAATCTCGCCTGTGCGCTGGCCGAGGCTGGTTCGCGAGTGTTGCTTGTGGATGCCGACCTACGTCGCGGGCGTCTTGCGTCAGTGTTCGGGCTTATGTCTGGTATCGGATTGACAACGCTACTGACATCCCCTGATTTCGACGGTGATGGTCCAATCCAGAACACGGGGGAGGAGAACCTATGGGTACTCGCGAGCGGCCCTCGGCCGCCGAATCCCGCCGAGCTGCTTGGTACCAAGAGAGCGGAGGACGTATTCGCTGGGTTTGCCGATGCGTTTGACTACGTCATTGTTGACTCTCCCCCGATTCTGCCGGTGACAGATTCGGTCGTTATGTCTCGGTTCGTTGATGGCGTCGTCGTGGTTGTTCGAGCTGGCCGAACGCGTGGTCGGGAAATGAGTACTGCATTAGGTGAATTGGATGCGGGTCGCGCGAGGGTACTCGGAGTCGTGGTTAATGAGTTGAACGCGGGCGCCGATTCACTTCGCTACAGTTACTACGGTTATGCGACGAACCCTTCGCCTGCGTAAAACTGCAAGTAGAGCGTGTGATCATGGTCCGAAGTTGTCCTCCGCGAGGCCTAACGGTCGTAGCAGCGGATCCCTCAGCACGTGAGGTGAATGGTGTGCGGGCTTGGCCTTCTGTGCACAGCTGCGGCCCGACCGAGTACGGCGCCTCGTCGGTGGGACTGTGGCATTACGCGGACGTCAATACGGTTGCGGCTTACCGGAATCACCAAGCGTAGCGCCGTCCTTTCCGGCCATGTCATCGTGAATCGGAAGTGGACTACGTCTTGCCGACCTTGTTGAACTCTTGCTACTGCTTCTGAGGAGGTTGCGGGTGGCACCACGGTGTGAGGTCTAAGAAAACCTGGCTCTGCTTCATGTCTTGAGGTATTACGGGTCAGGGTACAAAACCCAGGCAGCCGGCCACGGCATAGGACGCGTGATCGTCGAGGACCTGGCGGCCTCGGTCGTAGGTGTTCAACCTGGTTGAGAGTTCAGCGTGACGCGCAGACAACTGCACCGTTCGTGGTGGGACCCCAGCGTCGAGTGCCAGAACAACGAAGGTGTGTCGCAGGGTGTGGGGTGACACGGGGATAGCGACGATCCCGGCGGCTGTGGCGCAGCGCTTCACGACTCGGTCCGCGGATCGCCTGGTCATCCGCGATCCGTCCCGCCGCAGAACAAGGGGCCTGACGTGCGACCGGCGATCGCTGCGTCAACGGCGCGCTGGACCGCGGGTGGCATATGGACGATGGCCGGCCGATTGCCTTTGCCGCGAAACCGAACATACCGATGCGCCCGCGCAGTCTCAAAGCAGTCGGGCACGTCGACTGCGCATGCCTCCGACACTCGCAGTCCGCAACATGCCATCAACGCGACCAGCGCGTGGTCGGCTGGATTCGCTGCTGCGGCGACGGTAAGCCGTTGGAACTCGTCACGGTTCAGTGCGTCCGGTGGTTCGTGTCCGGGATCGCTCGTGGTCGGGATTCCAGGCGGCACGGGTTCTTGTGAACAAGATCGTCGTCGACGGCGAGCTCGAAGAATCGCGACAGCGTTCCGACGCGATGATTGATGGTCGACGATGAATTCCGGCGCTCGTCGCGTAACCGCCGCATCCATATCTCGATCACCGGACGCGAGGCGTCGGAGATGGGGTGTTTGTCGTGGAGGTCGCACCACAGTAGCCAAGTGGTCAAGTCCTGACGATAGGCCGCGCGGGTATTCGGGGACTCCCAGCGCGCCGAGAACGCTTCCACGTACAGGTCGACATCTTCGCGTTCGAAGCCGGGCGTGGTTGCAGGCCGGGGGTCGTGGGGCACGGTCATCGTTCATCTCTCCGGGTCGACGGGACCGGTGTGAGGTCAGCCTGCACATGGATCTGTGTCTACGCGGGGTCGATGTATCAAGTGGCCAACTCAACCGCGTCGTAACGGACGCTATCGGCAGGTCAGGGGTTGTGGTGCGGATGGATGAATCGGTGATCTCGCCGTGCAGTTTTGTCTGGCCTAGGTGATGATGCCCAAGATGCGGTTCTCACGTCAGAAGGGCACTGGGTGACACTTCAACTGGAACGGCGCCGAAGTTCATCTCGACGACGCCGCAGCAAAACGAAGCAGTCAGACCATCAGCGGCCAGATATCCAGGGCTTGCGCATGGTGGCAGTACTGACCGTCTTCGCCAATCACCTCTGGGGCTGGCCCGGTGGCGGGTTCGTGGGCGTCGACATCTTCTTCGTGATCTCCGGATTCCTGATCACCGGCAATCTGCTGCGGACCTACGACAAGACGGGCAGCATCGCTTTTGGCCAGTTCTACCTGAAGCGAGCCAAGCGCATCATCCCGGCCGCGACACTGGTTTTGATCCTCACCTGTGTCGCAGCATCATTCGCGTTCTTCCCTGCCCGTGCCGAGAGCACCCGGATTGATGCCATCTGGGCGTTCTTCTTCGCATCCAACTGGAGATTCGCCGCAGAAGATACCGACTACTTCACCGCAAACGGGCCGGTCTCACCGCTGCAGCACTATTGGTCCCTTTCGATCGAGGAACAGTTCTACTTCGTTTGGCCTGCACTCATTTTCGTGCTCGGTGTTTTGGCGGTCCGCAAGTCCACCGGCAGTCACCGAGTCGTGTCCGCAGCCGCAATGGCGGCGATCGTCGTTGCTTCATTTACCTGGGCTCTGGTAGAGACGACCAACTCGCCGACGTGGGCATACTTCAACACGTTCGCCCGCGTCTGGGAATTGGGCGCCGGCGCTCTACTCGCGATCTGCGCCGCCTGGATAGCACCTCGAATGCCGACCGTCGCACGCACGCCACTTGCGTGGATGGGCCTGGCGATCATCACTGCGAGCGTGTTCCTCGTCCGCGAGACTCCAGGATTCCCGGCACCGTGGGCGGCGCTGCCTGTCATCGGCACTGTCATTGTTATCGCGGCTGGGATTGGTCGCGAGCCGAAACACATCGTGGTCCTGACGAATCCGGTCAGCCGCTACATCGGGGATATCTCGTACTCGCTGTACCTGTGGCATTGGCCGTTGATCGTCATCATGGCGAGCGTGATGGACACCGATAACGCCTACTACTACGTTGCCGTCCTCTGCCTAGCCTTCGGCGGCGCGATCGCCTCCTACCACTTCTTCGAGACGCCGCTGCGTAAGACCACGTGGCGTTCAAAGAGAACCCGGCGGCGGCGATCCCAGCAGAAGCAGCCCAGGATTTCGACCTCGATGCAGTACGCCATTGTTGGATCTCTGGCGCTGATTGTGGTCGGGCTGGGCGCCGTGACGTTCAAACCGATGGGCGACATTACGGTCCCGCCCGTAATCACCGCAAACACAACCGATCCGGCGGTGACCCCGACGACCGATCTCCAACCGCTCACGGCAGCCCTGCAAGGGCAGATTGCCGACGCGGTAGCCGCCACCAGCTGGCCCGATCTCGACCCACCTCTGGAATCGCTAATCGGCAGTGGCCGCCAGGCCCCCGAAGAGGTAAAGGCGTGCGGTCTGGTGAACCGGCCCTCTGCCGCACAATGCACGTGGGGTGCAGCCGATGCCCCCCACACGATCGTTGTCCTCGGCGACAGTGTGGGTATGACCTGGGTTGAGCCGTTGCGCCAGTTCGCGCTCGCGAGCAACGGTCAATGGAAGGTGCGCGCAGAAGCCATGTTCGGATGCACGTTCGTCGACATCCGAATTCGCGACGCCCGAGACGCGATCAGCGACGCGTGCCCAGGGCGAAAGCAGTCCGCGATCAAGGCGGTCAATGACACCCACCCCGATGTGGTCGTCGTCTCCAACACCTACGCGGGCCTGACCAATGCCGACACCAAGCAGGAGATCACTAACGACGAGTGGACTGCCGGACTACGCAAGCTGATCGACCAGTTCCGTTCCGCCACCAAGAACGTGGTGTTCCTCGCGGCGCCGCCGATGGAGAAAGATGTCGCGACTTGCTACACCCGGGCGAGCGTGCCCGCGGACTGCTTGAGTAAGGTCGGCTCAGCCTGGAGAGGACGCCTCAACCTCGAGAAAGGAATAGCCGAGGCTGTGGACGGCGAAGTACTCGATAGCAGCATACTGTTCTGCACCCCCGAGCGGTTGTGCCCCGCGTTCGTCGGGACCACTCCAGTGAAACTCGACAAGGTTCACATGACACCGGAGTATGCCGCGTTGATATCCCCGGCGTTCGCAGAGTTGTGGCAGTCACTGGACCTGACAACCGAGTGAATCATCAGACCAACTTGGCGAAGATTCTCGGCAGCGCCCCGACAACACTGATCGCCGTCGGGAACAGCGCGTGGAGAGCGCCATTCACTCCGGTGGCCCCGTACGCGCCGCCCGAGGTGTTCGAGCCCACCGAGGTAACACCCAGTGGCAGCATGGCCGCACCCGGGGTTCGGACATTCGGGATGGTCGCCACACCGCCCTGCTGCGCCGCACCCACATGGAACAGACCGGCCGGCAGCGAGATCGACAGCCCAGTGATCTTCGGCTGACCCACCGCATCAGCGGGGACCGTTC
Source organism: Gordonia sp. AC31 (assembly GCF_031844505.1). NCBI lineage: Bacteria > Bacillati > Actinomycetota > Actinomycetes > Mycobacteriales > Gordoniaceae > Gordonia > Gordonia sp. AC31. Next base: position 44,738 of record NZ_JAUZVK010000024.1, read on the forward strand.
CGGCGTCGGAGATCAGTGCCCCCGGGTAGCCGGTGCCGTCGTCGGCGTAGATTCCGATGCGGAACACCGAGCGCGCGTTGCCCGCGGTGATGATCTCCAACCCCAGCTCGGAGATGACGATCGGACGCGGTACGAACCATGGTGCGACCCGCAGCGCCCCGTCGGGGATGGTGTTGTTCGTGCCGGTGCCGGTTGTCGGAACACAGAAGTGATACAGGTTCGGCTTGAGGATTGTCTGCAATGCCTGGCCGCCGGTGAGGGCGGGAGCTATCGCAGCGGCACGGATGCGCCCCTTCACGGTGCCGGCCACTGAGGAGAACACGTCAGCAACAGTTGCTCCTGACGCGACGTTCGCGATCGGGGGTGGCGTCATTCGCGCCGGTCACCGTGACGTCGTCGATGGTCACAGCACTCGTGGTGGAATCGACGGTGACGCCACGACCCATCACCGGGGTTCCCCGGTTGTCGATCGCGGTGAACCGCTTGATCGAGCCCGACCCTCCCGGTGCGACGAGACCCGCCCGGTCGGTGGACGAGGTGGCTATCGACCCGGGATTGACGACCATCGCCGACTGAACTTCGAAGTCCTTTGGCGTAGGGCCTGACGAGAATGCCGCGAGCGCCAGCCCCGATCGACTTGATCGAGCCGACCTGGCCGCGGTATCCGCCGAGCCATACATCCGGACCGGTCGCCAACGTCTGGTTACCCTGCCCAATGTAGGAGTCGACGGTGCAGTCGAAACACTTCTCCAACCACAGACCGTGGGCGGCGTTTCCGACGACATGTACGGTCCCGACGTGAATGCGGTAGGGGCCGACCGCGCTGCCGGTGCCTTGCAGTTTGAGACCCGAGTTCCCCTGCGAGTCGCCGCAGTTCACTAGGAACACCGACCCGATGGTGGTGTCTGCGCTGGTCTCGGCGATCTTGATGCCCGCCGAGCACGACTGGCCCCAGATGGTGGTCATGGTGGAGTTCTGCAACTCGCAGGCGAACGCGTTGTCCGGGTAGTTGAAGATGTTGGTGGGGTCCGGAGTCTCCGACTTCGCCGAGATCAGACCGAACTTCGACTCGCACACCCATGCCCGTGAACGGGTGGCCGAGTCCGAACGGTTGCCCGGCGACGGTGTCGGCGATGAGGTAGTCGGATCGGATGCGGTCGCAGTTGTAGAGCTGCACGCCGCCGTGCTTCACGTTGCGGATCTTGACGTTCAAGTCGAAGGTGTCGAGGACGGCCATCTGGATCAATCACTCGTTGGTTAGGGTGGTGTTGTTTCCGTCGATGACTCCGGAGAATCCGCCGTCGGTCAACCCGGGGATGCCGGTGGTGGCCTGTTCGTTGGTGACGGCGACCGCGTCGACTGTGGCTTTGAGGACAGCGCCACGGGTGTCGAGGTACACGCCCTTCGGGATCGTCAGCCACACGGGCATCGAGGTAGTGCCCGAGGGGACGACGAAGCTGGTTTTGTTGACCGACGAGTTCAGTCGGTACACCTTGCCCGTCTGGCAGTAGACGCGGGCGCCGAACGCGGCGGCCGCGTCGAGAGCGGCTTGGATTGCGGCACCGTGGTTGGCGACGTCGATACCGGCGGCGAACCCCGACTGGTCGGCACGTGTGAGAGACTACTGCACCGCCGATGCGAGCGCGGTCTTGGTGATCCCGGTCGATGGTGCGTAGGCGGTTGACCAGGCAGCCTGTTCGGTGGTGTCGAACGCGGCGCGGGAGGTGCCGTTGGCGGTGCGGGTGATGACGTCACCGGTCGTCGGGGAGATCACCTTGTTGCCTGCGGTGTAGGCCGTCGAGGCCTGCCACTTCGGGGCAAATCGTGCGTCGGCGACCGTAACCGGCCCGAGTCCGAACACGGACCGCTTGGTCAGAGTGCTCGCGCGATCAGATTCGCGATTGCCTTGCTCCCGAGTGGGGTCGGGTGGCGGGGTTGGGTCTGAGACTGCGAGGCGTTCCCTTCGAACCAGCGGGCTGCGCCGGCGCATGCGTCGTGTCCGACGGCGGCGGAGGCGACGTCGACGAAGGTCATAGATCGTGTGACGGCAGCGGTTCGGAGGATGGCGTCGAATCGCTTGAAGAACCTCTGGAGGTACGCGGCGTCGGCGTTGCTGATGTTCGCCTGGCCGGGGCAACCCGTTCGGCCGTAGTAACCGCCGTGGCCGACGAGGACCACGCGGGCGAGGGGTGCGCGGGCGGCGATGGTACTCAGTGTTGCGCCGATCTTCGGTGCGACCGCGGTGAGGGCCGAGGTCATCCGGTCGGCCATCGCTCGATCTTGGCGACACCGGGCGTCCTGGCCGAACCTGGGCGTGAAGCAGGAGGAGACTATCGACCACCAGCGGAGGTCATTGCCGCCGATCGAGAGAGTCACCAGCCGCGTGGACCACGACAGAGCGTTGATCTGGACGGGCCGGGCGCCAAATGATGTCGTCTGTCGGCGGGTCGTGACGTCTGCCGTCGTGGCGTTCACGCAAGCAACCGAGGTGTAGCTCATCCGGAGCTGGGAGGCGAGGTGCGTCGGGTAGGCGTCGCGGGTACGTCCGCACCCGTCCGGATGTTGCGCCGAGGTCAGCGTCGGCGCTGCGGCGCGTGAGTCTCCCAAGGCGACGTATGCGGGTGCCGCCGGCGCGGCGAGAACCGACGGTACCGACACGCAGCTGATCGCGATGGCGAGAACGGCGACGAGTGCGAGGCGGAATCGGGTCACGGCAGGAGTATCCCAGCCGTGTCGTCGAACGTTACGAGGGGTCTGGGCACCGTCTGACAGGCCCGTCCGATGGCGCCCGGTGGCCGACTGAGAACAGCCCGTTCAGTCGATACAGAGCTTCGAGTCGACGGGCTAGCGTCGGTGATGTCAACACGCGGTCCCCGAGGCGCGAACGGATGTGATCCGTGCAACTTTGCCACCGTGGTCGAGGGGCGTCGGTCATGATTGCGCCATGGTGGTGCGACGGGGCGAGCGCGCGCGGATCGGAGTCGTCGATGATCACCCGTCGATCGTCGCCGGGCTGCGGGCGATTCTCGGGGACCAGCCGGACCTGGAGTTCACCGCCGGCGCAGCGACAGTGTCGGAGTTGCTGACAGTGACCCGAGATCTCGACTTGGTCGTCCTCGATCTGCGGTTGGAGGACGGGAGTTCACCGCAGATCAACGTCGACTGTCTCGCTGAACTCGACATCCCGGCTGTTGCCTACACCTCCGGAGACGAACCCTATCTGGTCCGGTTGGCAGCCAGTGCGGGGGTGAAAGCGGTGTTGCGCAAGAACGTTGACGACGACGTACTTCTGGCTGCCGTCCGAGCGGTGCTCTCGGGGGAGGAGACTCCGACGGTGGATTGGGCGGCTGCGATCGATGCCGACGACGACTTCGTCGACCTACCACCACAGCTGCGACGTGTCCTCGAGCTGTATGCCGCAGGCGAATCCACTGCCGGAGTTGCCAAATCCATGAACCTGTCCCCGGACACGGTCAGTGACTACGTCGGTCGGATCAGAACGAAGTACGCCGCAGTGGGGCGACCCGCGCCGACTCGGCAGCATTTGATGTTTCGAGCGATAGAGGACGGATGGCTACCGATACCGCGGCGGCTTCGACGGCGGAGATAGCGTCTGATCGCGACGTCGCACTCGACGAGTCCGCAGGTCAGCGGATTCTGCGACAATTCGCTGTGTTCATCGCCTGTGGCTACCTGGTGTACCTGGTGCTCACCTCCCCGGCTATCGCGGCGTCACTGGCAGTGATGCACATGTGGTGGACGGTGCCCGCACTGGTTGTCGTGTTCGGTCCCGGGCTCGCGCTGGGGCCGCTCGCGTGGCGAGGGTCGCCTCGAGCCCTACGAGTGTGTGCAGGGTTTGCTACCGGCGGCTATTTGGCGGCGGTGTTCACGTGGGGTTTCGGCTGGAACGGCGCGCACCTTTCCGAAACCACCGGCATATGGTTCTTCTCTTTCTGTGGATTGGCTGCGATCGCCGCCGCACTGGCCATGCGTCCGACCTACGCCTTTGTCGTGCTTGTGGTGGTGGTGATCTCGACCGTCACGATCAACTACGTGGCCCGCGACGTCGCACGCAGCGGGCTGTTCGTTCCGGATATGGCGTGGGCATTCGCCTTCTCGCTCGTGTACTTCGCCGCAGCGGTCATGGGGATGCGTACCGCAACGGTTCTCGATGACACGCGGGCGCAGGCCTACCGAACGGCGGCGGCCGCCGCCGCGTCGCAGGCCCGCGCCAACGAGCGGCAACGGTTCAATCAACTCACCCACGACGGCGTCATGGCGACCTTGCTGGTCGCCGCTCGCCGAGGGAACTCCACGCAGTTGGCCGCTCAAGCCCAGGCCACCTTGCACGCACTCGATAGGATCCGCGGCGACGCCGACACCGACGGCACGATGACCCCCGATGCTGTTCTGACGCATCTCAGTGAGGTGACGGCCACGGTGGACCCGACCCGACGTTTCGAGGTTCGCCGCGCAATCGACAGCCCGGACGCCGGCTATCCCGCCACGGTGGTTCGTACAGTCGCGGCAGCGGCTGCGGAGGCGGTCCGCAACAGCGGCCGTCATGCTCGGGCGTCGAAGACGATTGTCTCGGTGGAGATCACGGATGACCGGCTGCACATAGAAGTAGCCGACAACGGGCATGGTTTCGAACCGTCGACGGTGCCGGCCGACCGGCTCGGAATCGCCATCAGCATCCGTGAACGGATGGCGCACATCGGTGGCTCCGCCACCATCGAGTCGGCGCCGATGCGCGGCACTCGTGTGTTCTTGGAGTGGGTGCGGTGATGGTGAGCCCGACCGGTGGGCGCGAGGATATTCGCGACCTGCTCGGAATGCGAACGCGCGGTGCATGGCTCATCATCGGTAGCTACCTCGTCGCCATGGTCATCGTGACCGTGGCCACGGTCAACAGTTACACGACTCCCTGGGTGGCGGCACTGGGATCGATCATATTGATAGCCGCGACGCTCGTCCTCGTCCTCGTTCCCGGCGACCCTCTCCCGTTCGGGACAACTCTGATGCTGACCGCTTCGGGGCCGGTGGCGTGTGCGCTTGTGTTGTCGGCGACCCCCGCGGTTCTGAGTTCGCCTCTGCAGACCTGGATACACGGCGGCGGGACGTCGATCTACTGCTTCATGAATGTCCGCGGCCGGCGGATCGCGCCGTGGATCGGCTTGCTCGGAATGGTGCTTGTGTTCGCAGTGTGGGCCGTTGCTGTCGGTCGGGGCGCTGCGTACGGCATCAGTTTTGTTGCCATCGACGCAGCCCCTCTGGCGATGGCGACTCTCCTGTCGTTCACTCTTCGGCCCACGGCGAAGGCGGTGTTCTCGCTACGGGCGCAGACAACCGAACGCGTCGCCGAACTGGCTGCGCAAACCGCCGGCGCCGATGAGCGCGAGAAGCAAGCACGCCACCTCGATCGCCTCGCCCGCCCGATGATCGAGAAGATCGCGTCAGGCGAACCCCTCACCGCAGCTGAGCGAGGAGAGTGCGCACTACTCGAGGCCCACCTGCGCGACCGGCTGAGAGCGCCGATTCTGTCCACGCTCGAGCTCGACGAAGCCGCGTACAGCGCGCGACAGCGGGGCGTGGAGGTCATCTTTCTCGACGACTCCGGTACGCCAGAACAGGACCCCGCCGTCATAGCGTCAGTGCGTGACGCCGCCGCACACGCCCTGCAGGAGGCGGCCGGCGGGCGCGTCTGCGTACGCATGTGGCCATCCGGCCGCGAAACCGTGGCCTCGGTACTCGTGACCGATGCCGCCGGGACACGACGCACCGAGATCACCGCCGATGAGGTAGAGGAGCTTCCTCGTCTCGGAACCCAGGCCGTCCCCCGCACGGGCCGACCGTTCGCTTGACTATCGATGCCCCCCGGGGCGGTGGCACCATCGCGGGTGCCCCCGCAAGATCGGTCTGTCGCCGACACCGCGACCGTCTTAACGTCGCTCCCATCAGCCACAGCAGACCAGCAGGAGTGCAACGATGACGATTCAGGCTCTCAATTCGGTAGGGCGGCCTGCCCTCAGCAAGCGCGAGATCGAGGTGCTGACCGTGTGGCTCGCGTGTGATTCCAAGCAGCAAGCTGCCCGACGACTCTTCGTCGGTGAATCCACGGTGCATACTCACCTCACCCGGATCCGCGACAAGTACCGAGTCGTCGGCCGACCCGCGCCGTCAAAGATCGCCCTGCTCATCAGGGCCATCGAAGACGGAATCTGCACCCTCGAAGAGATTGCCAGCCTTACTGCGTTGTTTGACAAGGCAACTGAAGCGCAACGCAGGCAACAACATCCGAGTGACGGTCGGAACCTCGCCTGAAGAGACCCCGTGATGATCTGAACGTCGTCAGGACGCGTTCGGGATCGAATTTGCGATTTCTCTACTTCCGAGCGGCGTCGGATGGCGGGGTTGAGTCTGTGACCGCGACGAATTGCCTTCGAACCATCGACCCGCTCCGGGACAGGCGTCGTGCCCGACGGTGGCGGAGGCCACGTCGACGAAGGTCATCGATCGGGTGACGGCGGCCGATCGGAGGATCGCGTCGAACAGTCCGAACGGTTGATCCGGCGTCGGACAGTCAACAGGGCCGTTGCCGACAGTTAACGCCAACCCCTTATCATCGCGGGGGTTCGATTTCGATGCGAGAAGTGGCTGACCAGCGGGGTGTTCCGGTCCGTGATCGCTTGTGTGACGAGGAGTATCGGCGATGCCGGCATGGTGGAACCTGCGGGGCTGGGCGCTGCGCGCAGCGATTTCTGCAGTGATTGCGACGGGGATGACGATCGGTGCGATCGGAGGAACTGCGGAGGTGTTGGCCGAGCCGCCGAATCTCGGTCCGGCGCCTTCCGCGCTTCCCGAGGCCATCGACGCCGCTGTGCCGGCACCGCCGGTGAAGAGGTTGCACCGCATACCTGCCCGCTCGGTGACGCCCGGTGCCTCTCACGAGTTGCAGGAACTTCGCGAGGCGGTCATGCCCTCGCCGAGCGGCGACCGGTTCTTCGATCAATGGTCGGCCGACCTCGCACGCCGTGCTGCCGGAGATGTGATCGCCACTCGCGATGTCATGCGCACGGCGCAGTTGCTGATGACGGTTCCGCTGCGGTCGGCTCGCCAGATCAAGTTCCGGAGCGTCGACGCCGGGGATCAGCCGATCTTCGGTACCGCGACCCTCTTCGTCCCTGCCAAGGCATGGAAGGGACCGCGGTCGCGTCCGGTGCTGGTTCACAATTCGCCGATCGTCGCGCTCGGGACGAAGTGCACGCCCGGTTACACGCTTGCTCACGGCTATCACGCCGACACCAACACCACCGACCTCATCCCGCCGTTCGCGCAATTGGCCTTGGACCGCGGCTACGCGGTGATCATGCCCGACCACACCGGACCCCGGATGGCGTACGCCGAACCGTACGTCGCAGCGCACGTGATCATGGACTCGCTGCGGGCGGCAGGCCGGCTCGACCCCGACAACTTCGCCACCGGACCGATCGCCATGCACGGATACTCCGGTGGCGCGATTGCCACGAATGCCGCGGCGAAGCTTGCCGATTCCTACGCTCCGGAGCAGGCCGGGCGGATCGTCGGCGCGGCATACGGGGGTGTGCCGGCCGACTACCGTTCGCTGGCCGGGGCCATGAACGCCAACCTCGGTTCCGGGGTGTTCCACGCCGCCATGCTCGGTGTCGCACGGGAACGTCCCGAAGTCCTCGCGATGGCGAACAACGCGGCACGCTGGTTGGCCACGTCTCCGATGCGGGACCTGTGTACCAGTGGGATGGGTGCCCTGGGTGTGTCGCACATACCCACCCAGGTTCTGTCGGCCGACCCCGATCCTTACCGTTCACCCGTCGCCGAGCGTCTTTTCGCGATCACTTCGATGAAAGATCACCGGGCGACGATGCCGCTGCGGATCTACCACGGGACCTACGAGTGGTGGATACCGGCGAGCCAGGCTCGCGCCCTGTTCGCCGAGCAGTGCGCGCTCAGGGCGTCAGCGTCGTACCGCGAGTACCCGGCCGAACACATGACCGGGATCTTCGCCGGCCTGCCCGACACGTTGACGTGGCTCGACGACCGTCTGCGCGGGAAACCCGCGCGGAGTGAGTGCCGCTGACAGGACGGCCTGTTTCGACGTCGCCGCAGGCCGACAAGCGGTGGGGTGGCTTCGACTCGGCGCCTCGCTCCGCTCGGGGCCGGTGCAACCACGGGTCGGGTCAGAGCGCGGCGACGACCAGGTCTGCGATGGCCTTGCTGCCGAGCGGGGTGGGGTGGCGTACCTGGGTTGCCGACCGCGAGATGTTTCCCTCGAACCATCGAGCTGAACCTGCGCATGCGTCATGTCCGGCGGCAGGTCCGGCCACGTCGACGAAAACAACCGAGTGTGCTCGAGCGGAGTCTCGGAGCACTGCGTTGAAGCGCTCGAAGAACCGTAGGACGAATGCAGCGTCTGCGGTGCTGATATTCGCCTGACCTGGGCAGCCGGTTTGACCGTAGTAGCCGCCGTGTCCGACGAGAACGACGCGTGCGTTGGGAGCGCGTTGTCTGATCCGGGTAAGCGTGGCGTCGATCTTGGGTGCGAGTGAGGCCAGACCGGAGTTGATTCGTCTTGTCACCGAGGCGTTGGCGCGGCAACGTGCGTCGGGGCCGAACGTCTTAGTGAAACAGGACGACACCAGCGACCACCACTGCAGATCGATACCGCCGATCGACAGAGTGACCAGCCGCGTCGACCGCGACAGCGCGTGTGTTTGAACGAGGCGCGGACCGTACAGCGTCAGCTGTGGTGTCGTGGTGACATTGGCGGTGGTGGCATTGACACAGGCGACGGACCGCAGGCTCAGTCCGAGGCGCGCGGCCACGTGTACCGGGTAGCCGTCGGGTGTGCGCCCGCAACCGTCTGGGCGCAGGGTGGAACCGTTCGTTGGCGCGGCAGCGCGCGAGTCGCCCAAGGCGACGTATTCGGGGCCACCCGGGGTCGCCGT
>NZ_JAUZVK010000025.1:0-50119 GCF_031844505.1 Gordonia sp. AC31
CAGCTTCCCAAGCTGAATACGCGGGTTCGATTCCCGTCATCGGCTCCAGGTCAGAGGGTATTTTCACTCCGGCACTTACGTTTAGCCTTACGTGTATCGCGCAAAGTGAGGTCCAGCGCCTCCGTCGCGAGTCTTCCAAACTAGCTACGCGGGTTCGATTCCCGTCACCCGCTCCAGGTCAGACCACACACCAGGGTCCGACTACAGCCACAGATACAGCCAACGCCCCGAGCTACTACGGCCGGGGCGTTGGTTCGTTGCAGCCAGAGGTCAGTCGATGTGCCTCAGGTCTGCCGGCGAGCATGGTGCCGCGACATCGGCGAGTTTGGTGTGGTGCCATCGCACATGGACGCTTTCCCCGTCGTCCGACACGTGTTCGACGAGGCCGCCCCATCGGATTCGACGATGAGCAACCCGGTCGCCCACCTTGAACTCAGGCATCAGTCCAAGTGCTCCAACTCGTCAAGGTCGTAGTGCATGAACCCGTATGGCTTGCCAGCTCCCGGCCCGTGGGTGATCTCGATGAACGCCTTCACGTTGTCGTGTTGAACCCTGCTCACTCCGTCATCGGTGAGGATCTGGGCAGTATCGCCGATGGACAGAATCTTTCCTGCCACATTTCCGTGGCGCTCTCGCACTCGGTCCCCCACGTTGAACTCAGGCATCAGTGGCCTCCCGTATCCCGTCGAACATCTTCCGCAGGTCGGCCGACAGTTCCACCGCCCACACCATCAGAGGCGCGGCGAACGGCCCTGCCACGCACGCCGCCATCGTTGCAGCCACGATCGGGAACCCGGCGACCGCGTCGACCGTCGTATCCCACGCCCAATCGACGACCCGTTGATGCTTCACCGACATGACCCCATTGTCCCAGCTCTGGGCCTGTGTTGGTGGTGACGCGCCCACCCCACAGACAACGAAAGCGCCCCACCTCGTGTTGAGGTGGGGCGCTTCGTGGTTGTCCAGGTTCAGAGCGGGTGCCTCGTCATGGGCCTCCGAGGGTGAGTTCTCATTGTTTCCGCAGTGGCCGGGTCGCTGTGCGTCGGCGATCTGGTGATGTTCCTGAACTTCACCCGCTCTGAACTTGTGAGATTACTGTAGCATTGGATTCCGTTGTCGCGCAACATGTGTCGGAGTTATGAGTGAGTTATGCATAAGTTATGGCTCCGTGGTCGCTACCTCGGTGGAGTTCCATAACTCGTCATAACCAGCAGCCACCCGGCAGCGACGCAGGTGATGACCGCGAGAGCGATGTCGAGGACCATGCAGTTTGGACGTAGTGGGCGGCCGAACGGTTCCGACTTTGATGACAATTTCAAGGTTCCGGCCCCAACCTTGAAATCGACACCGACAATTTCAAGCCAACATGGACTTCGCGCGACAATGGCCGGGTGACCGATCGTGAGACGCTGCGCGCCGCCGCCCAGGCTGTCGCATCGGTGACGCGGCGTCGACAGGCCGAGCATCAGGTGCGCACGGATGGTGGGTGGGTTGAGCCGGACCCCGACCTGCTCGATCTGGTCGTCGAGTGCGAGGACGTGATCTACAGCCGCCGGCCCGAGGAGCCCGACCTCACCGACCGGCTGGCCGCGGTGCTCGGCGACGACTGGGAACCCTGATCTCTCCCGTGCCGGTCGGAGTCCGGCGGTGGCAGCTCGACGACCCGCACCGGCCCCCGACCGGCGCCCGGACACGACTCGCGAGACACGTGCTCGGAGCCGAGTGGCGAGGTGCGGACGCGGTCACCGCAGCGCGGGCAGACGTCGGGCATGATCCACTCCTTTGACACCAACCTGAATAGGACACCGCAGACCGCCCATATCCGGGGTTATCGGCGGGTGATCGGGTTGTAGTCCGTTCGGGTTGTAGTCCGTTCGGTTGAATAGGCAAGCCTCACAGCGCAAGCCGGATCTCGCTATCCGATGATGTCCGGTATGGGGAGTAGTGGTCGACGCCGTAGGAAGAAGTCGTGGTGGCAGCAGAAGCGCGGGGGCGCACCGATGTGGGGGTGGCTGGTCATTGCCGCCGGAATCGTCGCGGCATGTGTGCTGCTGGCCGTGGCCGCCACCCGGCCAACGCCGTCGTCGAGCGCTGCGCCGTACACACCACCACCCGCGACCAGCACCACTGACGCCGCGGCGGAGCCGGCCGCCGATATGAGTCGTGTGCGCGACGCGCTGTTCATCGGCGACTCGTGGACGTTCGGCACCGCCGCCACACCCGTTACCGATGGGTTCGCCTACGAAGTCGGCCGACGACTGAGCATTCCCGTCGAGGTCCACGGCTACGGATCGGTCGGCTACCTCAACGCTGGCCGTGACGGTGGGGGCACCTACTCGCAGCGGTGGGCGCGCACCCAGGTGTCGAACCCGAATCCCGATCTGGTCGTCGTCGAGGGCAGCCAAAACGATCTCGGCCAGCGCGGCAGCCTGACCGGAGCGGCACGCGCATTCATCGCCCAACTGGCCGAGCAGTTCCCGAACGCCCAGATCGTCATCGTCGGCCCCGCCCCGGCGACGCCCGAACTGATCACCGGGCTACAGCAGATCGACTCGAACCTCACGCGGGCGACGTATCAGCAGAAGGTGCCCTACATTTCGCCGCTCAAAGAGCGGTGGTTCACCGCGCGGAACGTCGGCGACTACATGACGACGGTGAATCCGCACCCGACAACCGCCGGGCATTCGTATTACGCCGATCGACTGATCGCCTCCCTGCGCGGCTAGTTGCGACGCGATGTAGTTTGATTGGGCCAATTCAGTCTCCACAAGTTGCGCGGCATGTTCATTCCCCCGAACAATTCGCAGGTGACGACCGAACTTTCGACTTCACCTCCCGCGACCCAGAACTCCGCGCGTGCGGCCCTGTTCATTGCCGTGGTGGCTGTACATGTCATTGCCGCCGCCGTGGTCCGCACTAACGGTTGGGACGACGGCGCGATCACGGTGGCGTTCGCCCAGACCTTCGCCGACACGGGTGACATCGCATTGACCCCAGGCTCCGAACAAGTCGAAGGGTTCTCGAGCCTGGCGTGGTTCGGCTGGCTGTCGCTTGTCCTATGGGTGCTGCCGCTCGGGTTCGCCGGCGCGGTTGCTGCCAGTCAGGTTTCAGCAGCCATTCTCGCTGGTGTGTGCGCCGTCCTATTGGCACAACTCCTCTCGGATTTCACACCCGCCCGGAACCGTGCCGCTGTGATCGCAGGCGTCACCCTGGTTTTCGGCCTGTTCATCAACGAGACCTTTAATGGGATGGAGATGACTCTCCTGACGACGGCCGTACTAGTCGGCTTGTTGGGTGTGCAACGAAACCGGTTGTGGGTCGTGGGCGCGGCCGTTGCGGCGGTGCCGTTCATTCGGTTAGAGGCCACCGGTTATGTTGCCGTCGGGGCGGTCATCGCAACCGTGCTGTGCCCGCCCCTGCGCCGCCACGCCAGCGTTGTTTTGGCCACCGTCATTGCCTCGGCAGGGGCGACGACTCTCATCCGACTCGGCGTGTTCGACGCATTGATACCGAACACGATCGTTGCTAAACGGTCCGAGCCGTACTCGCCGGTCGGGGTAAAGGCGGACCTGGTCTCCCGACTGCAAGTTGTCCAGGAGCTCGTCTACGTCTTTGCCCCTGCCGCTGCACTTCTGGCGTTCGGCGTATTGACCAGCCAAGAGGAACGCAGTGGGTTTGGCGCTCGCGTCCGGCAGGTGAGAAACACTCCACTGATGGCATCGGCGGTCGCCTATCTCGTAGGACTCGTGCTGGTGAACCTCGTACTGGGCCGCAATTGGGGCTACCTGGGGCGGATGGAGCTATCGGCCCTGCCGGTGGCAGTGCTCGTCGCGGCTTGGCTGGTCCCGGGCGTAGTCGAGCGTCTCGGCACACGGCGTGTGGCGACAGCCATGCTCGTTGGGGTCCTACTCGCCACCTGGGCGGTTCAGCTTGACCGAGCCAAGCTGGCGGCGAGCCTGCACCCCAGCGCCAGTATGGACGTAACGCCAGCCGAGTACCGGTTGACTGGCATTGCCGCCGAGCACCTTGCCGAGCGCCTTGGCATGTCGCGAATAACCTTGCTGACTCCCGACGTCGGCGGTGTATCGCTGTGCTGCCAACGGATTAACGTTCTCGACCTTGGACTGCTAACCAACCGTCGACTCGCGGCAGATGGATACGGGTCGATTGATCCGTACGTCAGCCGCGAGAGCCCCGACGTCGTGGAGACACACGGTACCTGGTCGCGCGTGTCCGGAATCTACCAGTCGGGCGTCTTTCGGTCCCGCTATGTTCCCGTGTCCGTCGACCGGACAGCGTTCTTTGTGCGCCGAGACCTTCTCACCAAACAGCTCTGCTCGGCTACTGTGCCGGAATCGGCCACCCGCCGCGATCGATACCGGGGCGCGCCAATCGATGAGCAGTTCATCGCAGGCAAGCAGGTCTGCATAGTCGACTAGGCGGGCTTCGTCGTCCGGAAGACGTACGCGACGATCCGGTAACTGAATACCTCAGTACCGGTGGCGGTGGCGTGGAACATGCGAAACGCGAAGTTGGTGGGCACCGCGCACCGCACTACCCCGAGGGCCTGCGCGGCGGCGTTCAGCGGGGTAATCTCAAACAGCGGCTCGGCGAAGCCTCCCGTCACCGCCTGGGACACCGAGTTCGCGTTCGACACGTCCGTCTGCGTGGCACCATTCGCGAGGGTCACCGTGCCCGTGAGGCCTGCGTTGCCTGTCGACAGGATCGGATTACCCAGCCAGGCCAGGCTTGACCGAATATCGACCCTGTTGCCGATGTTGGAACGATAGTTGTCGAACACCATAGACACCGCATTAGGTGCTTGTATCGCCTTGCTGGTAATTGGCGTTTGCCGGTTGTCCATCAACTCCACGAAACTGAATCGCAGCTTGCCGGTGAGTTGGGTGAAGCAGTATGAGTTAGCGGCGGTGACGTCGCCGACATTGCGGACAGTGAGGCGACCGCCTTTCACGAGCCCTGCGTTGGGGCCGACAGTGAAGCCCCCGAGGCCGGCGCTGTCCGACTTTACGGACCCGATTTCCAAGTCGTCGAACTCGCCAAGGTCGAGGTCATCGTTGGTACCATTGCGACCGTTCTTCGCCCCCACGTACGAGTCGATGAGGGTGTCGCCCGCGAATCGCACGTAGAGACCCGAGCCCACACAGTTACGGGAGACGATCTTGCCGAACGTGACGCGGCCGGTCTTGTTCGACGCGTCGTCCCCCTGAATCTTGGTCCCCGAGTTCGCCGTTCCGTACGCCGTCTCGCCCGTGCTGACAGCGCCGTCGAACTCAGAATAAACCGTGTGCAGTTCGTCGCACCCCTTGAGGTATTTCGTACCTCCAGCGGCGTTTCGCTGAATGATTCGGTTGATCGATGAGCGAGTCGCGCCGATGCAGTAGCCGTTCCCAGGTTGGTTGAAGCTACCGAAATCCTGAATGTTGTCCGCAGTGAGAAGACCGAACGTACAGAGGTCGTTCAGGTCCGACAGGCCGTTGCCGAGCATGTAACCCTGGCCCTTGATATTCGTCGCGTGCAAGCGTTCGATCTCGGTCTTAGTGCACCAAGAGATTGACGCGCCGATGTACGACACGTTACGGACGGTCATGGCGATCTTGGAGCCTGCGGCGAGGCCTGAGAGTATAACAAGGGCGTAGCCTCGGGATGCGTTGAATCCCCCGCCATCGATAACTGCACCGCGAAATTCGATCTTGTCGGTCTGTGCGGTCGGGTGGTCATTGCAGACAGCGATGCCCAGGAACGACGAGGGAACTGAGATAACAGCCCCCCGCATGTCGATCTGGGCGTTGGCTGGAAGCGACAAGCAGTAGGGCGCGGTGTACGTGCTTCCGGTGCCGGTGCGGAACGTCCTAGTTCCCTGCTGGGTCACTCGATAGATGGCGTTCGGCGAACCGACTACAAGCTTCCCGGTTGCCGCCCCCTCGGACACTGCCGCGAGCAAAGCAGGAGTATCGTCTGCTGCTCCGTCGCCGACCGCGCCGAACGACTCGAATGACAGAACGCCGGTCGCCGCTGCGGCGGCGGAATCGACTGCGCCGATCGCCGATCGGGCTGCTGCCGCGCTGGCGGCCTTGGCGACCGCCTTGCCCACGGTCGTCGCATCCGTCAGGCCATCGACGGTCGCGGTGGCGCTCGGCGTCCATAGGCCTTGCTCTGTTGCGTCGAACGACCCGCGTGAAGTGCCGTTGCTGTTGCGGGTACCCGGCCCATTCACCGGCGCCGGGAGTAGGACGAGATCGCCTGCGGCGTAGGCAGTGCTGGCCTTCCACACCCGCCCATATGTTTCGTCTAGTACTGCTCTGGCCCCGGATTCCGGGTTGGCGAGGATGCCCTCCACAAGCGGTTCAGTCACCTCGGTGTTGACGTTGGAATCCATCCACGCCGCGACAGCCTGAGACAGGGTGGTTGCTGGGGCTGAGGGGGGCAGGTTGAAGACGATGAGGTCTTTCAGGTCGGCGTTCACCGAACCCACATCGATGGGTAGTGGTTGACCCCCACTGAGGCCGCCAACCTTCCACGGTCCTTCCGGTAGCACCACCGACACCGGGGTGTTGTTGGTGTACTTCACCAACCGCGGGGACGCCCACGACGTCACCAGTTTCCCGTCGGCCTCGAACATGGCGCGCGGCTCAAACCTTGCCGTCCCACCCTTACCTGCAGGGCCGTCAACAGTGAAAGTGATCGTAGGCATCAAAGCTCCTTCTAGACGGTGATGTCGCGGGCAACGAAGTTGTCGAGTTCGCCGGAGGGGTAGAACGCGGCGCCGTTGACGACGACAGCGACGCGGCGGTGGCCGATCCCGTCCGGGACGATCCCGGTGGTGTCGGCCCAGTCGGCGATGGGTTCTGTGGTGTTGGGGTCGCCGTAGAACACTTCGTAGATGTAGTGGGTGTCATCTTCGGATCGCCTGGGCCGCAGCGTGTATCGGCCCGATCCTGGTGCGGGGACGGTGGATTGGGTGGTGCGCGAACTGTACGACCCGGTCTGGATGTAGACGCCGTTCTTGTTGGCGGTCAGCCAGATCCCCGCGCTGAGGCTGGATGTACATCGACCACCAGCCCCCGCAATCTGATATTCGTCGACGTCGCCGTCGAGCCACAGATCGAATCCGACGTCGAAGTAGTCGGAGTTCAACGACTGCACCCGCATCGCGGCGCCGGAGTTGGTGGATAGGCCGCTAGTGGTGTGCTTGACTCGGCCGTTTTCGATCTTGATGTTGCCGAACGTCTTGTACTCGGGGCCGAAGCTCGACCGGTTGAAGTCGTCGACGATGACGACGGGGATGCTGGTCTGTCCGACGTCGAGGCCGATCCCGACGAACGGGGTGGGGCCGCCGTACATGTCGTCACGCTGCGCGGTCGTCAGGCCCTCCGGGACGGGGGTGGTGGACGGGTTGCGGCCCGATCCGGGCGAGTACGGGCGCATCCCGGTGATTGGTGTGGCGTAGGGGAAGTTGACGCCCGCGATGTGCACGGTGCCGGTGCCCGTCATGCGGAACTGGACATCGACCACGTCGTCGATGTCGGCGATGACCGACGCACCGTCCATGAGGTGTTGCATCCACGCGATCGACGTGACGAGCTCGCCCGCGAGGTCCGGTGACGAGTAGATGACCGGCCCGACAGAACCGTCAGGCTCCTGCTGGAAGACGTCGACGTGGAAGGTACTGACGGTGCCGGACTTGTACGCCATCCAGCCCAACACTTTCCGCTCGGTGGCACTGTCGATAATGACCGACGCCCACGGCGCGTACGACGCCGTCGCATTCACGACAGGCGGATTCGTGGACAGCGTCGTCGTATGCACGTGGTTCGGTGCAGAGGCGTTCAACGTCGACCCGCTGTGGCGGTGGTTGTCCGGCCCGTCCGCGTAACCGGTGTTGCCCGTGATGTCGACCGTGTGCGAGCCACCACCGATGGAGATGGTCGGCATGCTGAGGTTCATCTCCGAGAACGGGAACGACACACAGGCTGTCCGGTCCGGGCCGGTCTCGTGCAGCGGCCGTCCGCTGCGGACTGAGATGACCTGCTGGAAGTAAGTCACTTGAGTACCAACGGATACGACGGTCTCCGCAGCATCCACCGCGGTCTCGTTGGTGTCCTTCAACCACCCAGCCAACGCATCCTCAACAGCGTCACCCACGATGGGGATGCCGCCAATCAACTGCGCCAGAATGCGAAGGGGCAGGCGGATCAACGCCGGGATCAGGTTGTCCTGGATCTCCTCCAGCGTGTCGTAGTCGTCCGGGTTGCCATCCACAATCCACGCCAACAGATACGACAGTGGCGTGAAGATCAGCATCTGCAGGACAGGCCGCAACCCGAAGAACCCATTCACCCGAGTCCGTAGATCCTCCGGACTCTGAATGTCGGCAGGGTCGGCGGTCGCCACATCCTCGGTGAACGCGGCGAACTGATTGACCACAGTCCCCAGCGGGCCGTTCACATTCGCAGGATTACCAGCCAAGTCGTCGTCGACCTGACCGGGGAACCTACCCGCGGCGAGGTTGCGGAACTTCTCCGCCGACGGATTCTGCAACGTCTCACCAAGCTGCCCGGGGGTAACCACACCCTGCGGCAGATCCGCCGGATCAGTCTCATGGAACGGCCAATTTGGGAGCGTCATGCCGCCCTCTCGATCATGCGGGCCAGCCGTGTGGCGTGACCGTGGCGGGCGTAGTCGGTGGTGTGCTGCGTGCCCCACACGTAGTCGCGGGCGGCGATCAGGGAGGCGATGAAGTCCGGCCGCCGCCACCAATCCTGCGGGCCATCAGTCACCGCGTCGGCGACACTGTCGAGCCACCGCAGCGCGGACGTCTGGTCGCGCACCGACATGAACTCGACGACATCCCACGCCGACCGCAGCGGCGCATCCTTGTGGATGTCGGCGATCGGATCGCCGGGCGCCCACACCGACAACAGTTTGCGCGGCAGCGTGAGCCGGTCAGCGATACCGCCCCGGTCGCCGCGGTGGGTCGGTTCGTGCGGGTTGCCCATCGCCGCCACCGCCCGCACGTCGAGCTCCGGCCGCTTCGGCAGGATGTTGCGGGCGAACCTGTACGCGGCCATGCAGCCCTGCGAGTAGCAGGCCACGATCGCCGGGTGCGGGGTCTCGGCGACTGCGCGCGCGACATTCTCGGCGCCGATCCGGATCGACTCTGCCGCCGGCATGTCTCCGATCCCAGTCGCCGGGCCGAACGCTGCAGGATAGTCGACATAGGAGAACTCGTAGCCAGGACGCAGCGAGCGACGGAGCGCCTCAGCTGCCGCTGAGCGAGCGCCAGGCCGCGACCACGTGCCGTCGAGCATCAGAACCGAGATGGTCATCGGCCCGCCCAGTCTCGCAACGCATCCGCCCACACCCGTCGCTGCGGACGAGTGTCACCGCGGTCAGCGCGGGCGTCGCGGCCCTGCTGCTGGATACGCCGCAACAGCCACCACAGCACAGCGATGGACACGGCGCCGCCGATGTAGATGGAGATGCGGAAGTACTGGCGGCCAGGGTATTCCGACTCAGTGAGCGCCGACGCGGCGACCTGCAACACGACCAGCGTCCACAGCACCGACTTCAGTGCGTAGATCTTGCCGATCTCCGTCGACCACCACGGCGACCGCAGAACGTATTGTGCGGTGAAGGCGAACTGTCCGGTCGCGAGTACGCACAACGCGATGTCTGCGATCAGTTTGACGGTCACCGAACACCACCGAAGGCGGCGCGCAATGCGTCAGCAAATCCGTTCTGCAGTAGTTCCCGGTGCAACGTGCCCTCCACTCGTCGTGCCCGCGAGTTCAACCGCTCCGCCTCTTCTCGACGGATGGCTGACTCGCGCAGACTGCGCTCGGACTCGTCGGCCCGGGCTCGCGCATCTCGAATCTCTTTCTGCCACCACAGCTTCATGTCGCACGCTCCTCGGCGAGCTGTCTGATGGCGGTGACCATGGCTTGCTGTACTTCCGCGGCGACTGTCGATCTGGCTGCAGCGTCGGCGAACTTGGCGATACTCTTGCCGTCCTCGACTGACCGCTCCTGCAGCGCAGCGAGTTCGCGGTCCTTCTGGGCCACAATCTCGCGGTGATGTATGCCGAACACGACCCACCCCCGCACCAGGGCGATCACCAGGGCGGTGACCGCGATGATGAGGAAGGTGACGATGCCGACGCCGTTCCAGGCGGCCGGCGACAGGAGGCTCACTCGCCGCGGTAGTCGTCCAGGCTGTCAATGACAGCGGCATTCTTAGTGAGGAACACACCGACCGCGGTGGCGAAGGCGACGCCGGTGGAGATCCAGGTGGCGGCCTCGGCGGGGAGGAAGGCGGCGAACTCTCCGGTCAGGCTGACAGCGAGGACGGTGAACGCGCCGACGAGGCCGACGATGAACTTGCGGATCTCGGAGGGCCTGTAGCTGGCGATGGTCATGTCACTTCTCCTTGTTGTCGAGGTCAACGATCACGCCGGTCGGCGACCAGCGAAGACTCCCGTGCTGAAAGGTCTGGATGATGTTGTCGGTGCCAGCGATGGCATGTTCGTCACTGGTCGGCCAGCCGAGTGGCCCTGTCTCCCAGCCCATCGCGGCGTACCGCTTGCCGATCTCACCGTGAACGAGAGCACCGCGGGTGTCGCCGCCCTTGGCGACCATGAGGACGCCCTTCTCGAACGACTGGACGCCACCGTCGTCATGCACGTCATGGCGCAGCAGCGGGAAACCGACGCCCTTCTCGAACCCGCGCGCGGCGAACGCCTCGAACAGGCCGCCGTGCGGGATGGCGTACGCGGCCTGCGCGCCGTTGCGCCAGTAGATGTGACCAGACTCGAACTCGGCGAACGCGCCGCCGGGGATCTTCACCTCACCCTTGGTGACGCGCTTGCCGATCCAGCCCTTCGCGACCTCGGCTTCGAGGTTGATGAGGTTGGGGATCGGCTTCGGCGGGGCGTTGAAGTGGTTGATCCGCTCGAGCAGGACGTCGAACGGGAAGCCGACGCCGGGGTCATGGTGGCCGCCGCCCGAGGAACCGAAGTCGACGTGCCCGCACACGCCGCGACCCTTCGGCCAGTTGTTGTCCCGGTACCCACCGCCGTTGCCGGTGTAGCGCACCGGGACGCCGAAGTCCTTGCACGCAGCCGCGGCGGCCTTGGCGATGCGCCACAACATGGCGTCCTCGTTGAGCCCGTCCGCGGCGTCCTTCGACAGCCACCGGCCGCGGCCCCAACCGGCGTAGGTTCCAGCACCGCAGATGTGATAGCCGATACCGTTGGCGTTCATGGCCGCCCAGGGCGCACCGCCTGGTGCGACCATCTGCACGGTGTTCACGTCGTCGCACGCGACGTTGTACGAGACGCCGGCGCCTGAGCAGTACCGAGCGAGGCCGATTGCGTCACCGGTGCCACCCTCCTGGGTGTGGATGGCGACGTAGTCGGTGCGGGAGCGTGGGCCGTTGGTGCCCGCGGGAATGCGGTGGGTGATTCCGTAGTCGGCCATGATGTGCCTCCTGGCATGGTGAGATCCCCACACCCGAGCGGGTGCAGGGTCGTGAAAGATGTGAGGGTTAGACGCCCGGGTTGGCGATCACACCGCGCGCCGCCTTCGGGATACGCTTCGGCCGCTTCGGCGCCGACCGCACCCGCGCCGTCTCCTGAATGCCATGATGGTTCGGCTCCACCGGAACCGGCTGAGCCTCCTCACGGATACGTTCCTTCGCCCACCCCGGCACAGACGCCAACCGCGCCTGCACCTCATCAGAGTCGGGTTCGGTCTGCACCACCCCGAACGCATCCAGCATCTCGGCGACGGGGCGGAGGATCGGCACCGACGATGTGCCGCCAGTGGCTCCGAAAGCGATGAACAGCGCCGAAGCTAGGCGGTCGATGCGTGCCGTACGTTCCGGGTCATCGTCTAGTTGTTCGCTCATCAGCCCAACCCGATCTCTTGGAAGGCGCCCATCGCCGTGGAAACGAGGGCCACCATTTTGTCGATTGCGTCCTGCTGGGTGCGGGTGTCGCCGAACTTCGCTTTGAAGCTCTGCGGCTTAGCGGTGCCCAGGGGTAGTGAGAGTTCTCGGCAACGCGCGACAAACACCTTCGCGCCTAGGTACTTCGAGGTAGCACCCACGCGGTCACCCAACCCCCAGTGGCCTTGCCCGTTGTCGCCGATCAGGTAGGGCATCGCGTTCACCACATCGAACATGAACGCTGTGTCGGGGTCGGTTTCGCGGCGCCGCTTCCGCAAGTCCATGATCGCGGCCGGCGTGTACGCCTGCGTCACGCCTGTTGCTGCTGTCTCGAGCCGACGCCCCCAACCCTGTTGTGCAGCGCGGCCGATCAGCGGGACGGACATGTTGGCGAGGATGCTGTCCTTCAGGATCGGCATCAGGAACGCGTTCAGGATGTTTCCGAGCGACCCGACGCCGTAACCGTTGATGACGAGGTTGTCTCCCAGAACGTCCCCGGCATAGCCGATTACAGCCTCTAGGAGGGGGTTGACACCGGGCATCGACTGGCCCCCGGCAGTGATGCGACAAGGTCCGCCCGGCGCCTGGATGAGTTTGAAGTTCTCCACCCCCGACACCCGGCCGTGCATGTACACCGCGTGTGGACGTTCCGGCTGGGTGCCGAGAATCCCCGGCAGCTTGTACCCCTCGACATCGACCGGTTCGCCGGTCAACAGGTCGTAGGTGTCCTCCACATAGTTGGAGGTGACGTTCGCGATGGTGCGGGCCAATCCCGTGGCGAGGTTGCCGCCCAATGACGTGCCAGTCCGGAACCCTGACTTGTCGACGATGTCGACGAACAGGGTGCCGTTGCGCCAGCCCGTGCCCGCGCCCGGGAACGGTTCGGGATCGCCAGTTTTGAAGCGCCTCGGCTTGATCATCATCTCGGCGTCTTCAAGGATCGGTTGCATGATGTCCAGCCACGGCTGCTTGATCTGGCCGGTGATGATGGTGGCTGGTGCTGTTGTCTCCCCCAGCAGCTTCGGCATGGGCACGATCTGCGCCTGATCCCACAACCCTTCCGTCCATGTGGACGGGTCGGTGAGCTCGAAGTCCATGTTGAAGTTGGTGGCCTGATTGCGGAGCACGTTCATGCCCAGCGTCATCAGCCCGCCGACATCGACGGGGATGTACAGGAACTGCACCTTGGGCTGCTGAATCAAACTCACGGGCAGGAACGGGTTGGCCGCCATGTGCACGTGCTTGAGTTCGGCGATGTCGTCTAGGAACTCGATGGTGACCTTGTCGCCCTTGGCCGACTCGTCGAGAGTGACCGCCTTCTCCGGGTCAGAGAACCCGCCAACCCGGATGCCATCCTTCTCCACGATCACGTGGATGTTGGAGGTGTCCCGGGCATCCTGGTCGATCGCCCAGTGAGCCAGGTAGGTGCGGCGGTGGGGTTCCATCTCACGCGCCCACAGACAGAAGTCGTCCAGGTCGTCACCCGCGTAGGGGGTGACCGGGCTGTGTTGGATCGGCAGATCGAGCGTGATGGAACCAATCTGGTTCATCTTCTGCCCCAACTGGGAGCCCTCAAGGCGGTTGACCGCCTCACCGCGGAACACCCAATCGCCGTCATACAATTCGACGGTGGCTGGTTTCGCAGCCCGCTCGATCCGGGTGTAGCGGACCTGCCGCGCCCACGAACAGAACTCGTCGAGGTCGTCGCCTTCGTACGGGAGGATCACCCCGTACTTTCCGCTCACGCCTCAAGCCCCGACTCGGCAGACCAGAACCGGCGCAGAAGGAGCTTCGCTTTCGCGCCGGCCGGGCCGTTGATGATGACCGGCAACATGACCGGATCATCCGCGGTGCCCGTGTGCGGAGGGATCGGGTACAGCAGACGGACGCCACCCATCTGGCCACCAGCGTTGGACAGATCGGATGCAACGTAGGGGTCCATGGAACGTTCAGTCATCACCGACCACAGCTTGTTGATCGCAGGGGTGACGACCATGCGATCTGCCTGGTCCCCCGGAACCCATTTCGGGTCGATGTCCTGCTCTTGGTCGAAGCTGAAGTCCGGCAACGCGAACGTGGCAGTTCCGTTCGGCTTCAGTCCCCATTCCGGCCAGGCGTACTGGTCGGTCGGATTCCAACACGGCGCCCAGAGTGTGTGCTCCCCGTTCGACGGATTGGTGACCGTCACCTCCAGCTGCTGCGACTCGTACCGGGGTTCCAACGCCACTACCGACACAACAGCTTTCGCATACCCCTGCAGGTTCCAGTCCTTCTCCTGAGAGAACAGGATCTCCTTCTCCAACAGGAGGGTCAGCCACCGCTCCCCCGAGTACACGGAGGTGTACCGCCACGTCACCGGACGCAGCTTCGACACCGGCGAACCCCACATGAGCCGGAACCGCGACACCGTCGCCTCCACGCCCTCGCCCATGTCGTGGAGGTGCAGCGTCAACGTCATCCGCCGAACCGGCACCTCCTCGCCCGCCACATACC
Source organism: Gordonia sp. AC31 (assembly GCF_031844505.1). Taxonomy (NCBI): domain Bacteria; kingdom Bacillati; phylum Actinomycetota; class Actinomycetes; order Mycobacteriales; family Gordoniaceae; genus Gordonia; species Gordonia sp. AC31. Next base: position 14,458 of record NZ_JAUZVK010000025.1, read on the forward strand.
CACCAACCTGCATCGATCCCGACACGATCAAGGTGGTGAACTCGGTGGACCACATACCCTTCGGCCCCGGTGCGAGTTCCACCCCCTCATCACCGAAAGCACCGCCGGCACCGGAGATCTTGAAGTAGCCGGCCTCGTTCTCCAGCTCGATCGTCGCCTGCATCAGATACCCGCCATTTGTGCAGCGGCCCGACGGTCTTGTTCTCGCATACCTGCCTCAATCGCGTCCATCGGGGATGCCTGCACATTCCAGGTGTTGGTGACGTTCCGGCCGCTCCCCGCACCTGCGGGGCGGCGAGCGACGGTGGGCATGGGCCGGCGGGCGTTGATCGTTTCCAGGATCGGCATGTTCGCCTGTGCGGCATGACGGTTCACCACGTACTCGCCGCCCTCAAGCCACGCGGGAACGTCGCCCGAACCGGAGACTTGGCCGCCTGTGTGGTACCAGTGCGGAGACTGTGCCTGCCAGAAAGCCCACGCCTCGGATGGGGAGCCGTACCTCTCCTTGATGTACTCAGACCACGGACCAGCCTGCGCCGCCGCATCCGGGGTGAAGTACTGCGGCCACCGCTGCTTTTTGTCTTCGCCGAGGAACTGGCCGAGTCCGTATGCGCCGGACGAAGGGTTCTCGGCCTCGACGTCCCACCCAGACTCGCCGTTCCCAAGCCGAAGTGTGTCCAGCCACTGATCGCCAACCCAACCGAGCTGGCTCCACACCTTGAAGACAGCTTCCTTCGCGCCCGGCGTCCCGGCGGCGATGCCACCTTCGGGAACGTCCAGGATGATCGCGGGTGCGGGCGGAGCTGCTGGCGCGGCCGGAACCGGCAGATACTCCGGGGTGCTGGACTGCGGGGCGGGAGTGGTTTGCGGCGCCGTCGACTGCGGAGTCGTGGTGTTCGGCTGCAGCAGTTCCTGCTGCCTCTTCCGGCTCTCCTCCTGCTGCCGCATCAACTCCTGACCCGCACTAAGGAACCCCGGCGAGTCGTTGACGCCGAGCACACCGAGTAGCGACTTGACCTGCCCGCCGACGAAGTTCTCGGCCGCGAACCCAGCCCAACCCGAGAATGATGTCGGGTACGCCTTTTCGGGCGTCGTCGTCTTCGTCGTGGTGGTGTCCGGTTCGGGTGTGTACTTCGGTGCGTCGCTGCGACCGTCCTGGTTGTTGAACGATGGCACAGTGTCGGGGGTTTGCTGCCCCAGCGGGTTCGCTTCGTACGGGTTAGGAATCGGTGCCACACCAACCGGTCCGCTGAACCGAGAGTGCACGTGGTCCTGGTGACCGCCCCAATCGTCGGCATAGTAGCCAGTATTCGACTCGTCAGACCTGCCAGCCCAACCGATTTTCTGCCCAGTCGCAGGGTTCATCCAGATGATCTGCTCGACCTCGGGGGATGACGGGGCGATGCTGAACAGATATTCGGCGAACCCTTGCAGGGCGTCGACCGCGCCGCCCCAGTCGATCCCGCGGTTGAGACCTTGCGGGTTGGGTGCAAAACCGGCTTCTGCTCGATCATCCGACTGATGGCCTGCGTAGGTGGACGGTTCCACGTTGTACTTGGCGCCGAGGTCGGTGACCCACTGCGGGAACGGGTCTGCCTCGGATGGCAGCCCGTAAGTGCCGACCAAACCTCCGTTGGCGAACCGGCCGGCGTTGATCTGGTCCATGAACCCGACGCCGTACTTACCCACCGATGCTGCGTTGACGACGTATTCGCCGTTGGACAGCATCGCCGGAATCACGTCGTCCCGAGGACCACCGGGACCCGACACCGGGCCACCGGCCGCGAGGAGGTCGATGTTCGGGGTGTCGATCGTGAATCCCTTACCGCCGATCCCCCACACGTTGTCGGGAATCTTCATCGAAAAGCTGAAGTTGTTCCACGCGCTGATCATCCAGTTCAGAGCGCCCTTGAAGGTCTCTTTGAGCGGGTCCCAGATTCCGGCGATGGCGTTGCGGATTCGCCCGGGCATGTCCTGGAAGAACCGGACCAGTTCGCCTGCCTGGCCGACGATTACGTCTTTCTTATCCGTCAGCGTGTTCGTCACGGTCGCCCAGATGTCGCCCCAGAGGTCAACGAACCACTGCGCCGTCTCCGTCACCCGCTGAATGGCGCCGACAACGAAACCGAGCGCGTCGACAACCCTCGGCACCACATTCGTCGCAAGCTGAGCGAACACGTTGATGACGGTGGCGATCACGGGTAGCGCGATCTCGAGGAACTGAATCATGATCGGCAGAAGCGACATGGCCAGCTCCGCCAACACAGGCAGCAGCGGCGCCATCGCCATGTACCAATCCATCTGCGCCTGAGCGATGGTCACCAGGTGCGGCATCAACGCCTGCACCGCCTCGACAAGCGCGCCGGACAAGATCGTGCCGATCTCCGTGAAAGCCGGTGCGAGTGTCTGCAGCAATGGTGCTAGCTGTTCGGCCCACTGCGCGACGAACGGCTGCAGCGCCTGGAACGCGGCACCTAGAGCACTGGCCAGGGGGGTCAGGATCTGCGCGACCAGGTTGGCCATGAGCGGCAACATGGGGGCGAACGCGAGGAGTAGATCGCCCGCGGCGGCGACGAGTGCCGACAGCGGCGGGCCTAGCTGTGCGAGCGCTTCGCCGAGTGGTGCGAGCAAGGGTGTCAGCGCCTGCCCAAGGGTGGAAAGTAGTTCACCCAGTGGCGGCAGGACGGGTAGGAGTGCCTGGCCGAGACCCGAGATTAGGTCCGCGAGTACGGGCAGGACAGGTCCGAGGCCGACCGCGACGGCGTTGATGAACTCTCCGAGGGTGGGCATGATGCTCGCCAGCGACTGCGCGAGGATGTTGCCGAGTTGCCCGAGGAACGGACCTGTCGTGGCGACGAGTTGGCCGATCGACTCGAACAGGATTCCCATACCGGGGCCGGCGGCGGCACCCATCTGGATGAATCCCTCGGTGATGCCGGCGATCATGGGTGCGAGGCCGGACATCATCGCCTGCGTGCCCGACAGGAATGCCTGCATCCCACCGTTCGCTGACAGTCGGGCGAACACATCCGACAGTTGCGACAGGGTGTCTTTGAAGGTGGTGTTGATGAACCCGGCGATGTCCACCATCACCGTGCGGAACCCACCCATGTTCTGGTTCGCGAAAGCGGTGACCGAATCGCCGAGCCCGTCGAACATGGCTTGCTGGGTGGCTTTCCGCAGCTCAGTCCACGCCGGTCCGAGGGCACGCATTTGCAGCACGAAGTCTTGGGCGGCCGGCGCGAGGCGCGCCATCGCCTGAGCGAACTTGTCCACCCCACCGGATGCGGCGGTGGTGGCTTCGTTCTGCGCCGCGGCAAGCTCGCGGGTAGCGACAATCAGCTGCTGCTGCGCGTCCTGGACGGCCTTGTTCGCGTCGTCTCGGCGTTGGACAGCGTTCTGCACAATGTCGGAACCACCAACCCCCGCCTGGTTGGCGCGGGTCGTATCGGCGCGCTGGTCGGCGGTGCGCGACTTCGCCTCCCGTAGACGCTGCAACGCGTCACGCACATCAACTTCAGCCTCAGCACGATCCACCCGAGTGGAGCGGGGGTCTGCGTTGACCTCCATCCGGCGCTCGCGGGCACGCGCCAAACCGATCTCGGCCCGTTCCTGCGCGATCTCCGCCGACACGAGCTGGTCATTCATGTCCCGCAGGTAGCGGGACGCTTCTTCGTACGAGTCGTTCAGATCCCGTTGGGCCTGCACTGCCGCGCGTTGTGCATCCGCCACGCCGTCTTGGGCGTCCTCCACCCCGCGCATCGCATCCGCGACCGCGTCCTGCTTGTCCACCAGATCCTGCGCTGCGGCACCAGCATTCGCGGTCTGCTCAGTGAGCGCGGAGAACGCATCCCCGATACCGACACCGCCGACGATGCCGACCGCGCCCATAGCTCCCAGCGCAGATGCAGCACCACCCGCGGCGCCGGCAACACCCAACAGCGCAGGAACGAGCGCAGTGATGCCCGCGGCCAACGCAGTGAACTTGACCTTCTGCATCGTGGTCAGCGAGCGGGTGGCGTTCTGCGCTCCCCCACTGACACGGTCGAGGCCGCTGGTGTTGACGTTGATGTTGATCCTGCGATCCAGCCCGGCCAACAGTTGCTGCAGCAACAAGATGTTCTGGATGCCACGAACATCGACGTCGATGACGGTGCGCACATCGCCAGCCGCTTGCAGACGTACCACCGCGGCAGCCAAGTCCCGCAACGCCCGCGACGTGGTCTCCAGCTCCGCGGTCGACAGGTTCGACGAGAATGTCACCCGGGTGACGGCGTTCAGATCGCCGATCGCCCGGATGCGGGCCATCTGCTGCGCCAGATCCCGCAATGACCGTGCCGTAGCTTCGATCTGGGCGGAAGACGCACCCGACAGGTCAACCCGCACATCCACCGACTCATCCCGCAGAGCGCGGAGTTGGGCGCGCAGACGTGCCAAGTCAGCGCCGACATCAATGTCGAACTCGACCTGCATCCGCTCAAGGTTTCGGCGGATCTCGTTCGCCAAGCCCGACATGTTCGCGGAGATGTCGATCTTCGCTGAACCGGCACTGTAAACGGCCAAGTCAGATCTCCTCTCCGAGCCCGCGGGCAGCAACACTCAGCAGATGGTCGAAAGCGAGCTCGTCCGCGAATCGTTCAACCGCAGGGATTGGCACGTAGGGTTGGGCGTCGCTGTTGACGCGGTAAATACCGGCCAAGATGCGCTCAAGAAGCGCGATGATGCGGGCGTAGTCGTAACGCTCTTTCGTGAACCCGCGGAACGACGGAGCCTCCGCCGGCTCCGGTGGCTGATAGTTCGCCGCCCGAGCCCGCGCTAGCTCTTCGTCCTCATGCAGTGCCGCAATGTATCTCGACCCCTCCTCGAGCCCATCGATGAAGTCGAGGAGGTCACGCCAGTCCCGTTCGTGACAGAACCAGTCGTTCAGGTCGATGCCGTAGAAGTCCTGAAGGTCACACCGGATGTGTGCCCCGTAGCCTCCGATGAGGTCTACGAGGCTGGCGTACCCCCCGGTACATCAGCAGCCCCCTGGCCGCGGAAGTAGTTGATCAGGGTGTAGCAGAGGCCGATGAACATCTCTTCGGCGTCTGCACCGGTCGACTGCGCGTACCGCTCGAACCCGTTGATAACACGGTTGAGCGCGAGGGTGCCGCCCAGAATCTCGAGCACACCGGGAAAGTCGCCCGCTGCAACAGCGCGGTTGAAGTCGATCTTCCGTCGAAGGTCCTTGGGGGCTGTGAACACGACGTCCTCATCGATACCGTCGCCGAAGGTGTCCGCGGTGATGACGTACGGTTCGAGCTCAACGCGCTTCTTGCCGAGCTTCATCGAGCGGGCGCGTTCCCGGAATCCCTCGAACTGTTCGATGTTCGCCTCGATGCGCTCGTCTTCGGTGCGCTCCGCAGCCTTCGGGGCGGCCTTCTTCGCCGTCGACTTCCGGGCCGTCGACTTACGTGCGGTGGGTGCAGACATGGGTCAATCTCCTTGGGTGATGGTGGGTGATGAGTGGGTGAAGTCCCCCGGCGCCGCGTCACCCAACACGGCGCCGGGGAACAACTCAGACCTCGACCGGGGTGACGGCGAACGTGCCGCCGGTCAGACCCGCACCGGAACCGGTGACCGACGCACCATCCGGGGTCGCGACCGTCCAGTTCGGGGCGGTGCCGGTGACGGTCCAGTCCGCGGCGTCGTAACCGTCGTCGAGAGCGACGAGCGCCGACTTCACCGCGGCGGCGGTGGCGTTGTAGGCGATGCCGGCGGTGGTGTTGCCCTTGTACGACAGGGTGAAGGTGCCGGCCGAAGCTGCACCCACGCCGACAACGAACTGGCCGCTGGTGAAGCCCATGTCTGCGAGGAGGGGTTCGAAGCCGGGGCCGTCGATACCGAACTCGTACAGATCCTCGCCGTCCTGGTTGAGGGACAGCTCAAGATCGGGCATTGCTTCCGCATCCTGGGCGAGGGAGATCTTGCCGCCGGACTCGATCGACAGCTTCCGGAACCACCACCACTGCCAGATCGGCTCGAGGGTTTCGTCGTTGACGTCCTCACCGAGAACGAAGAACGTCCAGTACCGAATGGGGCTGAGGGCGCGCTTCTTCGCGCGGAACCCGCCCGTCGCGGTCGTCTGGAACTCGCCGGCCTGAAGGTTGGTCTGCAGCTCGTGCACGATCTTGCGTGCTTCCTGCGGACCGATCTCGAGCTTTCCGCCCTCCGACTGGATCAGCCGGCGCGACGGCGACGAGTTGCCGTACGTCTCGATCGGCGTGATGTCGATCTCGGGGGTGAATGATGCGCCGGTCTTCTTCTTGATGCCGCCGAGCGACTTGAGACCAGCCAGCGAACCCGGGACGAGACCGTCTTCGTCGAAGAGTGGGTCGGGGGCGCCGACGCCCTTCTCCCACGGCTTCGCCATCACCAGCAACTTCTGGGCGACAACGATTCCGAGCTCGTTCGCCTCCCGATACAACTCAACCTGTGAGGCCATCAGACCTTCTCCTTCCGCCCGATGTTGGGCATGACAAATGCCGCGAACTCGGGCGTGAGCACGCGGTAGTGAAAATTGTTGTTAGGGTGTGCGTTTCTTGGTGGCCACCTGGAATGTGGCCTGGAACATGCGGTGGTCAGGGTTGAGGAACACCAACTGCTGCTGGGTTTCCTCGATGCCGAACGACCGCACATTGGAGCGGACACCACCAGGGCGTTCCACAATGCCTCCGTCGCCGTACTTGCGGGTGAGTTCGTCCTCCAGGAACTGCATCACCTTCACCGACGTGTCGTACGCTTCCGCAGTGACCTCGAACTGCACTGGCGTGTAGCGGAACACGTCATCCATCACCGTTCCCGGCATGATGTGCACCACCACCACAACCTCGCCCTGACGGATGAGATTGTCAGCGTGCTGGTGCCGTCGCGTGCCTGCCCACCCTCCAGGGGTGCACCGGTCCAACTCGATCTGCACCATGTCGCACGCCAGGTCGCCGATGTCGTCGAACGCCGGCCGGTAGTCGACGGGGAACTGGAAGGTCACGTGAACCTCGCCAGCATCCGCAACACCTGATCTAGGTCGTGCGCACCATCAACCTCAGTGCCATTGCGGTCGTAGCCGAACTCGTGCGGCAGATCCTGCACCACATGCTCACCGACATGCACCGACGCCACCCACCTATCCCGGTTGGGTCCACCGATCCTGGTGCGAACCTGCACATCCCGGGCAAGCTCGCCCGTCTGCTTCGCCACCAACGCCTGATACAACAAGGCAGCAGTGTTGGCTCGGGACTCCACGAGACGCCGCATCTCCGGAGAGACCAGCACCTCACCAAGCCCCCGGAAGCCGTGCGCGCGACCCACCTTCACATCACGCACCAGACACCTCCCGCAAACGAACCAGCTTGTACCCGAAATCCTCACCGGTCATCGGATGAACTTGATCCCACATCGGCCGGCCCACCACACGAAACGTTGACCCGTCCGGCAACTCGACCTTGTCCGACGCCACCACATCAGCCCCGCGAGGGACGTACAGGTCCACGTCCGTGGTCTGCACGTCCTGGAACTGGGTGTTGGAAGCTGTGGCATTCCAGTCGACACCGCACGACTCGATCGTGTGAGATGCGTCGTCCCCGATGGGATCTCCGTGACGGTTCCGAGCGGGAACCCGGATGATCGTCACCGTCTGGCCGAATGGCAGGTTCACAGGCCCGTGCACTCCATCGACACCGCATCAGAGCGGCCGTCCAGCAGGATCATCTCCTGCTCAGTGATGTACAGATTGCCTTCCGGATTGCGGAACGCGACCTGTGTGGTGAACGGACCCATCACACTCATCCCCGACGACTGTCCTTCGTGGCCGGAAGCAAGCATCGCCCGCTTCACCATCGCGCACGACAGCATGACCGCGGCCTGTGCATCGACGTCCCCTGATTCAATGCGTGCATCGAGGTCGGGGAACCACACTCGTAGCCACACAGCAGCGTCACCGAGGAGGGTATCCGCCTGGGATGCCTCCTCATTGGACAGAACTCGCCAACGAGCAGTGAGATCAGTACTGGTGGCATACGCAGACATCAGGACTCCGTTTCCGTCTTCCTGGGCCTACCGGGACGGCGTTTCGTCTCGACCGGCTTGTCTTCGACAGGCTCGGCCGGCTCCTCGCGCGGCGCCGGAGTTGCTGGCTCCTGCAGCACGTTGAGTCGGTCGAACCGCTCCACATGGTCGGGGTGGATCTGCACCTCGGCCCCGCAATCGGCGCGACGAACCCGCCCGTCCGGGTCGACGTAAGCCATCGACCCGAGACGGACGGTGCGGGTGGCAGCCATCAGGCCGCCAGACCCGTCAGCTTCAGCACGTTGTACGGGTTGGTGACCGCGAACACCGGGCGGATGGACGACTGCACCACGGTCGACTCAGTCGAGTCGTCCCGGTAGGTGACCGTCTTGAGGCCCTGTTCGTAGCGGACCTGTCCGACCTGGCCCTCCGCGACCGCATAGGCGGTGCCCGGGGTGACGATGTTCGACACCGCGACGCTGAATCCCTGCGCCCGCAACCACGCATCGGCGTCGCCGTAGATGATCGACAGATTCGCGTACTCGTCGGGGTTCAGGATCAGCAGCGTGTACTCGGCGCCGAGTTCCTGCTTCTGCCCGCGCTTGCGGATCGTCGCGAGGTCGGCCGCCGGCAGCGCCGCCTTGTTCTCCGTCGAGATCGTGAGCGCGGTTGCATCAGCCCACGAGGTGCCGGTGATCTGCACGTCAGAACCGACGGCGGTGATGCTGGCCTCGAGTTCGGTGAGCGCACGGGCGTGCAGCCACCGCTGGATGTCGTTGCCCAGCTTGACACCCTCGGACTGGATGAGGGACATGTCGTTGCGGTCGCGGGCCTCGTCGGTGACACGGAACTTGCCACCAAACTTCTCAACCTGAGCGGTCTTCGGCTCGGGACGATCGAACGTCACCTCGGGGAACTCAGCACCCGGCGCGACCTTCTGCCCACCTCGAACGGGAAACAGGTCGTTGGCGGTGAGCTGCGTGTAGACCAGCGCACCACCGGAGACGCCACCACCGTTGGAGAAGATCCGCTCGGCGAAGTAGCCCTTGAGCGCGACGTTCGACAGGTAGTTATTGATGCGCGTCGGCTCTTTGAGCATGAGGTCGACGGTCAGGTTGTTGCCCGACACCTGAGGGGCGCCGAGCGGGTACTCCTGCGAGTAGTAGGTTGCCATTGTTCAGCCCTCTTTCAGAGATCCAGTGCGACGAGCACGTCGTTGTTGTTGGACCCGGTCGACAGGGCGGTCCCGACGGGCACGCCGGAGGCGAGTGTGACGGCCTTGCCGCCGGACCCGACCTCGACCTGCGCTCCGGCGGTGATCGCACCGCCGGCGGTGACGTTGACGATGCCGCCGCGGAGGATGTGGCCGATGTCGCCGGATGCGATGTCTCGCGATGCGACGCCGAATGCCTTGGCGGCACCGGTGGCGGTGGCCACCTTGATCATTCCAGTCGACGCGTCCACGGTCGCGGAGACGCCGACGAAGGTCTTGCCGGTGACCGCAGCCGTGGTCAGGACGGTGACGTCTGCCCCCGGGCGGAACAGCGGCTTGGCTTCATTCGCCATGATGTTCCCTTTCGGTTACTGCGTCGGGGGCTGGAAGCCCCAGGACGCGGGATATGAGGTATCCGCCACGGGGGGCGGTGTTGGGGAGGCGCCGGGCCTCAGGGACTCCACCGGCCGCTGCGACGGCGGTTTGGTGGGGTCTTCATGCTTGGCTGACTGCACCATCAGCCCGATCTTCGCGGCGCGAGCTTCCTTCTCCTCGAACGTGCCGTCGCCGATGAACTCGAGATAGTCCTCGGTGATGCCGTATCGGGCTTGAAGTAGCTCGGTGTCCCGGACAGCGAGTTGCTGTGCGAGAGCTTCCCTGTCGGCGCGCTCACGTTCGAGCTCCGACATCTTCTCCCGCGCCGCCTGGTCTGCGGCCTGGACTTTCGGCTCCTGGGCCTTGAGTCGTTCGCGCAGGTTCTTCGCTTCGCGGTTCGCCTTGTCGAGTTTCTTGCGAGCCCATTCGGGGAGTTCGTCCTCCGGGGACGGCTCCGGTTCGGGCTGCTGCTGCTGCGGATCGACCTCGGTCGGTTCCGGTTCCACGGCGGGTTCCGGCTGCTGCTCGACAGGATCAGGTGCAGTCATCGTTTCTTTCGCCTCCGGGGCTTGGGTTTCCCGCCACCAGGGCGAGACTTGTTCTCTTCGCGGAGTGCGTCGAGAAGTTCTTGATGGGTCAGGCCGTCTCGGTCTGCCCGATACAGTTGCCGGCGCAAGGCGTTCACGGCGTGGCGACCTGAGTGGCCTTTCGTGGCTTCACGCCACAGGTCTTCGAGGAGTTCGTGTTGTTCGCGGCCCGGCCAGTCCTCACCCTTGCGGACGAGAACGGCTTTGCAGTCGCAGTGATCGTGGTAGGTTTCACCGGCCCGCCGCTTGCCTCGTTTACCTGAGGCGAACAGGGCGCTGTTCTCGCTGCGGTAGTCCGGGCCTCGCGACGCCAGCATGGTGCACCAGGCGCAGTTCTCGGCGCCGGACAGCACCCGCGCCCACCCGACCTCCGCGCCTTCCTTCTCGGCGGTGTCGACGACCGCGTCCCGGCCGGCCGCATGCGCGTGACGCGCCAACCGGGCACCCATGGTGTCGACCACCCGCACGCGCGGGGTCTTCCGGGCGCCGCCTTCGACGATCCTCACCCGAGGTTTCTCGCGCACCGGCTCAGGGATCTCGTCAGGCAGGTCATCGACCGCGTCAGAAACCTCGTCGATCTGCTCATCCAGATCGCTGAGATCCACAGTGTCGAGGACGTCGTCATCTCCGAACAGGTCGTCACTGTCGGGTACGTCATCGATCACGTCGGCGATGGCCTGCTCGAGCGCTTCGATCGGGTACGGCCGCAACGGGGCCGGCACCACATCGGGTAGCTGCGTCCGCATCGACCGCGCCGCCAGCACATACGACTGGCGCCGTGCCCGGTCAAGCCGCGGATACATGACCCGCGCCACCGCTTTCCGCTCCGCCGGGGTTGCCGGAACACCCATCCGGCGGATCACTTGAGCGGCAAGCTGAGCCATCTGTCGCGTAATCAACCCCTGCGCGTACAGGTAGCCGGCGAGGGACAGGTCAGGTGTTGGGCTCGTCATCGCCCGGGCTCATCCGTGGGCGGAGCTCCGGTGGCATCTGGTTCAGCGGATCAGTCTCCTCGCGAAGCTTCTTCGCCCGCTCCACCCATGTCCGCGTCTTGCCTGGGATGTCCTCCCACAGCAACTCATCCGGCACACCCAGCATTTCGCCGAGCTTCCCCAGACCGTCGACCGTGGCGGCGAAGGCTTTGGCGGACATCTCACGCCACTTCACCTCGGAACCGAAGTCCGCAGCACCCTCGGCATCACCCGAAATGTGCGCCGCCAACCGGAACGCCTGCTCGTGAGCCTCACCCAGAGAAGTGGTGATCTCCCCGGACTTGCGTTCCTTCGCCGTCTCCAACGCCGCCAGCGTGGATTCGGAGATGTTCGAGATCCCATCCATCCCCATGGCGTGCGGCGGCAGCTGCGACAGCGCCGACATGTCCATCACTGCGGACTTCTTCGAATCGATGTAGCGGGTCAGGTCGGTCTCGTTGAGCTCCCCGACCTTCACGGTGTCGTCGGCGAACGTCCACGTGTTGTTGACCGACATCTTCAGTGCGTCCTGCTCGGATTTGGGAACCCACCCGATGATGTACCGCTGCTTGAACGCCGCGAAGTACTGGGCGACCAGCATCCCCCACGTCGTCTCGTTAATGCGGGACTGCAACACCAGCAGCGGTTCGATGATGCCCAGTTGCTCCTCGCCGTCGAGCATCACCTTGTCGCGGTACCGCACGATCGGGCATACCCCGACTCCGTGCGCGCGGGACTCGATGTAGTCGAAATTCCCGGCCTGCAGATACGTTTGGTCGCGCCACCCGAGAGACGAATGGGGCTGGGACTTCACACCGATGAAGTGGACGTCCTTCTCGTCGTACAGACGGATGATGTTGCCGTTAATCTCCAGAGCGTGGATCGGCCAGTCGTCGTCGATCGGCCCACCATGGCGCGGGTTCCACACCATGCGTTCCCCGTACACCGCGGTCATGTTCCGCGGCGACGACGGATGCCAGAACACCGTCGACCCGTCCGCGCCGGGAGACATCGCCGGCAGCACCGCCGAATACGCCACCCCGTACAACAGGGCCGCGCGATGCAACCCGGTCTGGCGGGCATTCATCTGATTGCGCTGCCACCACTTCCACGCCGACGCCGACTCCCGGTCAATCTCGCTACCCTCACCGATCGAGGACAGATAGTTGTCGACCTTCATCACCTGCGAGAACGTGTCCAACACCAGCGGCAGCATGTTCGTCTCAGACCGCACCGCGATACGCTTCATCGTCTCGGTCGCGTCCTGCGGGATCGGCACCGCAGTCACATTCGACTGGAACGGCCCCTGCACCGCCATCGCCGGCTCACCACCAGTGAACGGCACCGACGGACGCACAACCCCAGCCAGCACATCGAGACGCTGAGCCTCAAACGACCGCACCTGCAACAACTCCTGGACGGTGGCGACAGCAGCCGCTGCTTTACTCACACACCACCTCCATCAGATCGAAAAGAATTGGGCCTCACCGGTACGTTCCTTGACCTTCACCGTTGCGGTGTAGATGCGCCACATCATTCGGGCGCCCACCGCGCACACCGCGAGGTCGATCTTGCGGCGCGACTCGCGATGCTCCTTCGCCAACGTCACACCAAACTTCGACGGCACCCGACGTGCATTCGCGTGATGCTGCTGTAGGCGCCGATCTTTGTCATGCGGCAGATGACCTTCAGCGACGTCGGTGACATACCGTTCGGCGTGCTCCACAAACAGCTTCTGATGCGACGGGGTGCGCATCTCCCACTTCACAGCGTGCGCATTATCCCCGGTCTTCACCGCCGGCAGATCGTACGAACTGCCCCACCGGGACGCCCACGTGTCGATCAAGTTGTCCCAGAACCGTTCACCGGTCTCATCGTCGCGGGCATCCCCCGACGGGTCCGCCCACAAACCTCGAACATCCCAGTAGTCGTGAGCTTCCGACATCACCCGATCCACCTCGGTGCGGTCGACCACCCACCTATCGGCGCGTGGGGGACGTTCCCACACATCGACGGTGAACACGAACCCGTCCGACAGCCTGCACCCCACCAGCCCGGTCGCATCATCGGACTTCGAGCCATCGAAGAACAACACCACCCGCTCACCCTCGGCCGGGTCTTCCTCCACAGCCTGGGCGTCAAACTTCAGCGGCGACACCCACGCATCCGCGGTCGCCGTGATCTGGTTGTACCACTTACGTCGAGACTCACTCGGAGGGTTCGACAGGTTCGCGATCGACTTCACGATCCGACCATCCGGCTCGGTATCCAGCCAGTACGAGTCCCCCGCAATGGACTTCACCACATCCGGGGCCGCCTCCAGGGTCAGCGGCGCATCCGGCGGCGCCTCGAGACTGTCGTACAGCACACCGATGTCGATGCCGTTCGAGTTCGCGGTCTCCCACGCCTCACGCGCCCGCTGCCCCACCGAATCCTCACCAGGCCGGTACGCGTTGCACAAATCCAAGATCCGCGCCGAACCGCGCTCCGACTTCGCCGCATTACCCTCGAGCGCCCCAGCCATCTCATGGCCCTGGTTACTCGAGTTCCAGTTCTGCGTCTCGTTGCGGATGATCTGCGTCGGCCGGCCACCCTCAACAGACAGGTAGTTCGACGTGATCGCCTCGATCTGGACCGTGTCGCCCAAACCCCACACATTGAGCCGGCCGATCTGGATGCCGTACCGGTCAATCGTTTCCGGCTTGAACAGTGACGGAAACAGCTTCATCGTGTTCTGGGTTTGCTGCTGCGACACCGCGATCAGCTGCACCCACGCCGCCGGGTCCTCCACCCCCACCGGAACATCTCCGTCCCAGTGGTCGAACTTGATCGGTGCGAAGCACGCACCCGCAGAGACCGTCGCCCCGATCGGGTCCTTACCGTGGCCCTTCAACCGTTGCAGCACAGCCGACTCGAACGGATGCCTTCCCGAATCGGTGACCGCGTAGTACCACAGCAGGAACCGGGCTTGTTCCATCGTGAACTGCCAGTCCTGGCCGTTCTTATCCTTCAGCCACACTCCGCACCAAGCGAGGAACCGCCAGCCCAGAGATGCCTCCGGCAGAATCCACCCGCCATCGTCCCACTGCCACGTCGGACCAATCCGGATCGGCTCCCACACAAGACCAGTCGGAGGCGGCGTCCGCGCCAACTCCAACCGATACCAGGACTCAATCTCCCGATAATCAGCCTCGAAGTCATGCACAACCGCCGAACGGGCGGTCGCCATCAACCGGCCCGCTTACTCCAACGCGCATTCGCCGCAGCCCGAGCCTTCGTCGACCGAGCCTCCGCAGAATCCGCCTCATCCGGCAACCGCAACTGCTTCAGCAACGACGCCAACGCCATCCGATGCTGCCGCTGCTCCGAAATCAACGGGTTGATCACCAACTGACCCTGCGAACCCGTCACCAACCGCGACTGACCCCGCATCGCCTCAGCCAAATCATCCACCAGATCAGCCTCAGCACACGCATCCAACAACACACGATCCTCATCCGGCCGCAGATCCCACTTCTCCGCAATCCCCCGATACAACCGCGCCCCAGCATCACCCAACGACGCCGGCACATCCACAGGCTTCTTCGACATCAGACCTCCAGGGTCATTCATCTTTCAACGAACCGCCAGGGTCCGAAACGGGCAGGATCGAGCACGCAGGACCAGAGTTGCTAAGTACCCCGGCGGTAATTGGGGGCTTAACCGGGTTCACCCCCTACCCGGGGCCGCTCAACCGATGAGCGCTAGTTGTTCAGGTCCGCCGCGATCGCCTCGTATGGCGTTGCAGAGGAAGTGTGCGGTTCGCACGTTGGCGGGTTCGTGTGTGCCGCCCTGTGAGAGTGGGATGATGTGGTCGATTGTGGGCGCCATCGGATGAGGGGTTACGCGATTCCTGTGGACTTTCCTCCCGCATACTCCACAAGTCCATTTATCCCTGGCATAGATCTCGTGGCGATATACGGATTCGACGTAAGCGCCTCGTTGCCTTGCTCTTCGCCTGTGCTTCGCCTCACGCTTCCTCGTTGCCCTCAGTAGCGAGGCGCATGTGTCGCCGCACGCTCTGTTGGTCGATCGGCCCCACCATGTGGCGATAAAGCGTCGTCCACATACAAGGCACTTGATGTCGGCCTTGACGGTCGTGCTCGTGGACCCCGCTGCGGCTAGGGCGGCACGCCGAGTGACTGCCGTCCTGCGCTGCGCCGCTTCCCTTTGAATGAGGAGTCTATCCCGGAGGCTCTCTGCCCTCGCTGCAGATGCCCTGCTGGCGATGAGTGCCGAGCACCTCTTGGTGCAGTACTTAGGTTGGCGACTGATCTTCCCTACGAACGCACTGCCGCACATCTGGCATCGGAACTCACCGTCGGCGCCAGGTGGCCTGCCCTCTGCGTACCGCCTGCGGGAGTAGTCCCTCATGTAGTCCCGATGGCCGGCCCGACATTCGTCACAGCGACAGCCGCGGTGGTATCCAGACCTGCCGTGCTTCAGGGTACGATTTGCCATTAGCCGCTCCTAGTTAGCGGTTAGGCCCGGGGGTTGCGGTGTTGGTAGCACCGCCCTGGGCCGTCTTTAGTTATCTCTGGAAACCACCGGGGTGGGGTTCCTCAGGGAGCACGAGCTGTGCTCGCCTGGCTGCTGCCGCCGAGTTGCCTTCGTGTGCGGCTTTCCATTGGTTGCATGGGGCGCAGGATGCTTGGGTGTTGGCGTCGGTTTCGTAGTTGGGTCCGCGGGTGTTGTCGATGTGGTCGAGGTGTTCGGCTCGTCCGTTGCATCTTGGGCCGCGGATCTGGCATCGGTGCTTGTCGCGGGCGAAGACTCGAAGTCTTCGGGATTTGTGGGCGGCTGTGCTGGTGCGTGCTCGGTTGGCGTTCGACCAGGCCATCAGTGATCCAGACCGACAATGGCGAGTAGGTCATCTACCTTCATGACCGCCCCTCGCATTGCGAGCAGCTTGGCAATCAGCTCTTCGTGTTCACGATGAACTCGCGCCAGGACTAAGACATCGCGTGCCTGAACGGTTCGGCATTCCCCGGTTGCTGTGGATACGTACTGTGCGGCCCTTGCTGTGATGTCGTTAACGTCCATGACTCAGTGGCCCTTGCCGGGTGGTGCGCCGACTGCTGCTTGGTAGGTGTTGCAAAGTCCTTCAGGGTCTCGCACGTACTTGCCGAGGTGAAGGACACAGCGCTTGAGGCTGGCTGCTTGTGCGTCGTCTGCGGGGTTGGCGTCGACCATTGCTACCTCTCCTGGGCTCGCGGGTGGTCATGGCCGCCTCGAGGTAGGGGCGCGGACAGTACGTCCATGACGGAGCAGATGCCGCACCTGCATTCGTGTCGGGCTACCTGGGCGGCGGTCAGAGCGTTGGCTTTCCGCATCTGTTTGGTCTGCCACCAGGTGGCGGGGATGACGACGATCATGATCACCCGGGTTGCGACGATCTCCAGTACAGCCATGACTGTCCTCGATCCGAGGTTGGCCCCCGACAGACCAGTGGGTTAACGCGTTTTGTTTTCGGCTTGAGTGTCACTGGCGTTGTGAGCCGGCGCGGTCACGCTCCGCACCATCCCGGTAGCGGGAAGTCTGGGTACGAAAACCCCGCCAGTGCACGAGATGTGGACGGCGGGGATGTTTCGGGTTTCGGAGACACGTCACCCGTGGGGCCGACAATACCAGCTGTTGCGGTCTCACGGGTGACATACTCACCACCGGTGTGTCACTCGAGCACACCTTCGGGTAGTGGATACCCCAAGACCGCGGCTAGATGCCTGAAGTAGCCAGGCCCCCAGTTGGTGTAGCAGTTCTGGCATTCGCAGCCGTGAGGGCCGATCTGCAGGGCGGGTTGCCGCACCACTTCCCCGGCCGAGTCTTTGCGGTACACGATGGCTGTGTTGCAGTGCGGGCACGGATTTGGGAGCGCTTTGCGTTTGGGTGGGTCGAGTAGGTCTTGGATGGACTGTGCCCAGCGGGTGATCTGGGCGGTGAGGTTGTCGATGTGGTCGACGTCTTGTGGTCGCCAGCCTCGGTCAGCGATGCGGTGTAGGCGTTCGATGGTGGTGCCGGGTTCTGGTTCGAGGGCGGCGATGTCGCGGTCGATGGTGGTGATGAGGTCGGCGGCGTCGACCCAGAGGGGTGGCATGGAGCGTGCTGTGCCGCCCAGCTGGGTGCCTTGGGCTCCGGCGATCATGGCTGCGAGTTGTTCGTAGAGTGAGTCGTTCCAGTCGACTTGGGCGGTGAGGGCGACGAGGCGTTCTTCGTGGCGGCGTTGCAGGTTGTCGAGTTGTTGTTCGCGTTCGAGGTTGATGGAGCGGGTTGCGATCCCAGCTGCTCCAGCTCTGTCGGCTCGTTCGATCGCGAGGTCGTGGCGGTCGTTGATCCGGGCTCGATCCTGGTTGTAGCGTTCTTCGATTTCGGCGAGTAGTTCGGGGTTGGGGTCTCGTTCGATGTTGGTTCTGGTTCTGCCGGCGAGTGTGTGGATGGCGTCGGCGAGGTGTTTGCGGGCGGTGGGTAGGTCACCGTCGCGGGCGATGTGGAGTGCGTCGTTCATACCTTGATTCCTGTTCGTCCTCGGCGGTTCACTCGGTTTCCAGGTTCGGGCTAGTGGGTCGGTCACTGCCAGGTCTCCTCGCCGTGGACGGATGTGAGCCAAGATGTGGCGTCGAATGGGTTGAAGGGCTCCAGGAGTGGCCTGATGATGTGGTCGGCTGCGGGGCTGCCGTACGTCTGGGCGGTGTGGTCGAGCAGTGTGTCGCCGTAGATGCGCAGCATGATGTTGAGCCATTGGTCGAAGCCGCCGCAGGCTTTGATGTCGGCGAGGAGCCGGCCTGTTCCGTCGATGCGGGGTTTCCGGAGTGTGGGTACCCGGTTCACAATGCGGGACATGCGGGCGTCTCCTCTGTCCAAACCCGGCCGTTGAAGCTGCGTGTGCCTTCGTCGGTGGTGAAGGTGATGGTGGCGTGGCGGATGTCTTGGCCTCCAATGGTGGGCGGCCAGACGGGTTCCCAGTTGGACGTGTACACGAGGACGCGGGCCTTGCGGCGCCGATACTTCCCCCGGACTTTCATGTGCGGGTAGAAGGCGGGCCAGCGGGGCAACTGTCCCGAGCTCATGGGTTCTCCAGCTCGCTGGGGTCGATCACAGCGTTGGCTGAGTGGAACCACTGGTTCGCCAGTTGGTCGATGTCGCCGTCGGGGAACAGGACGTAGCCGCCGGGGTAGATCATCCTCACGCCGCCGTCGTCGGTCTTCTCGATGACTGACACCTGCAGCGGGTTGACGTACCGCTTGGAGCCGTCAGGGTTGATGAAGCACATCATTCGCATGGGGTTTCCTTGGTGGTGCAGGGGTGGCAGTAGGGGCGTTGGGTGAAGGCTGGGGTGCGGAGTCGTTCGTAGCCGACGTCGAAGGTGGTGCCGCACTGGCAGCGGATAGCGACCATGCCGGCGTGGTTGCGGCCCGCGAGCGCGGTGTGGTGTCGGTCGGCGTGGTGCTGGTATTCGCGGGCAGCCGCATACGGGTCGGTCACGACGGGTCCTCAAGGGCGGTGAGGATGTCGTCGATCTCCACGGTGCGTGGGAGCATCGCCCCGTAGTCGATGGCTGCTGCGGTCACGGCCGCTTCTTCGGCGGCCAGGACTTCACGAACCCTGGTGATCTTTTGCTCTAGTTCGCGCACACGAGCCACCAGAGCGAGAACATCGGTGTCTGCTGTCGTCTGACGAACCCCCGCGGTGGCTCGGGTTTCGATGGCGGCTAGGTCTAGTTCGGTCACTGTTCCTCCTCGCATTCGGGTCCACAACCGGCCGGGTTGATCTCACGCGCGCGTCGGCAAATCCAGCAGTAGGTGGGTGGGGAGGTCGGAAACACGAGCTGGCCGGTCACAGAGCCTCCCCCCGATCAGCAACTAGCCGCTCTACAGCGGCGACGATCGTTCCGACACCCTCGGTGTCACAAACCCCGACGAGGCGTCCGATCCGGCGCAGCGCAACGGACTGCCGATCGATCTGCTGCTGCATCTGCTCTAACTCACTCACTGGGCCTCCTGGATGTGGATCTCAATGCGGGGCCGGGATTTATCCATCTCGATGCGATACGACTCTTGAGCGACCCAGGTGGTGTTGTCGTCTGGCCACACCCCCGCATCCACCAACCCGTCTAGAGCTGCTTTGGTGGTGAGGGAGAGCGAACCGGCGTCTCGGCGTCGCCTGTCGGGCACGAACCACACCGTGGTGACCTCTGAGCGGCCCAGGGAGGGCAGTTTTGCGCTTCTCGCACACATGCCCGCCGTTTCCCTGATTTCACGTGTCAGGCGGGCTCTGACCGACCAGTGCAGTCGCTGGTTCGGGGTGAGTGGTGGGCGCTGATACGGAAGCTCGATGACGATGGTCATGCTGACCTCCAGTCCGGGATAAGTCCTCTGTCGGCTGCGTCTTGGCCGTTCGCGGACAGTCGGTTGTAGGCGTCCTCGCCGTACTCCGGGCCGGCGTATTCGTCGCCGCGAGGAACCCGCTGGTTCCATGCCTTGATATGAGCGTCTGCCTGCGCCTGGGTGAATTCCCGCCACTGCGCTGCCTGAGCGGCTGGCGGGGTGGAACCCATGATGTGGATGTAGAGATCCGTCATGTAGGTGAACTGCTTGGGGCTGATCGGTTTCTCGGGTTCGGTGTCGAATGAGAAATTGTGCTCGTCCGACGTGTCGTCGGACCTTAGAGCTCGTTCGTGTTTCTCGTTCGATGGAGCTAGTTCTTGGTTCTTGTTTAGTGGTTCTTGTTCGTGGTGCTCTTTTTCACCACCTGAGGTGAAACCATTGCACCCCTCTGGTGAAATCATTTCACTACGGGGTGAAACCATTTCACTACCTGGTGCAATAGTTTCACCACCCTCAGGGTCGGTCGGGAACCCATCGAACAAGGCAACTTCGTACACATTCGGCTTGTTGTGCTCGGCGAAAATGCGGATGATCCCAACCTCTTCGAGTCTCTTGATGACGCTGATCGCGGTGCGTCTGGTCACTCTCGCCTCCTGCGCGATGGTGGCGTACGACGGCCAACACCGCCCCGTGTGGTGGTCGCGATGCCGAAGCAAGGAGATGTACACGCACATCTCCGAGTTGGTGAGGCGACCGCTGTCGATGAGTTCGTATGGCAGGCGCACGAATCCCCCGTCACCCATTGGATGTTTCGTCGGGGACAATGAGGGCGATGATGCTCTGCGCGAGCGGGTTGTCTGGCGCTTCCACTGCGAGGGCCAGCACCTCGGCGAGCAGGTTTGCGCACCCGGTCGTCTCGTGGTTCTCGTAGGCCAGACGACGCAGCGCGGCGTACTCGTCCATGATCTGAACAGTTGTTCGAGCGTTAGAATGACTCAAAGCCATCCCCTTCCTATTCAAGGTGGGTGGTTAGGCCCCGGCTGGGTGTGTCAGCACCCGTCGGGGTCGCCCTCATTCTACCCCTTGTGCTGCTGTTTTCTGGTTGTGCCGCAACGGGTTCCGGGTACGGGTACGGCAGCGGTGTCCAGTGTCGGAGTAGCCGCCCGACCACCCACATGGTTGGGGTGAGCGCCACCCGGAGTAAGCATGTGGTCACGTCAACTCCTGGGTTTCCAAATGCGGCACCGTCTCCCAGCGGATGCGGGTCCAGTGCCAGATGCGGATGTTGTAGAGCAGTCCGAGGTCGCGGCCGAAGGTGAGCCAGCCATCCTTGCCGGGTGTGACACCGTTGCCGTGTTCGCGGTCGAGGATGCGTCGCCGGTTTGTGGCGGGCACGAGGTATTGGCTGGTGTGGCCGTCCCAGCGGATGGGGTCAGTCCCGGTCTGGTGGCCGAACTCGACGATCTGCATCAGATCAGTCATGTCGGGTACCCCTTTCCCGTGTGGGCGTTGTGCTCACATTCGCGGGCGTTCATGCGTGCCTGCCATCGCCAGACGCACACGCCGGCGAGGGTGAGGAGGGTGCAGAGGATGACGGCGGCAATCACGACTTCGCCTCCCCCGGCCGGAAGACGATCGCACCACTGTCGAGGTACTCGATGTGCCCATCCATGCCGACGATCTCGGACCACACGCGGATCGGGAACTGGAACCCTGATTCGATCTCGGCCAACGCTTCTTGCGCCTTGACGATGTGGTCGAGTGCAGTGGCGATGTGGCGGGCATCTTCGGATGTGATGCTGAAGTCGCTCATGCGTCACCGCCGATGATGTTGAGGATGTGGCGGGCGAGGGATGGTCCGCTGTGTCCGCCGTCCTGGTCGACGTCGGCGGCGACAGCCTGAATGCGGGCGAGGGTGGCATTGGCGGCGTCACGCTGGACCTCGTAGTGACGGAGAGCGTCTTCTGCCTCGTCGCGCATCACGATCTCGGTGTCGAGGTAACCCTTCATCCGGTCGAGTTCGGCGAGGAGTCCTGCGACGAGAGTCGGTGATGCAGCGATGAACTCGGCGTCGGCGAGGATTTGCACGTTGTCGGCTACATCGCCGGGTTCGGTGTTCGGGTCCTGGGTGAACACTTCGTACTGGTCGCCGTACTGGTGCCATGCCCACGGACCTTCGGTGATGCCTTGCAGGAGTCGGCGGGCGTCGGCCCGCACATCGTCAGTCATTCGGGCACCTCCACATGAAAGGTCCCATCGGTGGGCAGGTTGTCTCGGTCGAGACCGAAGGTGGCGCAGGGGCATCCGTCGCCATCCCACATCGGGCACTCTTCTTGGTCGCAGCGGGTCATTGCGTGTCTCCTGTGGCGTGTTGTGCGGCGGCGATGAGAGCGGCACCGAGATCGGCGGCATCGGCGGGTGTGAGTTCTCCGGGTTCGACGCGTTGCAGCATCACCATCCCAGCGTCCTCGGCGGTCCATGCCACCCATCCGCTTCGATCGGCAAGGTTTGCGCCCTGTACCCATTCGGGGCCTTCTGCCCAACGCCCATGGGGTTCGGGTAGTGCGATGACGGTGTAGCCGCTGTCACGGATAGCGGCAACCAGGTCGCGGGCTTGCGGCATGGCTTCCTCGACCGAGATGCCCGCTTGGCTGGCGATGAACTCGGCGATGATCTGTTCGAGGTTGAGGGCGGTCATCGAAGCGTTCCCTTCGTGTTCCATGAATCATGTAGCGGGCACCGCTTTCCCAGCGACACACGACGCGTGCAGGGGTGGCCCGCTCGGGTGAGGTGCCCACAGAGGGTGGCAGCCCGAAGCTCTTTGTTCCGCGCCAACTGCCTGTCGTACTTGCGCTTCTGGCAGGTTGAGCAGAGCCGCCGATCGTCAAGTTGGTGCCCGTTCACGCATAACTCCCTGCGCGCATTCTGTGCTGTAATGCCGACGCCCCGGAGGACGTTCTCACGGTTGGTGACGGGCTCTAGGTGGTCCGGGCGGACGCACATTCGGTTGCGGCATAGATGGTCAAGCACTAGCCCATCGGGAACTGGACCGTTGGAAGACTCCCAGGACAACTTGTGCGCGCGCTTCGTTAGCCCTGGATGACTGTGATTGAACTGCCCGTACCCCCAGATCGTTGAACTCCCACGCCACAGCCAGCAGCCATCCGACTTCTCGACACGCGACCAGAACTTGGCCCGACTCCGTTCGCTCCACTGTGCGAGTTGTTCGACTGTCGTCATGTCAGCTCCTCGGCGGGGTAAACGAGTTTGGCGGTGGCGCAGGGCCAATGAACGTCGACCGGACATCCTGAGCAAGCTGCGTACGTCGTAGGAGAACCGGGGTCTCGGTGCCACCACACATCTTTGGTGACTTTCCGGTGCAGCTGCTTCAGAGGTTCGAGGGCTTCACGGGCACCACGCATCGCGTATCGCCCTGGGCCGACGTAGGGGGATACTCCGTGAGGTTCACATGCTCGTTTGGCGGCTTCCTCGGCGGGATCGCTACTCACCCCGACCACCACCCCGAAGCGCATCGTCATCCTCGGCCACATGGCGGACAGTCCGGACGCCTTCGTCAACGTCGGTCCGCACCCACGGCCCACACCAGCAGGAGTGGCCGTCGAGGATGTGGACACGCTGGTCGGACCATTGCTCAGGCAGAATGTGTTTGTCGCTCATGGTGTTCCTTCGATGATTTGGGTTTCGTGGCCCGCTGCCTGCAACATGCGGTCCAGCAGGTTGGCGGTAGTCGGGTTGTGGCATACGGTGTGCCGCCACATGTTGTTGTCGAGCCACCACACGTAGAGGCGGGTCACGACGCCGCCAGGAATGCGATGTGGTGCAACAGCTCCAGAGCACGGTATGCCTGGGGTGGGCACACGCCGTTGCCAATGGCCTTGAGTTGGTCGTTCCGAGATAGGCCGGTTGCGGGGTCGGTGACCCAGCCGGCGGGGAGCATCATCATCCACTCCGCGAACGCGGCCGAGAGACGTGGATTGCCTTTCGTGTTCGGCTCCGTCGGAATAGGTGCGGGACGGCCGCAAGCTAACTCGGCTGCGTGAATTGCAGCGTCGTAGGGTCCCCAGTTCGTCACAGCGGTTCGACCCGGACCGCCTCCGTCTGTTGCGCGTGGGGTCGGGAGTAGGGCCACGCGGGTGCCGAGATGAGTTGCCTTCTCGGGTGGCCGTCCACTCGTCCGCGGTGTGCCGAACTCGCCGTCTGATGCCTTCGGTGTGGGGAGTAGCGCCTTGATCGCGCCGAGGCTCGGCGACTTGCGTTCCAGCTCGGACGGTTCGGCGTTGCGCTTCCAATCAGAAGCAACAGGAGTCGGGAGGAGATTCAGTCCGTCAGGTGACACACCGCCGAGGGCAGCATCATGTCCCCCGACGAGCCCCGCTGATTCGGCCCACCCTTCGTCCCATCCGAAGCCCTGGGCGTAGGCAGCAGCGTGATCGCGTCTGTCAGTGTGGTTCCCGAGTGGTGTGCCGTACCGGTGTGGCCAGAACGGCACGCAGTCGCATTCCGGGCACCCTTCGCATCCGTCACGACCGGAGTCGGCAGGAGCGACGAGGATGAAGAGCCTTTCTCTGCGGTGACAGGCGCCAATGTCGGAAGCTCGTACGCTGACCCACTGCGCATCAAGCCCGTCTTCGGCCAGGTCGCCGAGTACTCGATCGAACCCCAGAGACCGATGTCCGGCCACGTTTTCCAGGACTGTGAGTCGTGGTCGTAGGTGGCGAATTGCGTCGCGGACGTATGGCCAGAGGTGGCGTTCATCGTTGGTTCCTTGTCTTCTGCCGGCAGCGGAGAAGGGTTGGCAGGGGTAGCCGCCGGTGAGGATGTCGACGGGTTCGACAGCGTTCCAGTCGATTTGGGTGACGTCGCCGTGGTTCGGCACGTCCGGCCAGTGGTGGGCGAGGATCTTCGACGGTGCGGCCTCGTATTCGACGTGCCAAGCGGTGTCGGCGCCGTAGAAGGCGTTCACAGCCAGATCTAGGCCGCCGTAGCCGCTGAAGAGTGATCCGGTGCGGAGTCGCCTCCTGCACGGGCAATTCAGTGACGACTGGGTCTCTGAGAGGTGCCGTCCACAGTTTGCGCAGGAGGCCATCAGTACACCGCCCCGGTGGTGGTGTCATGGTGGCGGTCGACGATGACCAACCTCCACGGAACGACGAACTGACGACGCGGTGGCGGGCCAGCGGTCATTCGATCCCAGTCGATGCCATGGCCGGTCAACTTCGATCCGAACGTGGCGTCGATGGCGTTGAGAGCCCCACCCTTCCGCCGATACTTTTCACCGCTGGCGAGGATCTGACCGTTGCGGGACTTACACCGCCAACGCCACTCGGGGGTCTCGGGGTCGTACGGCCAACCAAGACTTCGCACGTCGTACACCTCGATGGTGCCGCGATACCGGGCCGGCGTGGAGTTGAGATCAATCACGACTCGCCCCCGTCCTCGAGCAGTGCCCGCAACTCCGCAACCTCAGCCGGATCACAGCCCGCCGACTTCTCATCCAGCCACTCAACGGCTTTCGCTTGATCCTCCGAACTCAACCCACCCGCCTTCACCTTCGCCACAAACGACTCCGGGATCGGCTTAAACGACACCTTCAGCGGCTCCACCACGTACGGGGCTCTCTTGCCGCGGGTGACGGTGAGCGAGATCGACAGCGGCTTGTCGATATCCGACAGAGCACTGACGCGTATCCCCCCGACAGCTGAGCCTCCGAACCGCACCTCCGGATCGCGGTACAACATCATCCGCCGACCCGTGTACGCCGACGCCTCCTTCCCCCACGCCGCAACCAGGATTCGACGAACAGTCTTCGACGGCTTGAACGGTCGGCCCGGACCGAACTCGGCGGTCACAATCTCGACGGGCTGCTCTGCGGTGCCGCGGCGAACGTCCGTGACGGTGACCACGCGCGGGCCGGTCAGGAGGTCTTCACTGTTGATTTGGTCACTGCGAGGGACAATTGTGTCGGTGAGGTCCATTGTTACGCTCCCTTTTTCGCGTTGGCGATCCGGCGGTATCGTTCGCGGGCGCGGTTGCGTCCACAGGTTCGGCACACTCGGTAGCCCTTCCGAGGGTGGATGTAGAGGTTGTCGCCGACATACTCATGGCCGGCCGGGCATTCGGTCTTCACGGAGTGGTCTGCAGATGGGCTGAGGCCGCGCAGAATGTTCTCGCGAGGCGTGACGGGCTCCAGGTGGTACGGATTGACGCACCGACGATTCCGGCAAAGGTGGTCGAGGTGCATACCCTCGGGTATCGGTCCGATGAAGTGCATATACGCCCACCGGTGCGCGTACCCCTTGCCGGTCTGGTCGAGCGATGTCCGTCCGATGTAGAACTGTCCGTAGCCGGCACCGTTGAGTCCGCCAGTCCAGACGATGCAGCCGTTCTCGCCCGCTGCGACCTTCTCGCTCCACCGATCAATTGCTGGCCGCTTCGGCTGTCCGAGTGGGAGACTCATACGATGATCTCCTGCTCGATGATGCGTTCGGTGGCCGCCAGTTCGGCGGCGTTCTCGTGGTAAATGCGCGCCAATTCCATTGCGTTGTCCTCGAATCTGCGGACCGCCTCAACAATCACGCGCTGCCATTCGACGCTCGGATGCACGCGGCGGATGAACAGCGGCATGCCGGCGCAGAAGCTGACAAAATCGATCCACTTGCGCCCGGACACGAGTAGCCCGGCCTGCAACTGCGGCATGTGCTCCGGCGGCACCGCGTTCGCGATGATGGTGTTCATGTGCGACTTCGGGCGTGGACACTTCACTTCCAAAAGTCCCTCTTCCCCGACCAGCCCATCGGGGCTGTACCCAAGCTTCGCGCCACCGAGGGTGCGGACCATGAACCCCACCTCAGACACCGCGACCTTGTTCTCGGCGGCGTACAGGCTGCGGGCGATCGGCTCCATCTCGATGCCCCGGTACATGTCGTCGGACACGTACGTCGGGTACGACCAGCCAGTGATGCGCTCCGACACCAACAGCGCTGTGAGGCTGCGAGAATCGTCGTTGCTCGCCACCTCGAGGATGGGTGCCGAACTGTTGCGGCGTGCTGCTTCTGCACGCTCGGGGTGCATCGTCTTGATGGTGCCGGTGCGTTTCACGTTCCAGCACTGGTCGCCCGCCGGCGCCTCACACTTCGGACAGTCGAAGTCGATCGCCGACAATCTGCGGCAGGTGACGAGTTGGCCGACAACACTCGCGGTCACAATCCCGCGGCGCTGCTCAAACCACTCCTCCGAACGCTGCTCAATCTTCTCGTGGATGGTGAGGGTCATCGGTCGAGCTCCTGTCCGACTCGGATGCGGTTGATGGACTGCGAGAGGGGAACAGTTTCGACGGTCCCCCACGGGTCCTCGGCGGTCGGCGTGGTGACGTACACCTGCACGAGCGGGTCAGGGTCGGGGGTTGCGGTCGGTGTGCGCCAGTAGCGTTCGCTGTCGGTTTCCAGGTGGCCGATCATGATGCGAGTCCTCTCGCCCATCCCCACAGGTCTTCTTCTGTGTGGGTGTCGGGGTTGATGCCGGCGGCTGCGACGACGAGCGCGGACACGATTCGAGTCGGGGTCCAGGTTTCGATGAGCGCCCAGGATTCGGCGGGGTCTGCGTCGCGGATGTCGCAGGCGAGTGTCATGACGTCCCGCATTGCTTGCCCGACGGCTTGGTGGGATTGCTTCGGGAGGGGGATGATGGTGCCGGGTTGTGCTGTGGGATGCGAGGATTCGCGGGCCTTCTTGGCCGCGTCGCAAACTGCCTTCTCTTGGTGGAGGCGAAGAGTGATCTCCTCAGGGGTGAGCCCTTTGGCGGTGAGGCGTTCCCACTCGGCGTTGTAGTCGTCGATGTTCATGCCGCACGCTCCTTGACCATGCGGTGGCGTTCCTTCGCGGTAACTCCGCCGTAGATGCCGTCTTTCTCGTAGTTGTCCAACGCCCACTGCAAGCACTGGTCCTTCACTGGGCATCGGTTGCAGATCAGGCGCGCCGGCTCCGCCGATTCACCCTTCTCGGGATGCCAGAAGTCACCACCTACGCTGGCGCACAGAGCGTTCCAGTGCCATGGTTCGGTGTTGTCTCTGATCCACGTCTTGAACTGGTTGTTGCTCATGCGGGAACACCCGCCTTGAAGGCGACGGTGCGCGAGACGCGTTTGCAGTCAGGCGAGCAATAGACCGACCTCGGGTGGCTCTTGAACTGTGCTGAACACACCCGGCATGACTTGCTGGGCTGGGAGCTTCTTCGCAACTCGTCGCGCTGTCTGTTCTTAGCGACACTTCGTATCCGCTCGCAGGCTCGGCATGTTCGCCGCCCGCCGCCAGTTCGTGTGTTCTCTGGCGTGAACTCGTGGCCTCGGATGCAGTGGGTTTGATTCGACCAGTACGCGTTCCCATGGGCGATCATGTCCTGGGTGTTCTCGGCGTACGTTCCCCATGCGAGGTTCTCGGCGCGATTGTCCAGATAGTCGCCGTTCAAGTGGCGGACGACGTTGCCCTCTGGCCGTGGTCCATGAAATGCAGCGCAGACCAGTTGGTGGATAAGGCCAGTCCGCTGCACTCCGCGTTTGCAGAGCTCAACCTTCAGATAGTGCCGCGACTTGTAGCAGGCGAGAACCTGGCCGCGGAGTCGCATTGTGATTCCGTCACAGCGAACGATGGTCCGGTCGAGACTGCGGACTCGTCCTGTGTCGCTCACTTCGTATAGACCCTCATATCCACCGATGGGGAGCCATTTTTCACTAGTCATCAATGAACCTTTCGGGGGAATGTGGTTGGGGTGGCTGGTCATAGCGCCACCACCGACTGGACGACGTCAGAGACGTGGACGGCGACGAGACCGCAGTCGGCGCACTCGTAGGGCAATCCGTCCTCGGCTTCCGCGCGCATCTCAGCGAGGTGCGGGTCGCAGATCAGCAGTAGGTGGTCGCCGCACAACGGGTCGGTTTCCCGGCGTCGACCGTGTGCTCGTACACGCCAAGTCGCCGGGTGCTCGCAGTCGTCGTCGTATTCGCATGCCACCTGGGCGTCGAGGTTGGGCATCGCGGCGAGGAGGGCGTCCGGATGGATGGCAGTCACCGCGACACCTCCCGAGCGCACCGAACACACACCGTCACAGTCCGACCCAACTGGGTCGACGTCATCGACCGACGCGACTCGGGCGGATGTAGCAGGCATTCACGGACGTAGGCGATCTCGTCGTCCACATCCCACAGGTGAGTGCAGCGGGCGCATCGGCCGGCGTACACGGCATGAAACGACCCGCTCATGACTGTCCGCCGATCTTGCGTTCCACGGCAGCGATGAGCAGCCGGCCCAGCGCGCCATCGGACTTGACCGTCCGCCCCGACTCGTTGGTGATGTACCACCCCTGCATGGATTTGGACTCGATCTTGGCGACGGTCCACCACCGGCCGTGTGGCGTGGAGACCTCCCACATGCCCTCTTCGATTCGGGATGCCCGGTAGCTAGCCCTGCTCATGACGCCGCCTTGTTCTCGAACAGTGCTGGGCGGTGGTGTTTTTCGATGCGGCGTGCTTGGTCGTCCAACCCCATCGCCAGCATGCGTGCCTGGTCGGCGGTCAAATGCAGATCGGTGCGTTCATCCCCCGGCCCAACCACAACCACCCGCAGATGGCCGTGGGTGTTGGTGCCAATCGACAGGTAGGTGGGTCCGTGGCAGGTGTCGACCTGAATGGCCGGCGCCTCACACAACAACATGTGACTCACCGGATCTCACCCCGCACGATCCGCGTGAACTCCACATCCTGGTCGTCCAACTCGCCCGAATCACCCGGCAACAGAAACGCGATCAGACACAGCACCGCCAAACCACCCAGGCCGCCAGCCGTCAACACCACATCGAAATAGGTCATGACGCCAACTCGCCCGGAGCCGGCTGCGGCAACTCATTCCGCCACCGCAACAGTTCTTCGTGATCAACGAAGTAGCGGCCCCCGTACTGGCGGAACAAGATACGACCCGCCTTGTACTCGCGGCGCAACGTCTTCTCAGACACCCGCAACATTGCCGCCGCCTCTTTCAACGGGTATTGCAGCGGATGCCCGGCCGGTCTCAAATCCTCGTCAGTCATGCGCCCAGCTCCTTCATGTCGTCGGATGTGAGCAGCACCAAACCCGTGCTGTGCTCGTTGACCGGCAACCCCTCAGCGGCGAGAGCGTCACGCAGTGCGATCTCCATCTGCGGTCTCACACGCGGGGTGAACCGTCTTCTGCCGCCGTGGTTGCCGTTGTCGTGCGGGTAGAAGTACCTGCGGCCCTTCGCTGTCGGCTTGCGGTGGTCGTAGCCGTCGCGCACCTCCCCATCCGGGCGGACGCGGGTGTTGCGTTGGTTGATGAGGTAGCCGTGGTCGTACAGGTGGGCGTCGAAGTCGGTCTTGCGGACGTCGGAGAAGTACTTCTTGCCGAACGTGGTGGGGTCGATCCCGTCGCCGCCCTCGATGGCTTTGCGGTGCTTCTCTTCGACAGCGAGTTTCCGTTCGGCCTTCTCTGCGCGGATGCGTTCCCCGCGGGCGATCTCGACAGCCTTCGCGACGCGATTGTTGGCGAGCTCCAACTCGTCGAGCGGGTCGCCCAGTGTGTGAGTTGCGGTCTCGGCTTCGCGGGTCTTGATGACGAAGTAGTTTTGCGCGGAGGCGATCTCGGGTTTGCGGGGGTCGCCGTTGAGGGCGATGAGGTAGCAGGCGTACCGCGACAGATGGTGGTCCTTGGCGGCGGGTCCACTAGCTGCAACTTTGGCGGCGCCGACAAAGTGGTCGGAGACGATGTAGCCGGCGTTGCTGGCGGAGATGCGGGCGCGGTCGATGGCGCCGTCGAACTTGCGCCACTCGTCGTAGCCGAGCATGGGCATGAGGTCGCGGGCGGACCAGTACTCGCGGCCCTCCGGGGTGACTCTTCTGATGGCATCGAACGGCGAACCGTCGCCGTCGTGCGGGGTGATATTGTGGGGCACGAACTTCTCCTTTGTTAGATGTTCTGGGCCACCCGGTGTTCGCGCACCGAGGTGGCCGTTTTCACTCGTGCGGGAAGTTGGTGACCGGGGCGGCGCTCTCCACCCCGGTCTGCGCGACCGCCTGGGCCTGTGAGAAACCCCTGCCGCGCGAACCCGCACACCGACAGCGATCGATGCGCGAGTGGTCATGGAAGGTCGACGTCAACGAACGGACGATCGACCGGGTGGGGCTGACCCGAATGTCCTCGACAGGGACCGTGATCAGTTGCGGGCCAGTGGCGGGCAGATCAACCACCGCGTCTGCGTACTCACCGCAGTAGCGTTCGATGCCCAACACTGGGTACGACTCGCGACGGTTCGGACGCCACACCGCCGAGGTCATGCGGCCGTGTCCTCGTCGGTGGGCACAACGTCGAACAGGTCGGTGAAGCAGTCGCCGCCGAAGGCTTCGATGCATCCTGCGATGAACTTGGGGCCGGGTGCTGCCTTGCCGGTGAGGACGCGGGAGACGGTGCCGGGGTCGACGTGAATCTTCTCGGCGAACTCTCGGTCCAGGCTGGTGCCGGTCAGACGTCGGATCTTGGCAAGACCAGTGGGGTTGAGTTTCAGAGTGGCCAACACCGCTCACCGCCCCTGAATCGTGTCGCGGTAGATGTCGTTGTCCATCGCCAGTTCCATCTGGATGGCAGCTGCGTCGCCAAGTACCTTGCGGGTCTCAACGACCTTGCGGGTGATCTCGGGGAGCAGGTGGGGGTGGATGGTCCACGAGGACCCGGTGAACCAGAACCAGCTTCGGAATGCTTTGCGAGGCGCGTTGGTCTGCTTGAGGACCCCGCCGTCGCGGAGTGCGCGGGTGATGTCGGGGACGTCGAGGTCGATGCCGTAGCGCTGCCGCATGAGTGCAGCGAGTTCGTCCCAGGTGACGGTGTTGGGGACGGTCTGGTGGTGTCGTGCTCCGGTGAAGTGGGCTTCGATGACGTCGGCCACTTCGCGCTGGTAGTCGATCAGCTTGGGTCGGACGTGTTCGGCGACGCGGCTCGCGGGGATGGTGGCGAGTGCCATGAGGAACGACCGCAGATCCGCGGTGATCATGTTGCGCACTTTGCCGTCGGCGGCAACTACGGGCGTTACGGCCGTAGTTGCCCAGGGCTGCGCCTGGAGCTTGTCGATCTGAGTCTTGGCGTCGACCCCGATGGCTTCGAATGCGGGCTTGAGGATCACGTGCGGCCGATCGTTGACCGCGATGGCGTAGATCGTGTCTCCGTGGAACTGAATCGGGACGAGAGCACCTGAGTAATCCATCTCCCCTCCTCTCTAATTCTGCCGCCTGACCTGATGTCTTGCGGGAACGTACTGAACTGTACGTACGTAGTTACGTGAGCGCAAGTATGACTTGTAACGATTTGATAACAGGGCTCTTGCGCAACCGCTTTTGCCGTCTGAGCTGCGAAATGCGCAGCGTGTAATTCGCTGAACTCGCTGTTTGCGCGACCGCAACCTCATTCCTGGGCCGCTAGGGCTTGCGTCAGCGCAGTACAGTTCCCCGCATGACAGAGCCGACTTGGTGGAGCTACTTCAAGCGCATAGCTGGCACCGAAACCGGGCGGATCATCGCGGAAGCGGCTGAGGTCTCCGAACCTCAGGTATCGCGGTGGAAGTCTGGGAAGAATCGTCCAGACGCGGACGCTTTGGTCCGATTTGCGAGGGCTTACAACCGGCCGCCAGTTGAAGCACTAATCGCCGCCGGCTACCTCGACTCCCAAGAGGTGGGCGAGGTCGTTGAGGTGGCGATGAGCACGGGTGACCTTGCTGTCGATGACCTCATAGAGGAGATGCGCCGGCGGATCGCCACGGCCGAAGCGCAGTCTGCGTTCATCGACGCACTCACCCACGGTGCAGCCGTCTGGATCGGGGAAGCGCCCCACAGCCCTGGGGTGTCCATCTCCAGAGTCGGTGATCAGGTGACGGCCAACCTCGTCCTATCCCCCAGCAACGAACTTCGTATCCAACCCGCCCTTGCGGCACGAACTCAAGGAGAACCTGATGACCTCACGCAGGAACCGTCGACTACGGGCAGCGAGGGCGAAGCGGACCCGCACGAGAACTCTCGCGCGGGTGGCGCCCGCAACGGGGATAACAACGTCGAAGGCTTGATCGAGACAGATCAAGACGACGAGCTTGATCGGCGGCGCAGGCGTGGCCGCGACTTCACTACCAACCCCATCGTCGAACGTGATGCTGCGGCGTTTGAGGCCGATGACGCCCCGACTGACTACGAGCAGTTCGATGAACCGGACCAGCCCGATCCTGAAGGCCCGGAGGGTGGGGCGTGAGCAAGTCGAGTAAGTCGAAAGCCTCCGCTGATAGGGGGGAAGCCGGGAAGAAACCAGGGGAGAAGAAGGTTCCCGAGGTGCGGCCAAAACACCCGGACAAGGAGCTGGAAGCACTGCTTTGCGACGTCGAGGCCCATAGTTGGCGCATAATGAAGGGGAAGCAGTACTTCAAGGCGTATTGCCCGTGTGCCGATCAACACCTAAAGACCATCCACTTAAGTCCGTCGGGCAGTATGTACCTGACGAACACTCGAAAGTGGTTCGAGCGGCAACCGTGCTGGAAGGAGGAGTCGTAGTTGAGTCACTACATGATCGAACTGGACCTCGTGTTCCCTGAGGACACCACGTTCGAGACTCTGGACACCCTGCTGGACGCCCTCGCCGAAGCTACTGCCGACATTCAAGACGGCATCGACGGCGACGTCAGCTTGAACTTCGCTCTACGGACGATGACGATCCATCTGTCGCTAGAGGACGAGTCGGACGAGAAGGCTTTCGCCCGCGGCTTGGCTGCAGCCCGTACGGCAGTTCATGCGTCAGGGGGGCCAACGCCAGGCTGGGAGAAGATCACCCTTCAGCCCACCGCCGACGGGGAACTCACACCAGCGTAATTCATCGCTGCCACAAGGGTTGTCGGTGGTGTGACCTAGCTTCACTTGCATGCGGTACCACCCTTGGCGTCACGCCCGAGACCTTGACCTGACCATCGAGCTCGTGCCGAATCTGCGGGCTCGAGGCACGTACTCGGCCGGTCTCGTGCAGATCCGGCAGGGACTCTCCCAGCGTGAACGTAGGGCCACGTTGGCGCACGAGATCGTGCACTACGAGCGCGGAGATGAGGGTGTGGCCTGTTCGCGGTGGCATTTGCAGAAGCTCGAGCGACAGGTGCACCTGGTGGCCGCGCGCCGGCTCATCACGATCGAAGATCTCGCCGACGCGGTGATCTCGGAGCCGGACTATCACTGCATGGCGCACAAGCTGTGGGTGGACGACTACACGTTCCGTCTGCGGCTGGCGCACGTTACCGATGAGGAGCGCGCGCAGATTACACATCTATGTCCCGAGGATTGGCGGATCGCATGACCGAAGAGGAAAGACGCATGCTCGACGTCGCGGGCGAGCGCTGGAACTATGCCGGCAACCTCGAGCAGACGGTGCGGGACGAGTTCGGCATCAGCCCCACCCGTTTTTGGCAGCTGGTCGGTCAGTTGTGTGACACTGAGGAGGGCTTGGCCTACGCGCCGGTCACGGTGAATCGGTTGCGGCGTCTACGGGAAGAGCGAGTAGTTTCTCGAGCCGCCCGAGCGCGGCCCTGGTGAGGTCGGTGGATGTGTGCGCGTACTGCCGGTGTGACGTAGTGGTGGTGTGGCCCAGGATGGCCATGCGGGTGGCCTCCTCCACACCAGCCTCCTGGAGCAGGGTGGCGACGGTGTGGCGGGCGGCGTGTTGATCCGGGGCGTCCTGCGCGGTCGCCACGACCCCCGCAGCCACGCACACGTGTTTCCAGGCGTCGGTGTCGTCGCGAGGTAGGACAGCGGCACCATCGGTGCGGGTGAACACCAACCCGGTCGCGGGGCGCCCTCGTTGCTCCCAGAGTGCTGTGAGGGCCGCGACCACAGGCGGCAACAGGGGGACGAGCCGGCGGGACCCGGCTGTCTTGGTGGGGACGAGGCAGGCGGTCCAATGCACCGGGACGAAGGTGAACGTGGCGGGTACGTCGAACGCTTCCCGCGGGTACACGTCGGTGTCGGGGCGTGGACCCTTCTTCAGCTTGAGGCGGGCGAGCTGCCAGGAGATGTCGATGACGCCGAGCTGGAGGTCGACGCGGTCCCAGGTGAGACCCAACGCTTCGGCCTGGCGTGCCCCGGTGAGGAGTGCGAGGGACCAGCGTGCGGCGGCGTGCGCATCCTGGCCGGCGACGTGGAGGAGTAGGGCGCGGGCCTGGTCGACGGTGAGGGGTTGGCGTTCCTCCGAGCGGGCTTGTGGTCGGTCCATGCGGTCACATGGATTGGTGCTGATCTTCCCGTCTTTCACCGCATCCCCCAACGCTTTTGCCAGCACCGAGTAGGCGGCTTGGGCGGTGCGGGTCGAATGCTTGTCGGTCACCTGAGTGACCATGCGACGGATGTCGGTGGGGGTGAGCTTGCCGAGTTTCTTCGACCCGAGGTGCGGGATCAGTTGGTGCTTGATGGTGGAGCGGTAGGTCGCCAGGGTGCGGGGTTTCAGCCGTGGGGCGGCGATCGTGTCGAGCCAGTAGGCGAGCCACTTCTCGACGGTGATCTGGCCGGCGTTGGGGAGGATGCCGTTGGCGAGGTCTTTGCGCATGTTCGCGAGCTCGGTGACGGCGTCGGCGTATTTCTTCCGGCCACGTTGGTAGTAGGTGCCGTCGGGCAGCAGAACTTGGGCCATCCACATGCCGTCGGCCCGTTGGTACAGTCCGCCTTCACCTTTGGCCCTGCGGCGCTTCTTTGGGGGCATCAGTCCAGGTGCTCCAGCTCCTCGGCGCAGAATCCCCACCACACACCAACCACCGGGCCGTGGGTGAGTTTCACGGTCCCCTCGTTGCGTTCGGGGGACCACTCCATGACCTTCCCCGCGGCACCGTCTTCGCCGAGGCGAAAGATGTTGCCGGGCAGTACACGTACCCGATCTCCGACGCTGAACTCTGCCATAGCTCCCACTTACGTTTGTACTTACGTTTAGCTGAGTCTATCCCCTGTCTAGACATTAATGCGAAAAACTCAGTCACCTGCGGTTATTGGGCTGGCCTTGACAGGAACCGCACCGTCAGCATACCCCTAAACA
>NZ_JAUZVK010000026.1:0-49965 GCF_031844505.1 Gordonia sp. AC31
CGCCCGGAGCTTGCGGAGGGCGCGTCACGAAGGGTCTTCGCAACCCGACTCACCAAGACCCTTCGTGACGCTCGCAAGCTCGCTCCTCAGGGAGCAATAGAAGGGCCCGCACCGAACAGTTCTTTCGTGATCCACGACGGCCGCCAGACCGGAGTTACCGAGGTGCGACGAGCGCAAGCCGCCGGGCCTCGAAGGGTCCCCTCTTGGCTCGACATCCGAGATAGTGGACCCATGACGTCGCTGTTCATCCGAGCACTGCAGACCCACCAATGGCTCTACGAGCATTCCGGCGGACTCGTCGGCCACCGGCTGCTGATGGGCAATCCCACGCTGCTGCTGCGCACGATCGGCCGCCGCACCGGTGAGGCGAGGTGCAATGCGCTCACCTATGCGCGCGACGGCGAGGCCTACCTGGTGGTCGCGTCGAACGGCGGATCGCCGCGACCACCGGGGTGGCTCGCCAACCTCAAAGCGCACCCCAACGTCGAAGTCCAGGTGGGTCGTCGTCGGATTCAGGTCACCGCGCGGGCGACCTACCCGGACGACCCGGACTACGCCCGGCGCTTCGTTCTCGTCGACGAAGTCAACAAGGGTCGCTACGCCGGCTATCAGAATAAGACGACACGCCCACTCGCCATCGTCGAGATGACGCCGCGCTAACAGCGTGCCGTTCCGATGACTATCGACCGGCCCGCCGGTCGGTATCTGGGAGACCACGTCAACGACCCCAGGGAGAAGCATGCGCACGCTGGCGATCACCCAGAACATGACGCTCGACGGTTCGATCGAGATGCTGACCAACTGGTTCGACCCGACCGTCGAGGCACGGGACCTCATGGCCGAGTCCCACCGGCAGGACGCCGAGGCCGACGCGCTGCTCGTCGGCCGGCAGACCTTCGAGGACTTCCGCGGCTTCTGGCCGCACCAGACCGACGACGCCACCGGGATCACCGACTATCTCAACACCGTCGACAAGTACGTGGTGTCGAGCACGATGACCGACCCGGAGTGGCAGAACTCGACCGTTCTGTCCGGCGATGTCGTCGACGAGGTGACCGCACTGAAGAACGCCGACGGCAAGGACATCGTCGTGACCGGCAGCATCAGCCTCTGCCACACGCTGATCGGAGCCGGTCTGGTCGACGAGTACCGGCTTTTCGTCTACCCGACCGTGCAGGGCGCGGGACGCCGCCTGTTCCCGGACGGCCTCGAGATCCCTGCGCTGCTGCTCGTCGACACCAAGAGTTTCGAGCTGGGCGTCTCGCTGCTGCGTTACCGGACGGCGTGACCCGATTCAGGCCGGGTCAGAGTTGATCTCCGCGAACGCACGGTCGCGGATCGCCGCGAGATCCATCCCGTACGTCAGTCCATGAGACTGTTCGTATTCCTCCAACCGCGCAGCCGCCCGGTCGTAAAGTCGGCGGGCACCGACAGCGTTACCCCGACGGTGGTGCGTCAGTCCGACGCATAGCTGCGCGAGTCCCTGCCACAGCGGCCGTTCCTCGGGCGGACATGACTTCCACCGGGTCTCGAACACCTCGTGCGCGGAGAACGGCCGCCCCTCTTCGAGCAACTGGCACGCGAGCGCGATCGTCTCATCGGGCGGCAACGGTTCCTCGGACACCGGTTCGACGCCCTGCGCGCCATACGGCAACGGCCGGCCCAACTCGTCGCGCGGCCGGGCCTGGCGGGCGCGACCATCGGGGTCGCGGTCGCGGGGCTTGTCCATGGATCACCTCCGGTTCGTCGCGACCGCCAGAACTGGCGTCGCTCACCCATTCAGCATGACGACATCACCCGTCCTGCCGCGCACACTCTCCTCACAACGCGGAAGGAGTGACGATGACCAGAGAGCTCGGCCCGGTCGACTACGTGGTGGTGGAACTCCCGGCGGGCGCATCGTCCGTCGACAGGGACGTGCGCGTCGAACTCGCCGGGCTGGTCGACAACCACCTCGTCCGGGTGCTGGATCTGCTCGTCGTCAGCCGCCGCGCGGACGGAACCGTCGCGGTTGCGGAATTCGAGGACTCGGACCTGGACGAGCTCGACTCACTCGGCAGTTCCATGATCGAGTTGCTCTCCCTCGAGGACGTCGAGAACCTCGCCATGGCCATCTCACCGGGCGGCTCCGGTCTCGCCATCGTCTGGGAGTACATCTGCACCGCGTCGTTCTTCTCGGCGGTGGCGTCGGCCGGCGGTCACGTCACCGCGCACGGACGAATACCTGAACGAGCCATCGTCGCATCGCTTCGTGCCGCCAGGGAGTCGTCGTGAACGACTTCGTCATCGACTGCGCTACAACAGGTTCTGTTCTCTGGCACGGTCGACGGCATCCCGGCGCGACGACACCCCCAACTTGCGGTAGATCGCCTGCTGGTGGGTCTTGACCGTGTTGACCGACACGAACAGATCCGCGGCGATCTCTGCCGCCTTGTACATCGTCGGCAGGTACCGGAGAATCACCAACTCGCGTTCGGTCAACGCTTCGCCGACCGGTTCGGCGACGTCGAGATCGCCGGTCTGCGGGGCATCGTCGCCGAGGACTCCGAGCAGATCGAGAGCGAAACCGAGATCGACGTGCGGTCCGGCGATCCGGACATGCCGGGCGAGCAGCACCCGTGCGGGTTCGCCCATCGCCGCGAACGGACGGACCTGACCGACCTCGGCCGCCAGCGCGACCGCAGCAGCCATCTGATCGAGCGCATCGGATTCACGACGGAGTTGATGAGCCGCGACCGCCCACAGCACCCCGGCGTCGACCGCCTGCAACCGGAACGGCGCGTAGTCGGTCAACCGGCCCAACTGCGCAATCGTGTCAGCCGGCCTGCCGAGCTCAAAGAAGGCCCTGGCACGAGTGGTTCGCCGGAGCACATCCGGGTAGGCGCCGACCGATCGCGTACCCGAGAAGTCGTGGCCATCATCGAACGGTGCCCGCGCGACCGAAGCGGCGTCACCTGCGAGGATGGCCACTTCCGCCGCGACCACGGCACACCAACTGCGCAGGAGCGGCGGCAGCGGGCCACATCGTTCGACGACCACCGCCATCCGACGCTGGGCCGCCCGCGCCGCGAACGCGTCCCGACGCGAGACGGCGACGCCCACCGACGCGATCTCCACCAGCAACAACGCCGCACTGTCGGGGGCCTGCCCGACAATTCGGCGAGCCGCGTCGATGGCGGCGTCGGCGACATCGAGCTCGTGACGTTCCAGCAGGAGCAGCGTCTGCGCCGCATACATCGCCATCATCTGGGGTTGCTGCGTCCAACCGCGGCGCCGGGCAGTCGATTCGACGGTCGCAACGCGGTCGGCCGTTCGTGGCAGATCTCCGACGATCAGATCGGTCAACGCCAGGTGCGCCTGCGTCGCCATCGCCATCAACGCCATCCCGGCCGCCTCCGCGGCCGCGTGCGCGCCCTCCAGTTCGGCCGCGGCCCCGCCGAAGTCACCGCGGTGGACCAGTCCCATGGCACGGTTCGCACGAGCGATCAACGCGTAGGCCGGAGCCGCAGGCAGGGTGCTGCCCGATGGTGAGGTCGCCACCCTCGACACTGCTTCGCATCGGGACACCACGTCGTCGACGGCCTCGGCCCGGGCGCGCACCATGGCCGCGAGCGCCAGGATGATCTCCGCGGCAGCCGTCTTCACGTCCTCACGTCGCGCCACCGCGTCGGAGGCCGCCTCCGCGTAATGGAACATGACGCTGAAATCCCGGTCGTGGAACGAGGCGATCACGGAGGCGAGAAGCGTCTCGGCAGTGGGTTGTCGCGCTGCGTGCTCGACCGCGGGCCGCAACGCGGCCGCCAGCTCACCCGCGTGCGGGGACAGCACGAGCGGAACTGCGGATCCACCCAGGACCTCCAGGAGCCCGGCCCAATCCTGCGCCGACGCCAGATGCCGGATCGCCGAGATCGGGTCACCGGTACGACCGAACCAGGCCGCCGCCCGACGATGCAGTTCGGCGGGCGCGTCCGGACTCTCGGCGGCCAGCCGCTCGGCCAACAACTGCCGGAACAGCGGGTGGTAGGCATACCAGTCCCGGCGACCTTCCATTCGAACGGTGAACAGGTTCGCGTCGGCCAGCGATTCGAGGATTCGGCGGCAGTCTGGTCGTAACGTGATCGCCCCGGCCAGTGCCGGATCAAGCGCCTCCGCGACGCTGGTCGCCAGCAGGAACTTGCGGTCCGTCGGCGGGATCTGTTCGAGGACTTCCTCCAACAGGTAGGACGCGATCAGCCGATCGGGTCCTCTCTTCAACCAAGCGCCTAGTCCCGAGGATCCCGCACTCAGCAGCGCGAGTCGTACACCCGCCGCCCAGCCTTCGGTGCGGACCCAGAAGCCGACCAGATCGTCGTCGGACATGGGTTCTGCGCCGGCGAGCTCGGCGAACTGACCCACCTCCCCCCTGGTCATCGTCAGCAGGTCTGCGCCGACCTCGGTGAGACGCCCGTCGAGTTGCAGTCGTCGCAGGTGGAGACGTGGCGTCGTGCGCGAGATGACCACCAGATGGACCTGGTCGGGCTGCGCCGCGATGAAATGCGCGATCGACTCCAGCACGTCGCGATCAGTGATTCGCTGGACATCGTCGAGGACGATGGTCAGCGGCTCCGGATGCGACGCAAGGGCGTCGGCGATGAGGCCGACCTCGGCGGGCCCCAAGTCGTTGCCGGGCACCATCTCGGAGAACGAGCCACCGGCCAGGACATGCGCTGCGGTCAGTGCACCGAGAAGGTCACCCCAGAACGTCGACAATCCGTCGATGTCGCTGACGGCCAGCCACACCGCCCGGTGCCGGTCGCCGCGGGCGGCGAGGTGAGCTGCGACCGCAAGTGTCTTGCCGTATCCGGGTCCCGCCGCGACGACGGTGACGTGGCGCGGTCCCCGAGGTAGCAGGTGCGTGTCGAGCCGGGGCCGCGGGACGAATCCCGGAGGAAGCTCGGGACGGGAGATGCGAAGCCGAAGAGACGGGGGGAGGCGTCGGCTCGCGTCGTTCACCTCGCTGCCCTTCGTCGATTCCCTCGGACCGACGTCATGAGGGTGCCGCAAATAGTAGTCGCGGCGACACGAGCGCGCGCGTAGAAATCGTCCGGTTCGAATGACGACGGCTCGACGACGACGAAGGAGCATCGAGAGCAGCATTCGTCGACCACCGGAGATCTCATGCCCCTTCGTCCCGGCCGGTCCGGCCGTCGGGCCGTCATCGGTCATCCCGTCGTCCGGGTGCTCCCGCACCCGGCATCCGCGGATCTGGTCGACCGATACGCCCGAGGCCTCGCTGCCCAAATGACGCTGCCGCACAACAAATCCGAGACACCGCCATCACCCGAGGGACACAACTGAGCCGCGATACATGCCGCGTCTCACGGTGACCTCCCGACTGCCGGAACTCATACGAGGCGGGTGATCCGATCGGCACCCGAAGACGTCATCCTGACTCCGGGTACCTGCCTCCCGGCTGCCGACACTCATCCTGTTCTGAACCTGGCCCGAAGGAGAGAATTCATGTGGGATTCGTTCTGGGATTTCATCTGGTACACGCTGGTGATCTTCGCGTTCGTCGCTTACCTGATGATTTTGTTCACCATCCTCACCGACCTGTTCCGCGACCGTGAGTTGTCCGGCTGGTGGAAGGCGGTATGGGTCGTGGCGCTCGTCTTCGTGCCGTTCCTGTCCGCGCTCGTGTACCTCATCGCCCGCGGCAGCGGCATGCACACCCGCGCTCTCGACGCGCAGCGGCAACTACAGCAGCAGACCGACGACTACATCCGGTCGGTCGGTCCGAAGTCGTCCGCCGAGCAGATCGCCGACGCGAAAGCGCTCTTGGACTCCGGCGCGATCGACGACAACGAATTCTCCGCGCTCAAGGCCAAAGCACTCGCCTGATCGAGGAGCATTGCCACCCGGCGTGTAGCCGACTCACACAAGGAGTTTCGTCATGACACGGTTGTCCGACGACCTCGCGTCTCTCAGTGCGGACGCGTACACCTACCTCTACTCACTCGTGACGATGGACGTCAGTCGTCGCCAACAGACGGCTCCCGGCGCGTCCGACCGTCCGGGCTTCGGACCCGCCAATCAGTTCCACCATTTGTCGGAGTTCCCGTCGGCCGATTTCCGCGCGGTGGTCCGGCCGAACTTCGACACGCTGTATTCGTCGGCCTGGCTGGATCTGACCGGGGGCCCGGTCATCATCGAGATCCCCGACAGTCAAGACCGCTATTACATGATGCCAATGCTGGACATGTGGACCGACGTCTTCGCCTCCCCTGGCAAACGAACCAGCGGCACCGGCCCTCAGCGGTACGTCGTCGCCCTGCGGGAGCACGACACCTCGCAGATCGACGACGCCGAGGTGATCGTGGCGCCGACTCCCTACGTCTGGGTGATCGGCCGCACCCAGACCAACGGGCCCGCCGACTACGCGTCGGTCAACGAGTTCCAGAAGGGTCTGTCGGTGACTGCTCTGGGGTCGCCGACCACCTCATCCGAGGAACCGGTGGACCCGACTGCCGAGCCGCTGCGCATCGTGAACGCGATGTCGGCCGTCGAGTTCTTCACCCGGGCGGCCGAGGTGTTGAGGGTCGTCCCACCGCACGCCACCGACAACTCCGTGCTGATGCGGATCGCCGGACTCGGACTCGTCCCCGGCCGCAGCTTCGACGCGAGTCGCTTCGGCTCGGACGAGATCGCCGAGATCGAACGGGGAGCGAAGTCGGCTCTCGCGTCCATCGGCGATGTCATGCGCCTCGGCACGGTCGCCAACGGCTGGGAAGTGGTCACGAAATCGATCGGGGTGTACGGCAACGACTATCTGGCGCGATCACAGGTGACTCTGGTGGGGCTGGGCGCGAATCCGCCCGAAGACGCCATCTACCCGCTGTTGTTGACCGACTCCGATGGTCAACCGCTGTCCGGTGAACACGACTACCGACTTCACTTCGCCGCCGGAGAACTACCCCCGGTCGACGCGTTCTGGTCGGTGACCATGTACGACGCCGAGGGCTACCAGGTCGGGAACGAGATCGACCGGTTCGCGATCGGCGACCGCGACAACTTGCGGTTCAACGCCGACGGCTCTTTGGACCTGTACCTCCAGCACGTCAACCCCGGGCCGGAGCTCGTCGACAACTGGTTGCCCACCCCCCGCGGGCCGCTGGGTGTGACGTTGCGCCTGTACGCGCCACAACGGGCGGCGCTCACCGGGGCCTGGACCCCGCCTCCGGTGCGGCGGGTCTGACACGATCCACACCGACGAAAAAGGTCAGGTCGCATGCGACCTGACCTTTTTCATGAGCTCTGCTCTGGTGGGCGAAGGGGGACTTGAACCCCCACGTCCCGAAGGACACTGGCACCTGAAGCCAGCGCGTCTGCCATTCCGCCACTCGCCCGTGGCCACCGGAGTTCCGGTGGGCATGTCGTCGAACTGGGTGTGTCCGGCGACTGGACGACGATAGCAGCACGCCGCCACCGAAACAAAACTCGATCTCCGACGTTGCATTTGCGCACTACGTCGGGTTACGTCAGATGCCGAATACACACCATTGGGACAGGTGTTGCAGACGGTGCACCAGTTGCCTTGGTGGCACAGTTGGCCGTTGATGTCGCTATCATCAAACAAGGCCAGATGCACGGCGACACGCTCTATTGCCGCGAAAGGAGGTCTCGGTGGGGATCCTGCAACGACTGGAACGCAAGCTCGAAGGTGCAGTTGACGACGGTTTTGCCCGTGTCTTCGGTGGTCAGGTGGCCCCGCAGGAGATCGAGAACGGGCTACAGCGAGAAGCCGAGGAGTCGCTCGAGAACCTCGGTGACGGTACGGTCCTTGCGGCCAACAGCTACACCCTGCTGTTCAGTCCCACCGATCATCAGCACATCGCTGCGGAATACGAGCTGAACCGCAAGACTTTCTCGAAGCATTTGGAAAACTTCATCAAGGACAACGGGTGGCAGACCTACGGCAAGGTCGTCGTAGAGTTCGAGCAATCGCCGTCCTTGCACACGGGGATCTTCCGCGCACGCGGCACGGTCAACCCGGACGCGCGGCCCCGCCCGGTGGCAGCACGTTCGGAACAGCCGCACGGTGCACCGGTCCCCGGCCCGCCGGCCGGACGCCCGGCCCCTGTTCCCCCACCTACCGACGCCCCCGACCAAGGAGCCCCCAAGATGACTCAGAATCCCGGATACGACCAGCGCAGGGGCGCCGATCCCGCGTACGACCAGTACGGCCAGGGATCGGGACAGCAGGGCGACCAGGGTTACGGCCAGCAGGGCTACGACCAGTACGGTCAGCAGCCCGGTTACGACCAGGGATACGACCAGCAGGGCTACGACCAGCAAGGCTACGACCAGGGTTACGGCCAGGGTTACGGCCAGCAGCCCGGCTACGGACAGCAGGGTTACAGCCAGCAGGGCTACGACCAGCAGTCCTATGGCCAGCAGCCCGGCTACGGACAGCAGGGATACGACCAGGGCTACGGCCAACAACCCGGCTACGACCAGGGTTATGGCCAGCAGCCCGGCTA
Organism: Gordonia sp. AC31; assembly: GCF_031844505.1. NCBI lineage: Bacteria > Bacillati > Actinomycetota > Actinomycetes > Mycobacteriales > Gordoniaceae > Gordonia > Gordonia sp. AC31. The sequence goes on from NZ_JAUZVK010000026.1 coordinate 8,520, forward strand.
CGGCCAGCAGGGATACGACCAGGGCTACGGCCAGCAGCCCGCCTACGACCAGGGTTACGGCCAGCAGGGCTATGAGCAGCAGGACTACGGCCAGCCGGCCTATGGCCAGCAGCCCGCCGGGTACGACTACCAGGGCGGTTACGACCAGGGCTACGGCGCGGGCCGGCCGGCAGCGGGGTACGCCCCGTCGTCGATCACGCTGCTGCTCGAGGACGGCAGCAACCGCACCTTCCAGCTGCACGAGGGATCCAATGTGATCGGCCGCGGACAGGACGCGCAGTTCCGTCTTCCCGACACCGGCGTTTCGCGCCGGCACGTGGAGATCCGCTGGGACGGCGCGACCGCCATGCTCACCGATCTCAACTCGACCAACGGCACCACCGTCAACGACCTCCAGGTGAACACCTGGGAACTCGCCGACGGCGACCGCATCCGCGTCGGACACTCCGACATCACCGTTCGGTTCCAGTAGACCCGCATACGCCGAGCGCACGCCCACCGCGGGCGCGCGGCAGTCGACACCGGCCAGAGACCACTCCGGCCGGTTGATACTGAACTGTCATATCCGAATGACCGGGTTCGGCGGATCTGCCCATAAGATGCAGTCGGGTCCGCTCCTTTCGATCGGCGGTCCGACGACTGCTGCCGCGGGTACGACCCGACCGAGACGGAACGCGCTGGAGGTGAACACGACATGCAGGGCTTGGTGCTGCAACTGACCCGCATCGGGTTCCTGTTGTTGCTCTGGTTGTTCGTCTTCGCAGTGATCCGCACCCTGCGCGCCGACATCGCGTCGGCCGGCGGTCTGCGTATGCCCCGGTACTCGGGCGGCTCGGAGAAACGACGCCGCGGTGGTGGCGTCCGCGGCGCGGCCCGCTATCTCGTGGTGACCCACGGTGCACTGGCGAACACTCGGATCAGCCTCGGCCAGCAGCCGGTCCTGCTCGGACGCGCGGACGACTCGACGCTCGTGCTCACCGACGACTACGCCTCCGAGCGGCATGCGCGGCTCTCGCGACGCGGCGACGACTGGTACGTCGAAGACCTCGGCTCCACCAACGGCACCTACCTCGATCGGTCCAAGGTGACGACCGCGGTCAAGGTGCCGCTGAACACGCCGATCCGCATCGGCAAGACCGTGATCGAGTTGCGCCCGTGACACTTGTGTTGCGCTACATCGCGCGCAGCGACCGCGGTCTCGTTCGGTCCAACAACGAGGACTCCTTCTACGCGGGTCCGCGCCTGCTCGCACTCGCCGACGGCATGGGCGGCCACGCGGCCGGCGAAGTCGCCAGCCAACTGGTCATCCGCGCGCTGAGCACGCTCGACGACGACGAGCCCGGCGGCGACCTGCTCACCCAGCTCGACAGCGCCACCCGCGCCGGCAACGAGGCGATCGCCGCGCAGGTGCAGGAGTCACCCGAACTCGACGGCATGGGCACCACGCTCACCGCGATCCTCTTCGCCGGTAGCCGAATCGGGTTGTGCCACATCGGCGATTCCCGCGGCTACATGTACCGCGACGGTGCCCTGACCCAGATCACACGCGACGACACGTTCGTCCAGACCCTCGTCGACGAAGGTCGGATCACCGCCGAACAGGCACACACCCACCCGCAGCGTTCGCTGATCATGCGTGCGCTGACCGGCACCGAGGTCGAACCGACCCTCACCATGCGGGAAGCGCGCGCGGGTGACCGGTACATGCTCTGCAGCGACGGCCTGTCGGACGTTGTGACCGAGGACACCATCGCCGAGACCCTCGGCTCCATCGCTGACCCCAAGGAGTGCGCGGACCGCCTCATCGAGCTCGCACTGCGCGGCGGCGGCCCCGACAACGTGACCGTCGTCCTCGCCGACGTCGTCGACACCCAGTACGGCGACTCGCGACCGATCGTCGGCGGGGCGGCCGGCGGCAACGAGGAGATCTACACCCCCGATCCCGCCACCGCCGCGGGACGCGCCGCGGCACTACGCCCGCCGCCTGCCGAACCGCAGCGTCCGACGGTGCTGACCGAGGACGAGCCCCCCGCCAAGCAGAAGAGCAAGTACCGCCGCTGGATCGTCGCCGGAGTCGCGCTGGCCGTGATCGCCGCGCTCGTCGTCGGAATCTTCGTCGTCCGCGCCATCGTGCGCAGCAACTACTACGTGGCCGCCGACGACACCGGCGATGTGCTCATCTACCAGGGTTCACCGGAGAAGGTCTTCTTCCTGTCGATGAGCAACCCGGTGCAGCGCGTCTGCGTCGAAGATCTCGACCAGGCGGAACCGAGCTACACGTTCATCTCCTACGACGCCTCCTGCGAGTTCCCGCTCAACGTCGACGACCTGGTGTCGGGACCTGCCCAGTCGGTCAAGAACGTGATGATCCGGAACAAGAGCGAAGAACAGATCCAAGGCGTCGTCACCGACGAGCTCACCTTCCGCTGCGACAACGCACCCTCGTCGCCCTCCCCCGCGCCGACTCCCCCGGCACCGGCACCGTCGGAGTCGACGCCGAGCACCGATCCGTCCGCCCCGGCACCCCGCGCCACCGCGGCGCCGGCACCGGGCATCCCGCAGCAGGGCGCCACCGAATCGGTGGCACCGTCCACCGGCAACGCCGGGCCGGCCGACACGCCCGCACCTGACCAGGACGCCGTCACGAGCTGCCGGCAGCAGGTGAGATGACTCGAGCCGCGCCCGCCCCGCACGCCCCGCCACGCCAACCCGCCACGAGCACCGGCCGCAACGCCGAACTGCTGCTCCTGGGATTCGCCATCGGCCTGGTGACGGTGGCGCTGCTCATCGTCCAAGCCGCCCAGGGCCAGAACCTGACCTGGGACATCCTCAAGTACGTCGCCGCGTACACCGCACTGTTCGGGGTCGCCCATCTGGTGGTTCGCCGCTACGCACCCCACGCCGATCCGATCATGCTGCCCGTCGTGGCCGTCCTGAACGGTCTCGGCCTGGTCCTGATCCATCGTCTCGACCTCGGCACGGGCAACACCGGGGAGTCGGTGAATGCCACCGAGGCGACCCGCAACGCCGATCAGCAGTTGCTGTGGGCAGTGCTGGGCATCGTGGCGTTCTCCGCGGTGCTCATCCTCATCCGCGACCACCGCACGCTCTCGCGGTACGCTTACACGCTCGGCCTCGGCGGACTGGTCTTCTTGATCATCCCGGCGATCCTGCCCAGCGCGTTCTCGGAGATCAACGGGTCGAAGAACTGGATCATCACGCCGTTCTTCTCGATCCAGCCCAGTGAGTTCTCCAAGATCCTGATCATCATCTTCGCGGCCGCGGTGCTGGTCTCCAAGCGTGATCTGTTCATCACCGCCGGTCCGCACGTGCTCGGTGTCGACCTCCCGCGCGCCCGTGACCTCGGTCCGCTGCTGGCTGCCTGGGCCATCGCCATCGCCGTCATGGTGGTCCAGAAAGACCTGGGTACGTCGCTGCTGATCTTCGCGACCATCCTGACGATGCTCTACGTGGCCACCTCGCGCGTCGAGTGGCTGGTGCTGGGCATCGGGCTCTTCGCGATCGGCGCGGTCTTCGCGTGGTCGATCTTCTCGCACCTGCAGACCCGGGTCTCGGTGTGGCTGAACCCCTTCGAGGACTTCGACGGCTCGGGCTACCAGATCGGGCAGAGCCTGTTCGGTCTGGCCACGGGCGGACTGTTCGGCACCGGACTCGGTTCGGGCCGGCCCAACATCGTGCCGTTCGCCAACACCGACTTCATCATCTCGACCATCGGCGAGGAACTCGGCCTGGCCGGCCTCACCGCGATCCTGCTGCTGTACATGATCTTCATCCACCGCGGGCTGCGGACCGGCATCGCCGTCCGCGACAGCTTCGGCAAACTCCTGGCGACCGGTCTGGCGTTCACCATCGCGATGCAGATCTTCGTCGTCGTCGGCGGCGTCACCAAGTTGATCCCGCTGACCGGTCTCACGACGCCGTTCCTGTCCTACGGCGGATCGTCGCTGCTGGCCAACTACATCCTGGTCGCGTTGCTCATCCGGATCTCGAACGCCGCGCGGGAGCCCGATCCCGGGAAGAAGCGGCCCGCGGCCAAGCCCGTCGAGGCACTGCCGACGCAGGTGGTGAAGCGCCGATGAACAAGCCGATCCGCAATGTGTCGATGGCGGTGATCGTGATGATCATCGCCCTGCTCGCCAACGCCACCTACGTGCAGGTGTTCAAGGCCGACGCCCTCAAGACCGACCCCCGCAACAATCGGGTGCTGCTCGACGAGTACTCCCGGCAGCGCGGCCTGATCACGACCGCCGACGGCACGGTGATCGCGTTGTCGGTGCCGATCGAGAGCCGCCTGAAGTTCCTGCGCCAGTACCCGCGGGAGGGCGCCGAGGCGTTCGCCCCGGTCACCGGTTTCTACTCGTTCCAGTACCTCGCGAGCCAGATCGAGCACTACGAGAACAGCATTCTCAACGGCTCCGACGACCGGCTCTTCGGTCAGCGGTTCATGGACATGTTCTCCGGGCGCGACCCGCGCGGCGGCAACGTCGTCACGACGATCAACCCCAAGGTGCAGCAGGCCGCGTACCAGGCCATGCTCAACGGGCCGTGCGACGGTCCGTGCCGCGGGGCCGTCGTGGCGCTGCAGCCGAACACCGGCAAGATCCTGGCAATGGTCTCGACGCCGAGCTATGACCCCAACCGGCTCGCGAGCCACGACCAGGAGGTCCGCGAGAGCAGCTGGGAGGCGTGGAACCGGCCCGGCGACACCGCGCAGCCGATGCTCAACCGCGCGATCAGCCAGCTCTACCCGCCCGGCTCGACCTTCAAGGTCGTCACCTCGGCCGCGGCCCTGCGCGACAACATCACCCCGGGCATCCGCCTCACCGCAGCTCCGACCTTCCCGTTGCCGGGCACCGACGTCTCCCTCCCGAACTACGGCGGCGAGACCTGCCCCGGGTCGTCGGGCGGAACCGTGTCGCTCGAGACGGCGTTCAAGTACTCGTGCAACACCGCCTTCGCCGAACTGGTGACCGAGAAGATGTCCGACGCGATCCCCAAGTTCACCGAGACCGCGAGCCTGTTCGGCCTCGACCAGCCCGGCCCCGACATCCCGATGCCCGTCGTCGACTCGACGGTCGGGCAGATCCCGTCCCTCGACGTCCTCGCGCAGGCGTCCATCGGCCAGCGTGACGTCCGGCTCACCCCGCTACAGAACGCGATGATAGCCGCGACGGTGGCCAACGGAGGTGTGCGCATGCAGCCGTACCTGGTCGACAAGTTGCAGGCGGGGGACCTGCGGACCCTGCAGACCACACCGCCGACGACGGCCAACAAGCCGATCACGCCCGAGCAGGCCGCCGAGCTGACGTCGATGATGATCGAGTCGGAGCGGTCGACGGCCGGCGCGGGCGGCCCGGTGTCGATCGCGTCGAAGACCGGTACGGCGGAGAGCGGATCGAGCACGGACACCCCGTTCTCGTGGTACATCGCCTTCGGACCGTCGTCGAACGCACAGATCGCGGTGGCCGTCGTGGTGGAGAATGGACAATTCGGCGCGGACTCGGTCGGAGGGACCGTCGCGGCGCCGATCGGACGAGAAGTGATCAACTCACTGGTGGGAGGTGGCAGTCGATGAGCCTGCAGAACGGCACCACCATCGGCGACCGGTATCGACTCATCCGCCTGATCGCCACGGGCGGCATGGGCCAGGTGTGGGAGGCGCTCGACACGCGCCTGAATCGTCGCGTCGCGGTGAAGGTCCTCAAGGCCGAGTACACCAGCGATCCGGAGTTCATCGCGCGGTTCCGCGCGGAGGCCCAGACCACCGCGAAGCTGAACAACCCCGGGATCGCGAACGTCTTCGACTACGGCGAGACCCCGGATTACAACGGCGGCGACCCGCTCGCGTACCTGGTGATGGAACTCGTCGACGGTGAGCCCCTGAACTCGGTGATCTCCCGCCTCGGGCGGTTGTCGCTGACCAACACCCTCGACATGCTCGAGCAGACCGGCCGCGCCCTGCAGGCCGCGCACAGCCAGGGTCTCGTCCACCGCGACGTCAAACCCGGCAACATCCTGATCACCCCCGTCGGCCAGGTGAAGATCACCGACTTCGGCATCGCCAAGGCCGTCGACTCCGCCCCGGTCACCAAGACCGGGATGGTCATGGGTACCGCGCAGTACATCTCCCCGGAGCAGGCCACCGGCGACGAGGCGACCGCGGCGTCGGATGTCTACTCGCTCGGTGTCGTCGGCTACGAGGCCCTCACCGGGCGTCGTCCGTTCCTCGGCGACGGTGCGATCACCGTCGCGATGAAGCACATCCGGGAAGCACCGCCACCCCTGCCGACGAACCTGCCGTCCGGGGTCCGCGAGCTCATCGAGATCACGATGGCCAAGGACCCGCGGCAGCGCTACGCGAACGGCGGCGAGTTCGCCGACGCGGTCGCCGCCGTGCGTGCCGGGCGTCGTCCGCCGCGACCGGGCGCGATCGCCGGTGCCGCGGCAGGCGCAGCGGGAGCCGCCGCGCTCGGCGCCGCAGTCGCTCGTGGGGCCACCCCGACGGGTGCGGCCTCGCGGCCGGTGACCCCTCGGCCGACGTCGCGGACCGCGGTGGCGCCACCGCCGCCGGACAACAGCTGGACCACCGGTCAGAAGGTCCTGGCCGGCATCGCGGCCGCCCTTCTCGTCGGTGCCATCGGGCTCATCGGGTTCTATCTGGTGAACAGCGGGAACGGGGACGCGGCGACACCACCGCCGCCGTCGACGACGGTCGTCGAGACCACGACCGCGGTGGAACCGACGGAGGAGCCCGACGAGCCGACCACGACTCGACGCACGACCCGTACGACCACCAGCGAAGAGACGTCCAGCGAAGAAACGACGACGGAGACGACCACGCCGCGTCAGCAGACCGACACCTCCGAGCCGCCGCCGGACCCCGGTGCCGCCACCGGCACCCCGTGTTTCCCCGGCGTACCGTTCTCACCGCTGTGCTGATGGTGCTGTGTACGAGCCGTGCGTTTGAGCCGATAGTTTCCGATTGACCCGTTCTGACCACAGATCCTGAGGGGCGAACCACCGAGGCCGATGTCGACACCACACCACCTCTCCGACCGCTACGAACTCGGCGAAACGCTGGGTTTCGGTGGCATGTCCGAGGTGCACTACGCGCGCGACCTGTTGCTGCACCGCGACGTCGCGGTGAAGGTGCTGCGTGCCGACCTCGCCCGTGACCCGTCGTTCTATCTCCGGTTCCGCCGCGAGGCCCAGAACGCGGCGAAGCTGAACCACCCCACGATCGTGCAGGTCTTCGACACCGGCGAGGCCGAGACCGAGGACGGCCCGCTGCCGTTCATCGTGATGGAGTACGTCGACGGCGACACCCTGCGAGATGTGTTGCGCGCCAACGGCCCCATCTCGCCGCGGCAGGCGATGACGTGGATGGCCGACGTCGCGGCCGCCATGGACTTCTCGCACCGCAACGGGATCGTCCACCGCGACATGAAGCCGGCGAACGTGATGATCGACAAGTCGGGTGCCGTCAAGGTCATGGACTTCGGCATCGCGCGGGCGATGAGTGACGCGACGTCGACGATGACCCAGACGTCCGCGGTCATGGGTACGGCGCAGTACCTGTCGCCCGAACAGGCCCGTGGCATCAAGGTCGATCCGCGCAGCGACATCTACTCGATGGGGTGCGTGCTCTTCGAACTGCTCACCGGCGAGCCACCGTTCACCGGGGACTCGCCGGTGGCGGTCGCACACCAGCACGTGCACGAGGATCCCCCGTGGCCGTCGCACGTCCGGCCGGAGATCCCGCGCGAACTCGATTCCGTCGTCCTCAAGGCGATGAGCAAGAACAAGGACAACCGGTATCAATCAGCGGCCGACCTGCGCGCCGATCTGATCCGGGTGCTCGCCGGTGGCAAACCGTCGGCGCCGATGCTGCTCTCGGACGAGGAACGCACCGAGTTCATCGACACCGGACCGCGCCGGCCCACCCGGACGGAGACGACCGGTCCGCGTCGGCCGATCGCGGGCCGCACCTCGAACGGCAACGGCGGAAACCACCGGCGTGACGAGGACACCGAGGAGACACCCCGACGCCGCTCACGGCTCCTCATGGCCGGCGCGCTGCTCGCCGTCATGGTGCTCGTCGGAGGTCTCTTCCTGTGGTCGCCGTGGGGTTCGGGCTCGGCGGCGCAGGTGTCGGTGCCGGCGGTCTCCGGACTCAGCTCCGACGACGCGCAGGCCTCGTTGGAACGGGCCGGCTTCGAGGTGCGTGTGCTCGAGGAACCGAGCCTCGACGTCGGTGTCGGTCTCGCCACGCGGTCGACCCCGGGTGAGGGCGTGATGGCGGCCGAGGGCTCCGAGGTCGCGCTCTATGTCTCGACGGGTCCTCAGCGTGTTCGATTGCCGTCGGATCTCGTGGGCAAGACGCCGGCCGAGGCGTTGGATCAGCTCAAGGTGCTCGGGTTCACAAACGTGCGAACCGACCGCGTGGACTCGACGACCGAGATGAAGGACAAGGTGGTCTCGACGGCACCGGCCGTCGGCGCCGAGGTCCCGGTCAACGGTGCGGTCGTCGTCAACGTGGGCAACGGCCCGCGCGAGGTGACGGTCCGCGATGTCGTCGGCATGTCCGAGAGTCAGGCACGAGCCGTGCTGGAAGAGCTTGGCATGATGGTCGTCGTGGTCGCGGCCGACTCCGAGCGTCCGGCCGGAGAGGTCATCAGCACCTCACCGGGTCCCGGGTCGACCACAGAGCAGGGCAGCACCGTGCAGATCAGCGTGTCGCGGGGCAACCTCTTCACCGTCCCGAACCTCCGGGGCAAGACGCCTGCCGAGGCCCAGGCCGATCTCGAGCGGGCCGGCTGGGAGCGGTCGACGCTGACGCGGCAGACCCGCAACGTGCCGCTCGGCAGCCCCGACGACGGTCGCGTCGTCGGCCAGGAGCCGAATCCCGGGTCCCAGGCCCGCAAGAGCGGTTCGATCACGATCATCGTCGGCCAGGCGAGCCTGCTGCCCAACTGATCGTCTCTGCTGGTTGAGCCGGCACCGAGCGGAGCGAGGAACCGAGTCGAAACCACTTCGGTGACCTCGCCACCGAAGTCAGCCGACCGCGGTCGCCATCTCGGCTTCGAGGGCGGCCACGCGGGTCTCGTCGATCTCGATCCCACATGTCTTGAGCCAGTTGGCGAGCATCCGGTGACCGCCCTGGGTCAGGACGCTCTCCGGGTGGAACTGCACGCCGTGGATGGGTAGTTCACGGTGGGCCATCGCCATCACGATGCCCGACTCGGTGCGTCCGGTGACGACGAGTTCATCAGGGATCGTCTCGGGGAGCACCGTCAGCGAGTGATAGCGCGTGGCGGTGAACGGATCCGGCAGTCCTTCGAGCACGCCCGCGTCGTCGTGGAAGACCAGTGAGGTCTTGCCGTGCAGGAGTTCCGGTGCGCGGTCGACGGTGCCGCCGAACGCCGCACCGATCGCCTGGTGTCCCAGGCACACACCCAGCAGCGGCAGTTCCCGTTCGGCGGCGACACGGACCATCGGCATCGTCGCGCCGGCCCGCTGCGGCGTGCCGGGACCGGGGCTGAGCAGGACGCCGTCGAATCCGGCAACGGCCTCGCGCAGATGGTCGGGATCGGCCGGGGAGAGTTGCGGGTCGTCGTTGCGCCACACGACGGCCTCGACGCCCAGCTGGCCCAAGTACTGGACCAGGTTGTAGACGAAGCTGTCGTAGTTGTCGACCACCAGAATGCGACTCACGCGAGAAAGGCTACCGCCGAAGCGGGTGGTCGGCGTCGGCGACCTGGTGAGATACCGTAGATCTCGAGTGTTTGCCAGTGGCGGGGACGAGCTCACCTTCTCCCGCCCGCGTACGACCGCCCCGGCGGTGCCGCACAACAGAGGAAGTCATGCCGAAGTCAAAAGTCCGGAAGAAGACCGATTACACCATCAACCCGGCCAGCCGGACGCCGGTCAAGGTCAAGGCCGGCCCTTCGAGCACCATCTATGTAGGCGTCATGCTCGGCCTGATGGTGCTGGGTCTCGCCTGGCTCGTCGTCTACTACCTGGCCGCCACGCCCACCGCGTACGGCGGCGAGGGCCAGGTCCTGCATTGGATGGCCGAGCTCAACTCGTGGAACTTCCTGATCGGTTTCTCGCTGATGGTGGCGGGCCTGTTGATGACGATGCGTTGGCGGTAGACGCCGACGGTCGTTCGCGTGTCGAATGCGCTGAGCTGCTGAAACACACGCGTGTAAGTTATCCACACTGTGGAAATCACATGTGTGTAAGTCATCCCCACTGTGAGTAACTCCTGTGGATAACTCCGAGGTCTCTTACACACACGCGTGGGCGACCCCCGTCGGCGCCGGTCTGGCCGGCTGCCTCGGCGGCGTGGCGTTGGTGGTGGCGGCGGTCGTCGCCGCTGCCGATCCGGCCGGCATAGTCCTGATGGGCGTCGCCGGGATTCTTCTTCTCGTGCTCGGCGCCTACACCCTGCTGGTGCGTCCCCGACTGGCCATCACATCGGGGCCGAACCCCGCTCTGGTCCTCGGGACCTTGCGAGGCCAACGGACGTACCCCCCGGAACGCATCGAACGGATTCGGACGCTGTCGATCCGTCGGGTCGGCCGGCGGGTCGGACAGTTGGAGATCGACGTTCTCGACGACGACGCAGCCGGCACGACCGCGCACGACCGCGGCGTCGGCCCTCGCGACGACACCCGACTCGTGGTCTTCAGCCGCTGGGACCTCGGGACCGACCTGCCGACCGTGGTCGACGCGCTGCGCGACGCCGGCTTCGTCGTCGACGAGGGATAGGTCGCGCCGCAGCTCAGCGGATGTAGACGAGCCCGTCGTACGCGACGCCCGCGCCGATGCCGAGCCCCAGCGCCACGACGAACAGTGCGGCGAGCGCGATCCAGCCGACACGACTCGCGGCCTGGGGAGTCCGACGACCCGCGGGCAGCACGGCGTCGGGGAGGTACACGATCGCCGCGGTGGCGGCCGCTCCGAAGGCGAGCCCGCCGAGATGCCCGAGGACCGAGATGCCGGGCAGTGAGAACGACAGCACCACGTTGAAGCCGATGATGAGCAGAACCGGGACCGGGGACACGCGGGCCTTGAGGATGATCACGAGCATCGCGCCCATGAGTCCGTAGATGGCTCCGGAGGCTCCGGCGGTCAGGGCGCGGTCGTCCTCGAAGAGCATGACGGCAGCGCTGCCGCCGAGCAGTGCGATCAGGTAGACGGCCAGGTATCGGCCGATGCCGAGAGCGAGTTCGAGATCGCGGCCGAGGATGTAGAGCGACAGCATGTTGACGGCCACGTGCATGACGCTGAAATGCAGGAAGCCCGCGGTGAGGAGTCGCCAGTACTCGCCGGCCGCGACGTCGCTCTTGAGGAGGTCGCCGGCGCCGAAGATCGCCGCACCGCCGGGATCGCCCACTCCGGCCTGGAGAACGCACAGCGCGAAGATCAGCAGGTTGACCGCGATGAGCGCGTACGTGGCGTAGGGCTGCGTCGGGGCCGCGCGGGTGCGCGCCATCACGGGGACACCGCGGCGTGGGCCGCCGAGCGACGGCGACCGTTGCACGCCGTCGTTGCGGAGGCATTCGAGACAGTGCTGGCCGACCGATGCCGGACGCAGGCACTCGGGACACGCCGGCCGTCCGCACCGGCTGCAGGACAGGCCGGTGGGACGGTCGGGATGCCGGTAACACACCGCCCGCTGCGGGGCGGTGTGTTCCGGAGAGGTCAGTTGACCTCGATCTTCTCGATGACGACCTCGTCGAGCGGGCGGTCGCTGCGGTCGGTCGACGTCGTGGCGATCGCGTCGACGACCTGCTGCGAAGCCGGATCGGTGACCTCACCGAAGATGGTGTGGCGACGGTTGAGGTGCGGGGTCGGGCCGACGGTGATGAAGAACTGCGAGCCGTTGGTACCCGGGCCGGCGTTGGCCATCGCGAGCAGGTACGGACGGTCGAACTGCAGCTCCGGGTGGAACTCGTCGCCGAACTGGTAGCCGGGGCCGCCCATGCCGGTTCCGGTCGGGTCGCCGCCCTGGATCATGAAACCGGAGATGACGCGGTGGAAGACCGAGCCGTCGAAGAACGGGCCGGAGTTGCCGCCGGACGCGTTGGGCTTGCTGTACTCCTTGCTGCCGTCGGCCAGCCCGACGAAGTTCTCGACCGTCTTGGGTGCATGGTTCGGGAACAGGTCGACCTTGATGTCGCCGCGATTGGTGTGGATGACTGCGGAGCTTTTCGGTGTAGTCATCCCTCCATCCAACCACTCACCCGGATCCGCTGGTCGGGACATGGCCCCGAGGTGCGCAGATGCACCGGGCGGGGTGGCAGCGCCGCACACCGGCTGGCACTCTTGAGCCCATGTCCAAGAACTACCTCTTGACCGCGCTGGGTGTGGTCGCCGCGTCCGTCACCGCCGCCGTCGTCGCCGGCTCGCTGCGTCGCGCCCGACGCGTGGTGGCCCCGGTGTCCCCGACCGTCCCGCGGATCGAGGAGGTCCGCGAGGCGCTCGCCGAGAGCACCGAGACGCAGGCTTCGTGACCCGCCGCGGCCGACGCGACACCGGGCCGCTCGCCACGCACGGGTAATTTGGTCTCGTGACCTCAGACGACGAGCGCTCCCCGAACCCGCCGCCGGGGTCCGGCGGCGCAGACGACCGGACCCGCGAGTCCTGGTCGGCGCCCGAGAGCTCCGCACCGACGAGCAACCCGGCGCCGTGGGAACGGTCCCCCGCACGACCTGCGGGCTCGCCGACCTCGTCGCAGGGAACCGACGCTCCCGACCGTTCCGACGGCCGGCCGGCGCCCCGCGGTGACTTCACGCCGCCGCCGGGGGGTCGACCGCCCACCAGACCCGGGCCACCGCCGGGCCGGCGACCGGCCCCGCCGCGCGGTGACTCGTTCGGGACGTCTGGTCCCTCCGGGGGACCGCACCCGCCCGGTGCGCCGCGTCCGCGGCAGAATGGCCCCGGGCCCGCGCCGGCCGGGCCGGTGGCGGGCGCCAACCCCACCGTGCAGCGCCCAGCCGGCAATCCGTCCGGCCCGGGTCCGCGACCGCCGATGCCATCCGGTCCGCCCGGACGCCGACCCCCACCCGGTCAACGCCCGGGCCCGGGTGGATCGCCGTTTGTCAAAGGCGCTCCGCCGCAAGGTGATAGGCCTACCGATGGCTCCCGTCCACCCTTCGCCGGACCCCGGCCGGGTGCAGCGCCGGGCGGACGACCGGACTCCTCCGGTCGGGATTCCGACCGGGACGATCACGCGACGCAGGTGGTGGGTGCGGGCGGACTGGCAGTCGGTCTGTCCGGCGATCCGTCCCCTAATACCCGCGTCGTGGACGGTCCCGGCACGGCCGGCGCACCTGCCGCCGCCGACCGCCCGGACACCGGGACCTCGGGCCCTGCCTCCCCGGCGACCCCGGCCTATTCAGCAGTCGAACCCGCCAGAAGTTCGGAGGACAGCGTGGCTCCCCAGTCCGGTGCCGGTCCGCGCGTCAATCGGATGGCGTTGTGGGCCTTGGCGTTGTCGATCCTCGGGATCACTTTCATCGTGGGACTGGTCCTCGGATACCGTGCGCGCACCCAGATCCGGCAGCGTCGCGAGGTGGGCCTCCCGTTCGCCACCGCCGCCATCTGGGTCGGCTGGGCCTACCTCGGGGTCTTCGTCTTCGGACTGCTCGTCTACGGATGGATACTCTTCATCGCCTGAGGCCGGACTGACGAGCGGTGAGTCGCCCATCCGCTTCCTGAGGAGCGAGCTTCCGAGCACCTCACCCCGTCCCCTGAGGAGCGAGCGTGCAAGCACCTCACCCCGCCCCCTGAGGAGCGAGCGTGCGAGCACATCACCCCGCCCCCTGAGGAGCGAGCTTGCGAGCGTCTCGAAGGGTCCGCCGCGCCGGCATCACGAACACGGTCGCGAGGAGGGCACACACGAGAAGACCTGCCGTGAGGAGGTACGTGTCGGCGATCGCCGAGGCCAACTCGGGCGCAGCGTCGATGCGTTCGGCGGGACTCAACGACATCGCACCCGCCACTCCCCGACCGTTGACCGCCGCGCTGCGCGAATTCATCAGGGCCGCAATGGTGGCCGTGATCGCGGCCGACGCCAGCGCGACGGCGAACTGGTTCGAGGTCGTGAGGATGGTCGTGCCGCCCGGGGTGTCTGCGCCCTCGAGGTCGCGGGTGGCGGCCGTCATGGTGGGCAGCATCGTCGCGCCGACTCCGATCCCCATGAGAGCGAGGATCGCGACGACGACCGGGTATGGCAGCGACTCGTCGAGCAGCGTGGCCATCAGGATCATCGCCGTCGTCGACAGCACGATGCCGCAGATCGCAACCCGTCGCGGGTCCACGAAATCGGCGACCCGCGTGGCGATCTGGAGAGTGATGCCGCTCAGGAGCGCGGGGAGGACGAACAGCATGCCGGCGGTCGTGGCCGAATCGGATCGGACCGACTGGACGTAGATGGGCAGGATCGTCATCGATCCGAAGTACGCCCCGGCGAAGAAGATCATCACCACGACGCCACCGCGCAGACGCGCGTGCGCCAGCAACCGGAGATCCAGGACGGGCGTGCGGCTGCGCAGCGATCGTCGGACGAAGTAGCCCAGCAGGACCAGGCCGATACCGACCGGGACAAGTATCGATGCCGCGAGCAGCGACCCGGTGTCCCCGGCGCGGGCCAGGCCGAGAACCAGGAACGCCCCGCCCGGTGACAGCGCCGCCACGGCTCGCAGGTCGATTCGCGGCATGCCGCGCGTGGCGGTTCGGGGGAAGAACCGCCACGCCAGGACCGCCGCGATCAGGCCGAGGGGTACGTTCACCGCGAAGACGACACGCCAGCTGCCGTGGTCGACGAGTACGCCGCCCAGCACCGGACCGAGCACGGGACCGACGAGGGTGGGTAGTCCCAGGATGGCCATCATCCGACCGCGCAGCGCCTCCGGCACGGTCTGCAGCGCAATGGCCATGCCGACGGGTTGCAGCATCCCACCACCGAGCCCCTGGAGTGCACGAAAGACGATGAGACTGCCGATGTTCCAGGACAGGGCGGTGAGGAGCGAACCGAGAACGAAGACCAGGAGGGCGGCGCAGTAGACCCGTCGGCCGCCGAAGCGGTTGCTGGCGTAGGCCGACAGCGGCATGACCGCGACAAGGGCCAGTGCATACGCGGTGGTCACCCACTGCACGCTGGACAGCGGCGCGTCGAATTCGGTGGTCAGTTGCGGCAGCGCGACGGTCACGACCGTCACGTCGAGCATCGCCATGAGGGTCGGGACGACGAGGATGAGGCCGATACGCCGGCTCGCCGGGTCGAGTGTGGTCACGACGACGAGCACACAACCTCAAGTTCAGTTGAAGTCAAGGGCGGTGTGAAATCCTGCGTCTTGGGGCAAGGTGGAGAGATGCCGGACAACGAGAAGCCCACCTGGACCACGACCGACGATGAAGTGAAGGCCGACCCCGACATGCGGAGCGACCCCGACGAGAATGACGGGCCGGCCTCGGCACTGCCCACCGCACGGGACACCGAGATCGGCGAGACCGACCGAATCCGGGAAGACAAGGCGTCTTACGACGGAGCACAGCCACCGGCCGACCACACTGACGAGGGTCACGCGGTCGGCGGATCGGAGGGCACGACCGATGGCCAGTGACACCCCCTCCGGACAGAAACGCACCATCGTCCTCACCGGCGCCAGCGACGGGATCGGCGCGATCGCCGCGCGTTCCCTGGCCGGACCCGACACCGACCTCGTCCTCGTCGGACGCTCGGCGAAGAAGCTGGCGCCGATCGCCGCCGAGACCGGTGCGCGGCAGTTCACCGCCGACTTCTCCGCGCTCTCGGAGGTGCGGGATCTAGCCGCCGAGATCAATTCCGCCGTCGGGACCATCGACGTCCTGATGAACAACGCGGGCGGGACGTTCGACGCGTCGCAGCGGACTTCCGACGGACACGAACCGAACTTCCAGATCAACCACCTCGCGCCGTTCCTGCTGACCCACCTCCTGCGGGATCGACTGGCCGCGGCCCCGCAATCGCTCGTCCTGAACACGTCCAGCGTCGGCAACCTCTTCGGGAAGGTCGACCTCGACGACCTGGATTTCGAGAAGCGCCGGACCCTCGCGATGCGGCCCTACGGTACGGCCAAGCTGATGAACATCCTGTTCACACGCGGGATCGCGCAGCGCTGGACCGGTGACAAGATCTATTCCGCCGCAGTGCATCCCGGACCGGCGGCGACGAGCTTCGGCCGCGACTCGCGCTTCGTCGGGCTCGCCTACCGGTCTCCGCTGACGCGCCTGGTGACCATCACCCCCGAGCAGGGAGCCGCCCCGCTCATCGCCCTGGCCGAGCGCGGCGCCGACCCGACGGTCAACGGCGTGTACTTCGATCGCCACAAGGCCAATGGTCGGGAGAACCGTCAGGCCCATGACCAGAAGCTGATCGACGGGTTGTGGCAGCGATCGGCGGAACTCACCGGTTTGACGTGACCTGACCCGTCTCCCCCGCCCTGACCTGGGCCGTGGCCGAAGCCGCGGTTGTTCTCTACGTTGGCGGTCGGAGACCGACACCGTCTACCTGGACACAGGAGGTTCAGATGACACGCAACATCCTCTTCATCATGACCGGCGCCGGCAGCTGGACGCTGAATGACGGCTCGAGCCACAAGACCGGGTTCTGGGCCGAGGAGGCCGTCGCGCCGCTGGAAGTGTTCCGCGCAGCCGGCTACAAGGTGACCGTAGCCACTCCGAACGGCGCGAAACCACCCGTCGACGAGACGAGCCTCTCGGTCGAGAGCATCGGCACACCTGAGCGCGCCGCGGAGATCCGCCACGTCGTGGAGACCGCTCCGGAGCTGCAGAAGCCGATCGCGCTCACCGACGTTCGCATCGCCGACTACGACGCCGTGTTCGTCCCGGGCGGCCACGGACCCATGGAGGACCTGGCCGTCGACGCGGACGCGGGAGCTCTGCTGATAGCGGCCGACGAGGCGCAACTGCCGCTCGGAATCGTCTGTCACGGTCCGGCGATCCTGTTGGCGGCGAACAACTCCGACGGCGTCAACGCGTTCGCCGGCCGCACGGTGACCGGCTTCAGCAACGCCGAGGAGGAACAGGCCGGACTCGCCGACAAGGCTCCCTGGCTCCTCCAGGATCGGCTCACCCAGGCAGGTTTCAAGGTCACCCTCGCCGAACCGTGGACGGTCCACATCGAGACCGACGGCAACCTGCTGACCGGCCAGAACCCCGCGTCGTCGGAATCCTTGGCACGCACCCTGCTGGATCGCCTCGAGAACGTGCCGCAGGGTTCCAAGTAGCACCTCTTGCCCCTCGAGGTTCGAGGAGCACACCCTCTGCTCCCTCAGGTGCGAGGAGCACACCCCTGCTCCCTGAGGTGCGAGGAGCGCAAGCGACGAGCCACGAAGGGCTGACGACGTACGTTGCCACACCCTTCGTGGCTCGCTCCGCTCGCACCTCAGGGAGCAAAAATCGACGCACACGAGTTTCTTCGTGGCCCACGACGGCCGCCGGGCCGAGATACCCTAAATTCTCAATGCCGAGAGTCGTACGGCAGCAACGCCATCTCACGCGCGTTACGGATCGCCGTGGCGACCTGGCGCTGCTCCTGCGGGCTCAGCCCCGTGAGGCATCGGCTGCGGATTCTGCCCTTGTCGGACAAGAACTGCCGCAGCAGCGCGACATCCTTGTAGTCCACGGGATTACGACCGTCGGCCCGCACGCCCTGTGCGATGAGCAGGTTCCGCTTGCGCTTCGCCGGCACTTCCTCGCGCTGACGCTGTCTTCTGTTGGCCATCACTGTTCCTCGTTCTCGTGGGTCCGGATCACCAGCTGGACTTCTGGATTCCGGGTAGTTCGCCGCGGTGCGCGAGTTCGCGGAACCGCACGCGGGACAGGCCCGCCTTGCCGATGTACCCGCGGGGCCGGCCGTCGACGGCGTCCCGGTTGCGCAGTCGAGTCGGACTGGCGTTGCGCGGCAGCCGTTGTAGGCGTCGTAGCGCTTCCGAACGCTCCTCGGGCGACGAACTGGCTGCAACGCTCGCGCGCTTCAGTTCGGCGCGGAGGTCGGCATACCGCGCGACGACCTCGCGGCGCTGTTCGTTACGGACGATCTTGGACTTCTTGGCCATCAGCGGTCCTCTCGGAAGTCGACGTGGGCGCGGGCGATGGGGTCGTACTTGCGCAGCACCATCCGGTCGGGATCGTTGCGGCGGTTCTTCCGGGTCACATAGGTGTATCCGGTCCCGGCGGTGGACCGCAGTTTGACGATGGGCCGGATCTCGTTGCGCGCCATCAGACCTTCTCCCCTCGGGCGTGGATCTTGCGCAGCACCGACTCGATGCCGTGCTTGTCGATCGTCGAGATCCCCTTGGCGCTCACGCGCAGCGTCACGTACCGCCCCTCGCTGGGCACGTAGTAGCGACGGCGCTGGATGTTCGGGTCCCACCGGCGCGACGTCCGCTTGTGCGAATGCGACACCTGCTTGCCGAAGCCGGGTACCCGACCGGTGACCTGGCACCTCTTGGACATGCTGCCTCCTGTTCTTATCGACAATGATTGGCATTAACTGTGCGGCCACGGTACCGTCGTCCAAGCACAAATGGAAATCATTCTCAATAGAACGGAGTGGAGTCGTGCTCGACGATCAACCCGCGAACCACCCGCAGGACGCCCCGGGCGACCAACGGACCCCGGTCGTGCTGGTCACCGGGCTCGACGCGTCGTCGATCCACCGGGTGGGCGACGCGTTGGAGTGCGGCGGCGTCGGCAGCGTCCAGGTCCACCACGACCTGACACAGGTCGAGGACGGCCGCGTCGTCCGGACCCTCAGCTGGCGGGGCCCCGACGGTCGCAGCCACCATGACGTCTGCATCATGGAACTGGCCCACGGTTGCATCTCGTGCACCCTTCGCGAAGATCTGCTCCCTCTGTTGCGGCGGCTGCATCGTCGACCGTCGGTGAACCGGATCGTCCTCACACTCGATCCCGTCCTCGAACCCGAGCAGGTCGCCTGGTCGATCGAGAACGTCATCGTCTCGGACATGCCGGGGTTCGACGACGCCCCGGCGGCGGCCGACGTCCGCGTCGATCTCACCGTTGCCTGTGTGGCCGAGGAGGATTGGCTGACGTCGGCGACCGGCGATCTCTCACTCGCCGAGGGTGGGCATGTCGCGCTCGACGACGACCGCACCCTTGCCCAGGTGGCGGTCGGTCAGGTCGTTTTTGCCGACGCACTGGTGGTCGCAGCATGCGACCCGACCGTCCGCGACGCCTGGGCGTCCGCGCGACTCGTCGCCGTCCTCAAACGGCTCGCGCCGAACGTCCCGATGATGTTCGAGTTGCCGCAGCGCCCGATCACTCCCGTCCTGGCCGAGCAACTGCTCGCCGCGGTACCGCCCCGTTCACGTCGCGGACGCATCGACGGTCCGCACGACCCTCTCCTCGCGGGCGAACCGCCACTGGACTCCGACTGCGGGGTCACGTGGGTCGAGTTCCACAGCGATCGACCGCTGCACCCGGGTCGCTTCCACGAGGCGATCGACGCCCTCCTCGACGGGGTCGTCTGTGCCCGCGGGCGACTCTGGATCGCCACCCAGCCCGACGAGGCGCTCTGGCTCGAGTCGGCCGGCGGCGGACTGCGCGTCGCGCACGGAGGTCCCTGGCTCGCCTCGATGACCGATGACGAACTCGCGCAGGTACCCGACGAGCGTCGGGCTCTCGGTGCACTGCGCTGGGACGAGACCTTCGGCGACCGGCACACCTCGCTCGTCGCGCTCGTCCATCAGGGCGACCCCGCCGAGATCGAGGAGGCCCTCCGCGGCGCCTGCCTGAACGAGGTCGAATTCGCTGCCGGAGAACAGTTCTGGTCGACCTTCGACGATCCGTTCGGGCAGTTCCACGCCGACCCGTGCGATGACCTCGACGTCGGCGAGTCGACCGTGGACGCATTCCCCGGCGTCGACGCTGATCCCCGGGACAACTGAACCCGCACCGACCCACATCTCACCGGAAGGCACCCACATGAAGAAGGGCATCCACCCCGATTACCACCCCGTCGTCATCCGCGACGGTTCGACGGGCAAGGAGTTCCTCACCCGATCGACGGCGACATCGTCGACGACCGTCACCTGGTCCGACGGCAACGAGTACCCGCTCATCACCGTCGATGTCACCAGCGACTCGCACCCGTTCTACACCGGGGTGAACACGATCCCCGACGTCGCCGGCCGGGTCGAGAAGTTCCGCCGGCGCTACGCGCACCTGAACAAGGACGACTGAGGGACGTCGATGGGCGACGTCAGTTCTTGTCGTCCTTCGGTTTCCCGTTCCCCTTGTTCTCGCTCTTGCCACCACCGCCGTTGCCACCACCGCTGTTGCCCCGCCCGTTTCCGCCGCTTCCGGCCGGTCCCTCCTCGGTCTGGGGGGTGTCGATCTCCGTCGCGCCGGTCGGCAGGGGGATCGGCGCGGGCGCGTCGATCGTGCTCGGCGGTGGAGTCGGCCGTGATTCGGTGGTCGAGGACTCGGCGGCCGGCAGGGAGGTCGGGGTCGCCGGAACTGGGGTGTCGTCGTCGGATCCGGTGGCGATGACGACGACGGCGACGAGAAGGGCGGTCAGCAGAGCGGCGGCGCCACCCAGCACGGCCATCGACGTTCGACGTCGGGACCGGTTCGGCCCTCCCGGAAGCGAAGCCGTCCCCGAGGCGGTGCGAGTTGGCGGGGACGGTGGCGGCATCGGCGCCGTGAGCCGACTCGTCCCGTCCGGGCCCATGTGGTCGCCATGCCCGGCCAGCGCCGCGCTCATCGCCGCAGCACTCGGAAACGGCACGGTGTCACCCGGACGCATGGCCCGGTCGATCGTCTCGCGCAGTGCCGGCGCGACATCCGGACGGATGTCGGCCAGCAGTGGCGGCGGCGCGTGCAGGATCGCGTGCGCGACGGCGGCAGGGTTGTCGTGGTCGTACGCTCGGCGACCCGTCAGAGCCTCATATGCGACGACCGCAGCCGCGTAGAGATCGTCGGCCGGTGTCGCCGCCCGGCCCAACACGCGACCGGGACTGAGGTAACAGATGGTTCCGACCACTTCTCCCGTCGCCGTGTGCGCCATCCCGGCCGTCTTGGCGATGCCGAGATCGGCAACCTTCACCCGGTCGCCGGACATCAGCAAGTTCGCGGGTTTGATGTCGCGGTGCAGCACCCCGGCGGAATGGGCGGCGTACAGGGCGGCCAGGACGTCCTCGAGGATCGCGGCGACGCGGTGGGGCGGCAACGGCCCGCCGGCCATGAGATCGCCGACCGTTGTGCCACTCAGCCGTTCCATCACGATGTACGGCGTTCCGTCGTGCTCGCCGAAGTCGTGGACGGCGACGATGTTGGGGTGGTTGAGCGCGGCGGCCGCCCGCGCCTCCGCAATGAACCGGTCACGTGCGACCGTCGGGGTCTCCGGCTCTGAGCGCAGTAGCTTGATGGCGACCGACCGGTGGAGTCGCCGGTCCCACCCGTCGTGGACCACCGCCATGCCACCGCGTCCGAGAACTCCCCGGATCTCGTAGCGTCCGTCGAGCAGGTCTCGGTCCACTTGTTCACGGTAGCGGGTGCCATTCCCGGCCATCGTCGACCCGGAGCCGGAGTCGAACGGCGTGATCTCAGCCCGGCAGCAACCCGTCGACCAGCGCGTCGACGATGTCGTCGACAGGCACATCCGGGAGCAGTGGGCCGGTCAGCTGGTCGAGGAGGAGTCCGTCGACGGCGTAGTGGAAGAGGGCGATCTCCCGGGCCGTCCCCGGCAGGCCGGCTTGTTCGTTGAACGCCACGTCCCCGGTGAACCCGGTCCGACGCCATTCGCCGATGATCTCCGCGACCTCGGGGCGTCGAATTCCTTCCAACCGGAGTTCGATCAGTGCGATGGTGACAGTCCGGTTTGCCATCAGACGCTCGACGATGTTGCGGAGATACTCGGCGAAGAGCTCCCGCGTCGGTGTGCGTCCGGCTCGCTCGGCGATGAACTCGTCACTCGGTGCCAGTCGCTCGTAGATGCGCTCCACCAATCCGGTGAGAAGTGCTGAGCGAGAACGGAAGTAATTCGTCGTCGTACCGAGGGGCACGCCGGCGGCACGGTCCACCGCGCGGTGGGTGAGCCCCCGCGCGCCGGCGTCGGCGAGCACTTCGAGACCCGCATCGGCCAGGGCGCGTCGACGGTCGTCGTTACGGGCCATGAGAAAACGATAGCGCAACCACTACATGTGCTGTAGTTTCTCAACCACTACATCTGAAGTGATTGGGGATCAGCATGCGTGAACTCGTGTACTACGTGGCCGTGAGTCTCGACGGGTACATCGCCGGACCGGACGGCCAGTTCGACGCCTTTCTGATGGAGGGCGATCACATGGACGGCATCAACGAGCGGTTCGCCGACACCATCCCGACGGACTACGCCGCCGCACTCGGGATCGACCAGAGCACAGGGATTTTCGACACCGTCCTGATGGGAGCCGGTACCTATGCCGCCGGGTTGCCAGAGGTGACGAGTCCGTATCGCCACCTCGACCAGTACGTCTTCACCCATCGTCGACGCGACCCGGTGGACGGCGTGACGTTCACGGATCGCGACCCGGTCGAGGTGGTGCGTGAGCTCAAACAGCGCAAGGGAAAAGACATCTGGCTCTGCGGAGGCGGCGATCTCGCGACTCAACTGGCCGACGAGATCGACCGGTTTGTCCTCAAGCGTCAGCCGGTGATGTTCGGGAGCGGCATTCCGCTGATGGCGCCCGGCCGGTACGCGCCCAGGAGGTTTCGACGCGTCAGCGCACACGACTTCGACACCGGCGTGTCGATCGTCGAATACGCCGCAGCGTAGGAGCGGACCTACCTCAGCACCGTGAGCGCGTCGTCGAGTGAGACCAGGTCGGCCATCGTCACTATTCTCTTGGCGCCATGGAGTTCCGTCGCGGCGCGGATGGCGGCCAGCGCCGTCAGTCGGCCCGTGGCGTCGGACTGTCCGGCCCCCGAGGCCTCCCGACGCTCACCGGTGCGCCGATTCTCGGCGATGACGTGCCAGGCATCGGAACCAAGGGGAGGCGCCCACGTCAGCGTGCCGCGCAACGCCGGCACCCGCCCGATCAGGCCGAGCGCCGCGGTCATCGGGGCCGAGCTGAGAGTGAGATACGAGCGGATGTGACCCGGCCGGTTGTCGAGAAGGACATGGTCGGGGAAGTCCGCGCGCAGATATCGTCTGCCATGTCCGTCGGGTCCGGTGGCGCGCCGGGTCTCACCGAGGTTGCGGACTTTCCCGCCTTCGGGCGGGCGGTGGACATCGGTGCCGATCAGACCGACCGTCCACGCGACCGCCGCCGGGCCATGTTTCTCCCCCGCCCCCAGCATCACGAGCACGTCGAGGTCGTCGCCGGGCCGAGAATCGAGTGCGGCGGTCAGGATCGTGCTGAGCCCGGGCGCGAGGCCTGCCCCCAGGACGATGGGTCCGGCCGCGGTCGCACGCAACGCATCGAGGTAGGCGCCAGACGCCGAGATGTCCACGAGCGGCGTTGGTCCGATCGCGGTGCCGAGTTCCGCGCGTTCGACGCCGGACGCATTGACGACGACGTCATGTCCAGCGGCGAGGTCGCGTAGTGCCGCGAGATCCTCGCGTAGATCGAGCCGAACATCGGCGCTCGCTGCTCGGCTCGTCGTGGTCACGAGATGGCCATCCACCTCGAGCTCGCGTCTTACGACGGCGCCCACCGCACCGCGCCCGCCGAGCAGGAGGACCCGCAGGTCCTCACGGTTGTTCGATTCGCTCATAGACACCACTTCCAGTTCGCGATTGCCTGACAATCATGCTCGACGCCGAGCACGTCCTAGGACCCGACGAGACGGCCCAGTTCGATCCGACGACTCCTTACTGGTACGGAGCGGCTGACGACAACCCGGTCGAGATCCTGCATCTGTTTGGTCGTACCGCGACCGGCCGGGGTCGCGCTTTGTCGATGGAAGTAGAGCTAACGGCACGGTGTCGTCCTTTCGGAAGGGCGGTCTGTACGGCGCGCCATAGCGTTTAAAAGTTATGACTCCAGTAGGTACAGGCTCTCCCATGTCATACTTATGCATAATCTTCTTATGGACACGCGCGCTCTCATAGCCGACGGCGAGAACTTCACCACTGAGTTCAAGCGTTCGGATATCAACGACAAGGAGCTCACGAAGGCTGTCGCCTGTCTCGCCAACGGCGACGGAGGCGTTCTGTTGGTTGGCGTAGACGACAACGGCATCGTGGTTGGTGCACAACCGCGTCACGGCCGGACTACCGACCCGGCGCGGGTTGGTGCATACATCCAAGCCAATACCGAGCCTGCGCTCGCGGTGGGCGTTCGGTTGGAGAGCGTCGACGGTCAAGAGATCATCCGGATTGATGTTCCCCGCGCCGACCCTGGCCCCGTCGGCACGAAGTTGGGAGTCTTCACCAAGCGCGTGATCAAGTCTACGGGCGAGCCAGAATGCGCCCCTATGACCGCGCATGAGATTGTCAGCATGGGCATGATCACCCGCGGTCAGGATTTCGCAGCCTCTGCAGCGTGGGACGCAACCCTGACTGACCTCGATCCGTTTGAGTTCAATCGTTTTCGTCGGATGTGCCTTGCGTCGGGAGACGATCTTGCAGACCTCTCCGACCCAGATATACTCCGGGCTCTCGGGCTCGTACCTTTGTCCGCCCCGGTCAGCATCGGGGCAGTCCTTCTCTTCGGAACTGGGTCCGCGGTGCAACGATGGGTCCCAAACGCTGAAGTGTTGTTCCAAGACGTACGCAGCGGGCACCCACCCACAAACATCCAAATGGTGGAACCACTACTAAAGACGGCTGAGAAGCTGCGCGACCTCGTAGATGCACAGAACACAGTCACGGAAGTCATGGCTGGGCTCCTGCGTGTTGAAGTTCCACTCATCCCATCGATCACTCGTCGGGAAGCTGTCGCGAATGCGTTGGTACACCGCGACTACACCGCTGTTGGTCCCATACGGTTGCAGCTGACGGACGGCAGTTTCGTGGTCTCCAGTCCGGGCGGATTTCCACCGGGCGTCACCACGCAGAACATTCTTGACCAGTCCAGACCTCGAAGCCTGATTCTCGCTGGAGCGTTCAAACGCGCCGGCTTGGTCGAGAGGAAGGGCAAGGGTGTCAATGACATGTTCGAACAGCAGCTAAGGGCCGGACGAGACGTCCCTGACTACTCACACAGCACCAGCGACTCGGTTGTGGTCACCGTCCCCCTCGGAAACGCAGACCTGGATCTGGTTCGTTTCTTACTCACATGGGAGAACGAACACCAGCAACCACTGAGCCTCGACGAGTTGCGGATTGTCCACGAGGTGAAGACTTCGGGCTCGGCGACGAGTAGCGAAGTCGCTGAGGAGTTGCATCTCATTCCTGCGAGCACCAGGACTAGCCTTGGGCAGCTCGTCGAGAGGGGCATCCTCGAGTCTCGCGGTGTCGGTCGCAGTCGGAAATACCACCTGACCGCGCGCTTCTACGATCTTGCGCAAGATCGCAACGCCTACGTGCGTGTGAAAGGCGTCGATCCGCTCCAGCAGGAACGAATGATCCTAGACTATGTGACCGCGTACGGTTCGATAACCCGTAGTCAGGCCGCCGAGCTCTGCCAGACCATCCCGCCTCAAGCCCGCTCGGTACTGAAGCGGCTGGTGGAAGACGGCCGACTGATTCTGGTAGGGCAACGTCGCGGTTCACGCTATGTGCTACCAGACTGAATGAGCGATAACTCCGCGGGCCAGCATTTGTGGAGCCTAGGAGATTCGAACTCCTGACATCTGCCTTGCAAAGGCAGCGCTCTACCAACTGAGCTAAGGCCCCGTGCCGTACCGATCGGTTCGGCGGGATGCGAGATTCCGATGTCCGAAAACATCTGTCGCAGTGGGCCTAGGAGGACTTGAACCTCCGACCTCTTCGTTATCAGCGAAGCGCTCTAACCGCCTGAGCTATAGGCCCTTGAACCGAGGAGTGAGATTACCCGACCGATGCCCCAACAAACAAAACGGCTGGTCAGGGGCTCGCTCAATCGAGGTCGGCGAGAGTCACCTCGGCGCCGCCGACGAGGTCGGCACAGATGTTGTAGATGTAGCTGCCGATCGTCGCGAGCGCGGTCAGCAGGATCGCGTTTATGGCGCCCAGGAGCGCCGCGGCGCCGAAGACGGTGCCCGCCCCGATCACGTCGTTACTCGCGGCCGATTCCTCCGCCATGAGCGTTCCGAAGCTGTTGTTCACCTGATCCCACACGCCCATGCCGTCGAGGATGAGGTACAGCACGGCGACGGAAATCATCCAGATGAAGAACCCGACCACCGACAGCACGGCCGCGACCTTGAACGTCGCCCACGGGTCGATCCGACGCACCTGCACCGAGGCGCGCAGCGCGGTCCCGGCGGCGAGTACCTGGCGAGGCGCCGACCGCGGTGCGGAGGGCTTGGATCCCGGCGCCTGTGCCGTCTCGGGTCGCTTCAGGTCCGCCGTGTGGTGGATCTGATCGAGGTCGGGCAGGTCGTTCTCCGGGAGGTGTCCCCGATCGATGGTGCTGGTGGGAGACTCGACGAAGCCGGGTTCCTCGGTCGCCGTCGCGGCACCCGCCCGTCGCGGACTCTCGAGCTTGGTCACCGGGGCCTGCTGGCCGCTCATGCTGGCGGCAGCGGTGCCGCTGTTCGTCACGACGCCACGCGGCGGCGGGCCGCCCGGGTTGTTCAGCGGCGGGCCTGCCGGGCCCTCACCGGTGCTCGGACGCTGGGCGGCGTCGCGGTTGAACGTCTCGGTCGGGGCGGCTGACGGATCGTCGGCCGGCCCCCGCTGCCACGGCGGCACCAGTCCCCCGGTCGGGGTTCCCGTTCCGGGTCCCGCCGGTCCCCCGGCGGGGCGCCCGTTCTGGTCCTGATGCGGCTCGTTCGGTGTGCTCACAGACATTCCCTCACTCAGGCGTTCCTGACGTTGCTCGCTCGGCGCCGGGTCCGAACCCACCGTTCCCGACCCGTCGACTCGCGACGGGTCGAGCAACAGTGGCCTTCACCCTAACGCCTAGGAAGAGACCTCTGTCTCGTCCGGCTCGTCGGCGTTGCGGGCGATGGCGATGACCGTGGTGCCCTCGTCGATGTTCATCAGACGGACACCCTTGGTCTGGCGTCCGGCCTTGCGCACCGATTTCGCCGTGGTGCGGATGACGCCGCCCCCCGAGGTGATGGCGTAGAGCTCGGAGTCGTCGTCGACGATGAGCGCGCCGATCAGTTCACCGCGTCGACGATCGTGGGCGATCGTCAGCACACCCTTGCCGCCGCGACCCTGCACCGGGTAGTCGTCCATACCGGTCCGCTTGGCGTACCCGCCGGACGTGGCGACCAGCAGGTAGGTGCCCTCGCGGACGACGTTCAGTGACAACAGCGTGTCGTCGGTGTTGAACCGCATGCCCTGGACGCCGGAGGTCTGCCGGCCCATCGGCCGCAGGGCTTCGTCGTCGGCGTGGAACCGGATCGACTGTCCCTTCTGCGACACCAGGAGCAGATCATCGTCGGCGCTGCACAATTGGGCGCCGACCAATTCGTCCTCGCCACGCAGGTTGATCGCCGCGATGCCGCCGGAGCGGTTGGAGTCGAAGTCGACCAGTCGCGACTTCTTCACCAGGCCGTTGCGGGTGGCGAGCACCAGATACGGCGCATCCTCGTAGGTCTTCAGCTGGATGACCTGGGCGATCCGCTCCTCCGGCTGGAAGGCCAGGAGGTTGGCGACATGCTGACCACGGGCGGTGCGGTTAGCCTCGGGCAGCTCGTAGGCCTTGGCGCGGTAGACGCGACCCTTGGTGGTGAAGAACAGGATCCAGTCGTGGGTCGAGCACACGAAGAAGTGTTTGACGATGTCGTCCTGCTTGAGCCCGGCACCCTGCACACCCTTGCCGCCGCGACGCTGGCTGCGGTACAGGTCGGTCTTCGTGCGTTTGGCGTATCCGGTTTCGGTGATCGTGACGACGACGTCCTCGCGGGCGATCAGATCCTCGTCGCTCACATCGCCGTCGGCCGCGATGATCTTGGTCCGACGCTCGTCACCGTACTTCTCGACGACCTCCTTGAGCTCGTCGCGCACGATGGCGCGCTGACGCTCGGGCCGGTCGAGGATGTCCTTGTAATCGGCGATCTCGAGTTCGATCTCGGCGAGTTCATCGACGATCTTCTGACGTTCCAGGGCCGACAGACGGCGCAACTGCATCGCGAGGATGGCATCGGCCTGGATCTCGTCGATGTCGAGGAGGTCGATCAGGCCGGTACGCGCGGTCTCGGTGTTGGCCGAGCGGCGGATCAGCGCGATCACTTCGTCAAGCGCGTCAAGGGCTTTCACCAGACCGCGCAGGATGTGGGCGCGCTCCTCGGCCTTGCGCAACCGGTACCGCGTCCGTCGCACGATGACGTCGATCTGATGCGCCACGTAGTAGCGGATCATCTGGTCCAGACGCAGCGTGCGGGGCACGCCGTCGACGATGGACAGCATGTTCGCACCGAAGCTGGTCTGCAACTGGCTGTGCTTGTACAGGTTGTTCAGGACGACCTTGGCGACGGCGTCGCGACGCAGCGTCACCACGATCCGCATGCCGACGCGGTCCGAGGACTGATCCTCGATCCGGCTGATGCCCTTCAGCTTTCCCTCGTTGACCTGCTCGGCGATCGACTGGATCAGGTTGTCCGGGTTGACCTGGTAGGGCAACTCGGTGACCACCAGCGTGGTGGATCCCTTGTTCTCCTCGATGTCGACGACACTGCGCATCCGGATGCTGCCGCGCCCGGTGGTGTAGGCGTCCTTGATCCCCTGGCTGCCGACGATCAGTCCGGCCGTGGGGAAGTCGGGTCCCTTGATGCACTCCATGCACGCGGCGAGGGTGGTCTCGTCGTCGGCGTCGTGGTTCTCCAGCGCCCAGAACACCGCATCGGCAACCTCGTTGAGGTTGTGCGGGGGCATGTTCGTCGCCATACCGACGGCGATACCGCCGGAACCATTGATCAGCAGGTTCGGGATACGCGACGGCAGGACCGTCGGTTCATTCGTCTTGCCGTCGTAGTTGGGGACGAAATCGACTGTCTCCTCGCCGATGTCGCGCAGCATCTCCATGGCCAGCGGGGTGAGCCGGGCCTCGGTGTAACGCATCGCCGCGGCGCCGTCGTTGCCCCGCGAGCCGAAGTTGCCCTGACCGTCGATGAGCGGGTACCGCATCGACCACGGCTGGGCGAGGCGCACCAGGGCGTCATAGATCGCGGTGTCGCCGTGCGGATGGTAGTTACCCATCGTCTCCGCAACGGGTTTCGCCGATTTGACGTAGCTGCGGTCCGGGCGGAACCCCGCGTCGAAGGACGCGTAGAGGAGGCGGCGGTGCACCGGCTTGAGACCGTCGCGGACCTCGGGAAGAGCGCGGCCCACGATGACGCTCATCGCGTAGTCGATGTAGCTCTTCTGCATCTCCTGCCCGAGATCGACGGGCTCGATGCGATCGCCTTCACCGCCGGCGGGCGGAAGGGTGGTGTCAGTCATGTGTGTACTTTCTCCGATCGGAGCGGAATCGCAGGAACCCGCGATCAGACATCGAGGAAGCGAACGTCTTTCGCGTTGCGGGCGATGAAGCTGCGTCGGGCGGCGACGTCCTCACCCATCAGGATGGAGAACAGTTCGTCGGCGGCCGCGGCATCGTCGAGGGTGACCTGGCGCAGGACACGCACGGCCGGGTCCATGGTGGTCTCCCACAGTTCCTTGGCGTTCATCTCGCCGAGGCCCTTGTACCGCTGGATGCCGTCGTCGGTGTTGATCTTCTTGCCCGCCGCACGACCGGCCTCGAGCAGTCCGTCCCGCTCGCGGTCGGAATAGGCGAACTCCGGAGCCGACTTCTGCCACTTGAGCTTGTACAGCGGCGGCATCGCGAGGAACACGTGACCGTGCTCGATGAGCGGCCGCATGAAGCGGAACAGCAGGGTGAGCAGGAGGGTCGAGATGTGCTGACCGTCGACGTCGGCGTCGGCCATCAGCACGATCTTGTGATAGCGGAGCTTGCTGATGTCGAACTCGTCGTGGATGCCCGTGCCGAAGGCGGTGATGATCGACTGGACCTCGGTGTTCTTGAGCACCCGGTCGATGCGCGCCTTCTCGACGTTGATGATCTTGCCGCGCAACGGAAGGATCGCCTGATACATCGAGTCGCGGCCCGACTTGGCGCTGCCGCCGGCCGAGTCGCCCTCCACGATGTAGACCTCGCACTTGCTCGGGTCGTTGCTGCGGCAGTCGGCGAGCTTGCCGGGGAGGCCACCGATGTCGGTGGCGGTCTTGCGGCGCACCAGATCGCGGGCGTTGCGTGCTGCCATCCGGGCCCGCTGCGACTCGACGATCTTCTTGATGATCGTCTTCGCCTCGGCCGGGTTGGCCTCCAACCAGTGTCCGAGGTGCTCACTGCAAACGCGCTGGACGAATCCCTTGACCTCGGTGTTGCCCAGCTTCGTCTTGGTCTGGCCCTCGAACTGCGGATCACCGACCTTCACCGAGATCACCGCGGCGAGGCCCTCGCGGATGTCGTCACCCGAGAGGCGGTCTTCCTTCTTGTCCTTGATGAGCTTCTTGTCCACCGCGTACTTGTTCACGGTGAGGGTCAGCGCGGCGCGGAAACCCTCTTCGTGGGTACCACCCTCGTGGGTGTTGATGGTGTTGGCGAAGGTGTGGACCGACTCGGAATAGCCTGCGTTCCACTGCATCGCGACCTCGACCTCGTGGCCGGTGCCCTGGCCGGTGAAGCCGACGACGGTGGTGTGGATCGACTGCTTGGTCCGGTTGAGGTGCTTGATGTAGTCGACGAGCCCGTCGGGGTAGTGATAGGTCCGAGTCTTCGGCTTGGCCGCGGCGGCGGCCTTCTCCTCCTCGGACTTCACCGCCTCGGCGGCCTCGGTGGTGCCGCTCTCCTCGTCACCGTCGGCGTCACCCGGCGGCTCGATGGCCTGTGGACGCTGATCGGTCAGCGTGATGGTGAGGCCCTTGTTCAGGAAGGCCATCTCCTGCAGACGACGCGCCACGGTCTCGGCGTTGAATCGTGTGGTCTCGGTGAAGATCTCGGGGTCCGGCCAGAACCGCACCGTGGTGCCGGTCTTGCGCGTCGGGGTCCCCTTCTCGAGGGCGCCGGGTGTCGCGTAGGTGTAGGTCTGCTCCCAGTTGAATCCGTCGTTCTGGATCTCCAGCTCCACCTTGGTGGACAACGCGTTGACCACCGAGATGCCGACGCCGTGCAGACCACCGGACACCGCGTAGGCGTCGGAGTCGAACTTGCCGCCGGCGTGCAGCTGGGTCATGACGACCTCGACCGTCGGCACGCCCGTGCGGTGCATGCCGGTCGGGATGCCGCGGCCGTCGTCGACGACCTGGACGCCGCCGTCGGCCAGGAGGGTCACGTCGACGCGCGAGGCGAAGCCGGCCATCGCCTCGTCGACCGAGTTGTCGACGACTTCCCAGATCAGGTGGTGCAGCCCTCGCTCACCGGTGGATCCGATGTACATGCCGGGCCGTTTGCGGACGGCTTCCAGACCTTCGAGGATGTTGATCGAATCGGCGCCATACTCTGACGGCTTCTTCTTGTTCTTCTTCGGTCCGGTGTCGTTGGTGTCGGCCACGAGGTGCGTCCGCTCCTGTTCTGCTCATCGACGGATCAGGTGGTCTCCGGATCCGTCGTCGATCCTTCTCGACGGGGCACACGGCGGTTGCGCGCACAGGGATACCCGGTGGGTACATCCGGGTAGCCTGGAGGCGCTGTCTGTCTGCTGTTGTGCACCCCTGTCGGGACAACTCTCCACAGTGTACTGCCTGACTCGCCCTGGAACGCGCATCCGGGGCCGCTAACAGGCCCTCAGAACGATTTTTTTGCCTCGATCCCGGTTCGATCGTGGCTTGGGGATGGAAAACGGCCCACGAGGCTCTGCAACTAGTAAAGTGCGGTCGAGTCTGCTAGCGGCGCGTCAGCCGTAGGTGTCGCGTGGGCCGCGCCCGCGCACATGCCGTTCACCCTTACGCCACGACGGGCCCTTCGGACCGCTGATCCGCAACGAGGTGACCTGGCCGTTGCCGATGGCGGCCGCGATCTTGGCGAGGATCTGGGCCTGGATGTAGCGAAGTTGCGTCGCCCATGCCGTCGACTCGGCCTGCACGTGGAGGACGTTGTCGCGCAACGCAACCGGCTTCGCATGAGCGGCTATGTCCGAACCCACGATCTGTTCCCACATCCCGAACAGGGTGCCTTCGCCGATCTTCTCCTGCCACCCGCGATCCTTCGCCAGACCTCCGACGAGCCGGCCGAAGGGCTGCGGATCCCGCGGATCCGGACCGGAGCCGGACCAGCGTCGACGCCCCTGGGATCCGCGCGGGACCCGACGGACGGGTGACGCCCGGCCCCTGCCGACCGACTTACCCGCGGCGCGGGCCTGGGCCCGGGCCTCCTCGAGCGCCTTGCGGGCACGCTCGTACCCGCCGAGTTCGCCGGGCGGTGTCGGCCGTGGTGCGGGGTCGGCAGGATCCGGGGACCCGGACGGGCGATCGTCACTCATGGGCTTCCTCCCCCGCTGCCGTCACATCGTCGAGCGCAGAGTCGACGATGTGCGACCGCCGGCCCGCATCGTCGTCGACCACATCGACGCCGATCCGCCGGCCACCGATCCGCCCGGGGATGTCCTCGGCGACGGCGGCGGTGATGAGGAGTTGCTCGGCGTCGGCGGTGAAATCGACGAGTTGCGCGCGCCGCTTGGCGTCGAGTTCGGCGAACACGTCATCGAGCATGATCACCGGCTCGACACCTTCGGCGCGGGTGAGCTCGACGGAGCCGAGGCGCAGAGCCAGTGCCAACGACCAGGATTCCCCGTGTGAGGCAAAGCCTTTCGCGATATCGCTGCCGAGGACGATGTCGATGTCGTCGCGATGCGGACCGACGAGACACAAGCCCCGCTCGATCTCCTTGTCGCGCAACTCCGTCAGGCGTAGTGCCAGCACGTCGGCGATCGCCTCGGGTGTGTGTTCCTCGATCTCCACACCGCCGGCGGGACGATACCGGAGCACGGCCGGCCGTGAATGCGGCGCGATCGACGCATACGAGCCGGTGAAGTGCGGCTCGAGCTCGGCGAGCACCGACAACCGCGCGGCGATCACCTGACCGCCGAGATCCGCGAGCTGACCGTCCCAGACATCGAGCGTGCTGACCACCGAATCTGCCTGTTGCCCACCACGTCTCAGCGCCGCGGCGGCAGTCTTGAGCAAGGCCGACCGCTGACGCAGGACCCGGTCGTAGTCTGCGCGGGCGGCGGCGAATCGGGGACCCCGCTGCGCGACGAGCTCGTCGACGAAGCGTCGTCGGTCGCTCGGGTCACCACGCACCAGGGACAGGTCCTCGGGCGCGAACAGCACCGTACGGAGGATGCCGAGCAGGTCGCGGGGCCGCCGCGCCGGGCTGCGGTTGATGGTCGCCTTGTTGGCGCCCTCGGCATTGATCCGCAGCTCGGCGGTCAGCTCACGGCCGTCGTTCTCGACCGTCGCGGTTACCGACGCCGACGCCGATCCCGCGTGTACGAGCGGTGCATCGGAACTCACCCGGTGTGAGCGCAGCGTCGAGAGATAGAACAGCGCCTCGAGCAGATTGGTCTTGCCGAAGCCGTTGCGGCCGGTGAAGACCGTCGGCCCGGGTGCCAGATCGAGGTCGACGGCCCGCCACGATCGGAAATCGCGCAGATGCAGCTCACGGACGAACACGAGTCGGCGTCGATCCTGAGGACGGTGAGGCCGTGGCGGCCGTCAGCCCGGGAGGCGGACGGGCATCAACAGGTAGCTGAACGCGCTCTCGGGAGCGACGAAGGCGCCGGACTCGTCCGCGACCGGATCCTCTCCGCTGGCCGGGCGGAGGACGGCAGGCCGACTGGGGGTGGTGAATCCGAAGTCCACCGCGTCGGCGTTGATCGCCGACAACCCGTCCTGCAGGTACCCGGGATTGAACGCGATCGTGAGGGGCTCACCCTGGAACGACACGGGCAGCTCTTCCTCGGCCTTGCCGGCCTCGTCGCCGCCCGCGGTGAGCAGCACGGATCCCTCGGAGAACTCCATCCGGACCTGCGCGCCGCGCTCGGCGACCAGGGCCACACGCCGGATCGCCTCGATCAGCGGGCCACTGTCGATGGTGGCGACGGCGGTGTGGCTGGCCGGGAGCAGCTGACGGAACTTCGGGAACTCCGCGTCGAGCAGGCGGGTGGTGGTCTTCTTGGTCTCTCCCAGGATGCCGAGGATGCCGTCGGATCCGATGGCCGCGCCACCACCGAACGCCAGCGAGACGACGCCGGTGCCCTCGGCACCTGCGGTCTTGGCGCTCTCCGAGAGCGTCTTCGCGGGCACCAGTACGGCCCCCTTGGTGTCGGGATCGGAAGGCTCCCACTGCAATTCACGCACCGCGAGGCGGAAACGGTCGGTAGCGGCGAGGACGACGGAGTTGCCCTCGATCTCGACGCGGACACCGGTGAGCATGGGCAGGGTGTCGTCCTTGCCGGCCGCCACGGCCACCTGCGAGATCGCCTCGGCGAAGAGCTGCGACGGGATCGTTCCGGTGACGGAGGGCACGTCGGGCAACTGCGGGTAGTCCTCGACCGGCATCGTCGGGAGCGAGAACTTCGCGCTGCCACAGGTGATCGCGACGCGTGCACCGTCGAGGGTCACATCGACCGGTTTGTTCGGCAGGGCCTTGGTGATGTCGGCGAGGAGCCGACCGGAGACCAGGACCTGTCCGGGCTCGGCGACCTCCGCGCCCAGATTTTCCTGGGCCGAGACCTCGTAGTCGAAACCCGAGACGGTCAGGCCCGTTTCGCCGACGTTGAGCACCACACAGCCGAGAACCGGGACGGGCGGACGAGACGGGAGACTGCGGGCCACCCAGGCGACGGAATCAGCGAACTCGTCACGCGCGACACGAAACTTCATGCTGGGAGGTTGCCCTTCTCTCGTTCTCGTTCCCGCCTGGATCGCCGGGTCGGCGCCGCAGCGGGTCGGCCGGCCTGGAGTGGGATCCCGCATCCGGGAATCCCACTGTAGAACGCCGCCGCCCGAGCCGGAGTGGTTGGGGCCAAGTCAGACCGTCGTCGGAGCCGGCCGCGGGCGACCCGATCGGCGACGGTCTGTGCACAGACCTTCTTACAAAAGAATCTCTTTCTAGAGGGATCCATCTCAGTAATAGGAGTTGTGCAATCTGTGGACAACCATGACATCGGGCCAGTCCGGGCGGGTGTGGACGTGTGCATGACCGGTGGAGCAACGTCGAGCGGATCCGTCCGGGGATGTGGAGTTCTCATGTTGTTCGCGCGGCGTCCACCGGCGATGCACATGCCGACCCCGGTTATCCCAAGGATTGTGCACAGCTGGTGATCGATCGTGAGCAGGGTCGATGTCGGCCGAATCCGACTGTGGGAAGGCGGTCCACGGCGGCGAAGACTCTCGACCCGAGGACCAGACTTGGCATTCGAAGGGGCCATCGCAGTCGCCATCGGATGCCACTGCGGGCGGCGGAACACCCCCGGACGACCGCACCCCCGGGCCGTCGTGGCCTCGGGGGTGCGGAGAGCTGTAGGTGTGCGCGTGTCAGCCCACGGCGCGCTGCTTGATGCGGGCGGTGAGTTCCTGGACGTGGTCGTACACCCGGCGGCGCTCGGCCATCTCCTTGCGGATCTTCCGTTCGGCGTACATCACCGTCGTGTGATCGCGGTCGAAGGTCTCGCCGATCTTCGGCAGCGAGAGGTCGGTGAGCTCACGACACAGGTACATGGAGATCTGGCGGGCCTGGGCGATCGACCGTGTCTTACCGGGACCTCGTAGTTCCTCGACAGAGATGTCGAAGTACTCGGCGGTGATCGCGAGGATGCTCGCCGCGCTGACCTCCAGGGTCCCCGAGTTGGGGAGCAGGGCCTGCAGGACGACGTCGGCGAGTGACTTGTCGAGAGCGGCGTCGTTGAGCGACGCGAACGCCGTCACGCGGATGAGTGCACCCTCGAGTTCACGGATGTTGCGCTCGATCTTCGACGCGATGAGTTCGAGAACGTCGTCGGGAACCGCGATGTTGTCCATCTGCGCCTTCTTGCGCAGAATCGCGATCCGGGTCTCCAGATCGGGCGGCTGGACATCGGTGATCAAGCCCCACTCGAACCGCGTACGAAGCCGATCTTCCAGTGTCGCAAGCTGTTTCGGCGGCCGGTCAGAGGAGATGACGATCTGCTTGCTCGCGTTGTGCAGGGTGTTGAAGGTGTGGAAGAACTCTTCCTGGATACCTTCTTTGCCCACGAGGAACTGGATGTCGTCGACCAGCAGCACATCGACGTCGCGATACCGGCGCTTGAACGCCACCCGCCGGTCGTCGCGGAGCGAGTTGATGAAGTCGTTGGTGAATTCCTCGGTGGACACGTACTTGACCCGCATGCCCGGGAAGAGGCGCTGCGCGTAATGGCCCGCGGCGTGCAACAGGTGCGTCTTGCCGAGTCCGGACTCTCCCCAGATGAACAGTGGGTTGTAGGCCCGGGCGGGGGCTTCCGAGACCGCCACCGCCGAGGCGTGCGCGAACCGGTTCGACGCGCCGATGACGAAGGTGTCAAAGGTGTACTTGGGGTTGAGGTTTGCGCCGGTGGCCGGCGGCGTCGAGGTCGGCCGCTCGGCGAAGTACGACGCCCAGTCGCCGGACGGGCGCGTCGACTCCGGCACCGGGGACGGCGCGCGGCCCGCGCCGACGGGGGCGGCCGTGTAGTCGACCGCTGCGGCCGCTCCGGCGATGGGCCGTACGTCGGGAACGGGTGTTTCCGCCACCGGCTCGTCGTTGGGCGGGGTGGCGATACGGACGCCGAGATCGACGGGTTCGTCGAGGTGGCGGCTGAGGACCGAGCGGATGGTCTCTCGGAGATTGCGCTCGATCTGTTCCTGGACCAGCGCCGTCGGCACGGTCAGCAGGGCGAAGCCTTCGGTGAGGGTCAGGGGTCGAACCAGTGACAGCCACGCCTTCTGCTGGCGTGTCAGTGGTTCGTGGTCGCGTGCGGCTTCGTCGTCGTTGAGTTCGGCGACGACCTGTTGCCACACCTCGCCGAAAGTGTCTCGGTCTGAAGTCACGGGGCTGGCCTCCTGGTCCGGAAAACTACCAGCGTTCGCGAGAGCGGTGGCATCTGCGCCGGAGTCCCCGTCTCTCCACAGGGTTATCCACACCTGTGTACAAAGGTGACGAACTGGGGACTTCGGTCGGAGCCAGGTCCTCGAGGATCTACCTCGACGGGAGGGGTGGCCGACGCTGTGAGTGAACGTAACAGAGGTCGGGGAGGGCCACAAAGCGATCGGGACGTTTGACTCGATTCTGCTGACAATCTTGCCTTCGTGGCCCAGAACACACTGGTCGCGAACGGTCACCGAGAACGGACGTCGTCGTTTGATTTGGACGCCCGGTGTCAGTAGTCTCGACTGGTCATCCAGGTTGCGGATTTGCGCGGCGAACTTCCGTGTTCGCCGAGTCATCACCGACACCAGTTCGGCACCGTCCTGGATCAACAGACCAACGACAACATGTGGGTCATGCCCGGGTAACCGGCGTGCCCACAGGGAGCACAAGGAGTCACCGTGGCCAAGGGCAAGCGTACTTTCCAGCCGAACAATCGTCGTCGCGCGCGCGTGCACGGATTCCGTCTGCGCATGCGGACCCGCGCCGGACGCGCGATCGTCAGCGGCCGTCGTTCCAAGGGCCGCGCGAAGCTCACCGCCTGATCGTCGGCTCTCACCGGGTCCCGTACGGGGCCCGGTCAGCTGTTCGATGACTGCGCCCCTTCATCGGATCTCACGGGGATCCGACTTCTCTCGCACCCTCAAGTCCGGTGCGCGGGTGAACAGTCGTGACTTCGTCGTCCATCTCGCGATGGTCGGTCGTGAATGGCCCGACCCCCGCGGCCTTCGACGGAACGTGGCGATGTCCGGTGGTCCCTGGTTCGGTCTCGTGGTCAGCAAATCCGTCGGCAATGCGGTGACGCGCCATCTCGTCGCCCGCCGACTGCGCGCGGCATTCGCCGGCGCATCGCATTTGCTTCCCGACGAGACCTATGTGGTCGTCCGTGCCCGCCGAAGCGCGGCCGAGCGATCCAGCGACGAGCTCGCCGACCAGCTCCGCGACGCGTTCACCAGTCGTCGTGTCCTCGCCCTGTCCGAGGCCGTCGCGGCGTCGGCCGACGGAGCGGGACCGCGGTGATGGGCAACACCGACACCACGCCGTCACCTGAGACCGAGGCGGATTCGACAACTCCGCACGCGGCCTCGAGCGGAACGGGCGCGCGCCTGTGGCGCGGACTCCGCCTCCTCCCCCGCCGCACCGTCATCTTCCTCATCGAGCTGTATCGCACCTGGGTGTCGCCGATGCGTCTGCCGTCCTGCCGGTTCGAACCCACCTGCTCGGGATATGCGGTCGAGGCACTGGACCGGCACGGCTTCCTCTACGGCTCGGTGCTGTCGGTCATCCGGCTCGCGAAGTGCGGGCCCTGGCACAAACCCGGTTACGACCCGGTTCCCGAACGCGGCTTCGGCGAACTGTGCCGCGACCTGTGGCGCTCGGCGACCGGCACACACCGACCTCGAAACCATCAGCACGCGTCCGGCGAGACGCGTGCTCTGTGAGTACAACAAGTGAGGGGTAACTGACCCGTGCTCGACTTCATCTATTACCCGGTCTCCGGGATCATGTGGGTCTGGCATTGGCTCTTCAGCCATGTCACACCGAACTCCCCCGGTGGCGACGGCATCGCCTGGGCCCTGTCGGTGGTGTTCCTCGTGTTCACCCTGCGTGCGATTCTCTACAAGCCCTTCGTGAAGCAGATCCGCACCACGAAGAAGATGCAGGAGATCAACCCGCAGCTCCAGGCGATCCGTAAGAAGTACGCCAAGGATCGGGTCAAGATGACCGAGGAGATGCAGAAGCTGCAGAAGGAGCACGGGTTCAACCCGATGCTCGGCTGCCTGCCGATGCTGCTCCAGATCCCGGTCTTCATCGGTCTGTTCCACGTGCTGCGCTCGTTCAACCGTATGGGCACCGGCATGGGTCAGCTCGGCATGAGTGCGGCAGAGACCCGGTCCCAGGGCAACTACGTGTTCAGCGCCGAACAAGTGCAGAACTTCCTCGACGCCCGCCTCTTCGGTGTCCCGCTGTCGTCCTACCTCGTCGAGCCGGCGACCGAGTTCCAGGCCTTCGTCGAGCCCGGCTCCCCCATCGACTTCACGCGCCCGCAGATCGCGTTCGTCGTCATCCCCATGATGATCGTCGCCTCCATCGCGACGCACCTGAACTCGCGTGCGTCGGTTGCCCGTCAGCCCGAAGCGGCGCTGGAGAATCCGCAGACCCGGATGATGAACAACCTCGCGCTGTACGTCTTCCCGATCGGCATCCTCGTCACCGGTCCGTTCTTCCCGGTCGCCATCCTCCTGTACTGGATGAGCAACAACATCTGGACCTACGGCCAGCAGCACATCGTCTTCGGGCACATCGCCAAGGAAGAGGAAGAGGCCAAGCTCCTCAAGCAGGAGAAGCTGAAGGCCAATGCGCCGAAGCCGGGCGCGCGACCCGACCGGAAGAAGAAGCCCGCCGCGACGAACACCAACGGCGCCGACTCGACGAGCGTCTCCCTCTCGAAGGATGGATCGTCGGACAAGGCCGGGTCCGACGGTGTCGACGCAGATGCGTCGCCCGACGAGTCGACGACGGCCGCAGCGGACACCGGGGCGGGAGCCAAACCCAAGCCGGGTCAGAAGCCCACACGTCCCGGCGCCGGCGCCGCACCGGGCAAGAAGCAGAACCACAACCGCGGAAGCCGTTCGACAGCCAAACGCGGAAACAAACGCGGTGGCAAACGATGACCGCCCCAGACTTGTTCGATGAAGCACAGAAGTTAGGTGAATGAGATGACAGCAGAGACTGCAACTCAAGCCGGTACGGACGCCGAGACCACGGCGGGACCCCAGACCGAGGACCAGGCCGATACGTCTTCGTCGGCTGTCGGCGACGACGGTGCGGTGGCGGACAACGCCGTCACGGAAGCGGCGGATAGCGACGCCGACGATGACGAGGCGGCCGCGACCGACGTCGACGACGAGACCGATGACGACGAGACCGATGACGACGGCTCGGATGAGGACGAAGACGACGAAGACCGTCTGGTCGAAGAAGGCGAGATCGCCGGCGACTACCTCGAGCAGCTGCTCGACGTCCTCGACTTCGATGGCGACATCGACCTGGATGTGGATGGCGACCGAGCAGTCGTCAGCATCGATGGCGGCGACGACCTGACGAAGCTCGTCGGGCGCAAGGGCGAGGTCCTCGACGCGCTCCAGGAGCTGACCCGCCTTGCGGTCCAGCAGGCGACAGGTGAACGCAGCCGCCTGATGCTCGACATCGCCCGCTGGCGGGCTGATCGCCGCGATCGGCTGGCACGCCTCGGTCGTGAGGTCGCCGAGCGAGTCCTGTCGTCCGGCGAGCGCGAAGCGCTGGATCCGATGACCCCGTTCGAGCGGAAGATCGTGCACGATGCGGTCGCGGTCGTCGACGGCGTCGTCAGCGAGAGCGAGGGTGCAGAGCCGAAACGTCGCGTGGTGGTCCTCCCCTCGTAGCAAGTACTCCCCTCCCCCACGGAGCTGAACAGGCCCCGACCGTCTCGGTCGGGGCCTGCTTCGTCTCCGGGTACTGCTTGGGTTGTGTGCCGCGATAGCGGGTGGCGCTTCGTCGGCGTTGCGCGCTGTGGGCTAGTTACACGGTTGTTGTTTCACGTGAAACACGACCCGTCCGTTGAGTCGGCGAACAGAACGGATGCGCGCGGGGCGTTGCTGTGCACGATCGAGTCGACGGTCGGCGCCCCTTGCAACTCGGGTTGCGGCCGAGCGTCCCGGGATGTCGCCGGCGGAATGCGTAACCGTCACCTTCGGATGCCTCGATCCCCCGCGCCCGGTGGCCGACTCAGTCGGCGACGTTGCTGCACATGGCGGTAGCGCCAACTCGCACCGTGGACGTCCTCGTAGCGCGGTGGATGGCCACGTGTGCCGGACGGGACGAGAGAGCCCGAAGCCGTTCATTGCCCGGACCGGGTCGAGGCCCGGTCGGTCGAGCGGCTGCCGAGTTGCAGTCTCGGCGGCCGCTGTGACGCCAGGGCAGTTCCGGGTGTTGGCAGCGCGGACCGCGGCAGTGACTCTCCGGCGGGTTGGCATACCCGCGCCACGCGTCGCCACTGGCCAACGACACCGCTCGCTGCTCGGTTCCGGATGCAAACCGGTCGAATTGTCACGTGACGCTTCCTTCCGGGACCGGAGTGTCAATCGAAACGGTCGTCATCAGACCCTTCGAGGCTCGCTTCG
>NZ_JAUZVK010000027.1:0-49735 GCF_031844505.1 Gordonia sp. AC31
ACTCAGGCAGCTGCTGACCGTCGTCGTGCTGCTTATCGTCTAACGCCATGCTCATAGATTGTCCTCTCACTGATGAGCACTGGACTTACACAGACCATCTGACACCCCCAGATCGTGCGGTTGACCAAGACGAGCACTCCACCCGGGCATACCCATTGGTCGTGCCGCACGATGGCCGCCCATGTTGGGGTGAGTCCGGCTACCGTGCAACGCATTTGGTCTGATCTTGGGCTTAAGCCGCATCGGGTGGACACGTTCAAGGTATCCAACGATCCGCAGTTCGAAGAGAAGCTGATCGATGTGGTCGGCTTGTACCTGACACCGCCGGACAAGGCGATTGTGCTGTGTATGGACGAGAAATCACAGATCCAAGCCCTCGACCGAACCCAGCCGTCGTTGCCGATGGTCACCGGCCGTGCCGCTACGATGACCCACGACTACAAACGCAACGGCACCACCACCTTGTTCGCCGCGCTCGACGTGCTCACCGGCACGGTGATCGGACAATGCTTACCCAGACATCGCCACAGCGAGTTCATCACGTTCCTCAACACCGTTAACCGTGAAGTCCCCAAGGGATTGCAGGTGCACGTGATCCTGGACAACTACGGCACCCACAAACATCCCGAAGTCCTGCGATGGTTGGAGCGGCACAAACGTTTTCACTTCCATTTCACCCCGACCTCGTCGTCGTGGCTCAACCAGGTCGAACGCTGGTTTCGGGAGTTGACCGACAAGAACATCCGCCGTGGGATCTTCGCCAGCGTGCCCGACCTCATCGAGAGCATCGAGGAATACCTCAACGCCCACAACGACAACCCGACACCATATGTCTGGACCGCAACCTCCAGGTCGATCCTGGCCAAGGTCGCCCGCGCCCGCGCCGCACTCGAACAAGGAGTTAGCTAAAACCGAGACACACCACTAGGTGTCTGCGTTGCCGTTCTTCCATTGTGGCCACGGGATGTTCCAATCGCCGAGTCCATCAACTCCCGGCAGTGTGTCGGCGTTGGTGTTCTTGACCGTGACGGGGTCACCGCGCAGGGTGTTCTTCACGAGCCATTCCGCGTCAGTGGGACTCAGGTTTGGGCAACCGTTGCTGACGTTGCTGCTGCCTTGCGCCGACATCGACCACGGTGCGCCGTGCATGTAAATGCCGCTGTAGGACATTTGCACCGCCCATTGAACGGGTGTGCGGTATCCCGCTGCGGACTCGACAGGCACTCCGTAGGTGGACGAGTCCATGATGATGTGCTCGACGCGATCTCCGATCATGTAGATACCGCGGGGCGTCGGAGTGCTGTCTTTGCCGAACGAGGTCGGCATCGTGCGGATGACCTTGCCGTCTCGTTTGACGACTATCGTTTTGGTGTTGTCGTCGGCAACGATTTCCTGAGCTCGGCCAATCGTGAAGTCGTAGGACAAGTTCTCGTCGCCGTAGAGCCCGTCGCCGAGGTCGACTCCGTAAATGTTGACGGCGACACTGACTTTGGTGCCCGGCGTCCAGAAGCGTTCGGGCCTCCACCGGACTTCGGAGTCGCTGATCCAATAGAACGCACCCCGCATCTGGGGGTCAGACGACACGGTGATCGCCGCCTGTGCCTTCTTTCGGTCGGGGATGGGATCGGCGAACCGCACCCCGACTGTGTGGGCGATCCCGACGGTTTTCTCGCCGAGGATGGCAGCGCTGGTCAGTGACTCCGGTGAGGTCGTGGTGAAGCGCTGCGAGACGACCGATCGACCGCCCACGCCCACGGCCTCGGCTTGAACGGAATACCGCTTCGAATATCCCAGGGGTTGGGTGCTTGTCCACGTTGAGCCGTCCTCGCTCAGTGAGCCCGCCAAGGGACGGCCGCTGGCTGTGGGGATACGGACGTTTGTCAACGCGCCGCGGCTGGCCGTGACAACAATAGGAAGCCCAGGTTCGACAACCGCGTTGGGCGCGAGTCGACCGCCACCTTCGGTGGCCACAGCAATGGAAGGCTGTGCGATGTCGGCGAAGCTGTCAACGGCCTGAATCTCGTTGCTGTAGGCGCCTCCGGTTGAGCTGCACGAGGTCAATAACATCACCACAGCCGTCAAGGCTGCGAGCATCAGCAGTCGCGGAATACCTGCCCGGACCGACCCGCGGCATCCACGAGCGCTCGAGCACTGCGGCTGCGCACCGTAAGCCGCCAAGAGATCACGTGGCTCTTCGATAGCTCGAGTCCTTCTTACGCGGCCCATCGATTGTGGCGAACCCTCTCACTCGGCGCCTGGACTAGGTTTACTATCCACGATAGTAGTTGAATGCTGTGCGCTCCTCTACCCGCTGCACAGCGCGAGAGAAGGTTCGAAACGTCTTCGTGGTGGGCGACCGCCGAGCGGTCACGTCGACCTCATTGTTGCCGTGTGGCGACACCCCACAGGTAGTCCCCGCCGATGCGTGTTCGCCACCGCTCGCCGACGTCGAGGCCGTGGTGCGACAACTCTCGCGACACCTGCGGGACCACTCGTCCTCATACCTCCCGCGCGCCGATAAGGCGGGTCGTCCGACGACGTAGACTCCCCGGGTTCTCAACCACGGTGCAGGATCGAGTTTGGGTCCATCTTGCTGCCACACCTTGTAGTGCAGGTGTGGGCCGGTGGAGTAGCCGCGGTTTCCTACCGTTGCGATCTGCGCGCCGGCCAGGACTCGCTGCCAGACGCTCACCAGTGTCTCGCTGATGTGCCCATACACGCCGATCGTGCCGTCGTCTTGCAGCACTCGCATCCACAGCCCGAAGCCGGCGGCCTTCGATAACCGTCCCCGCCCAAGGCGATCTTTGAGGTCGCGGGTTCGGTGTGCTCACGCAGCTGTGACACGCGCAGCAAGTTCGTGGGGTAGTCGGGGCTGCTCGTCTCATCGATAACGACAGTGACGTCTTCGAAGACGTGGCGTTTCTGGGTGCCGTCAGGTGGTCGAGAGTGACCACCCAGGTCGGCCGGGTGCCACCGTCTGTCAGATCCTGCTCGTGGAGTGGGTGGAGTGGACGTGATCAAAAGCGCGTCCGGATCTGAGTCGCCTCCTTCCTTCGTTGCTCCACACGAGTCCGTTAGCTGAGCGTGTAGAGCAATTGTTCGTTTGCGGCGTATGCATTTTCGGCGTTTCTGGCGACCAGCGCGTTG
Organism: Gordonia sp. AC31; assembly: GCF_031844505.1. Taxonomy (NCBI): domain Bacteria; kingdom Bacillati; phylum Actinomycetota; class Actinomycetes; order Mycobacteriales; family Gordoniaceae; genus Gordonia; species Gordonia sp. AC31. The sequence continues at coordinate 3,148 of NZ_JAUZVK010000027.1, forward strand.
ACACTATTGATGGTGCTGCGTTGTTCCCAGTGTGTGCCGTCTGGGCTGCGCCAGACGGTGTCGGCGGTGTCGATGCCCCAGAGCGTGCCATCGGGTGCGGCCGCCAGGAGAGCTAGGGCCGGCGCATCGGGAACGGTTGTGAAGGTCTGGGCGTCGTCGGTGCTGTGTTGCAGGCCATCTGGGGTAGTCGCCCATACGCCGCGGTCGGTGATCGCGAGTGCTGCTGCGGCCAGGGGCGCGCCGGGGGTCCAGCTTCTCCCGTCATCGGTCGATACGAGCAGGCCGTTGATTCCGTCGAAGCCTACGAGTAGTTGTCCGTTGGTGGCGAGCGCGTGGAAGTCGATGTCGCCGGCCACCGATCTCGGTGTCCATGTCTGCCCGCCATCTTCGCTGGCGACGAGTCCCAGCGGGTTGGGTGCCGAGCTCCGCGGGCCGGGATGGCCGGAGGCGAAGATCCGATCAGAGCCGGTTACCCCGGCCAGTCCCATGAAGTCGTCGTCGGAGACGCCGACCCGGCTGGTGGTTCCATCTGCGGTGAGGGCGATTACGCCGGTGTGAGTTCCGGCGAGGATAGTGCCGTCGGCGCGGATGTGCAGGGCGTGGAGGTGGTCGAGTTCTGGGGTCAGTGTTGCGCTCTCTGCTGAGGTTGCCGACGGTGGTGGGGATGTGGGTTGTTCCCGGGTGGAGCAGCCGGTTAGCACAATCAGCCCACCATCGCGGCGGCCGGTTGCAGGTCGGTGACTCCCGTGACTGGATCGACGGTCAATCGCACGGCGCTGACGGTAACCGGGCACTCGGATTCGACGTGTGCGCTCGCCCCGATCACGGCGGGGAAGACGAGCGTGTCGGGCGCACACCAGGTGTAGAGCTGATGGCCTGCGACGGTGAATCGGTGCGGGGTCGGATTCAGGGTCAATCCCCACCCGAGGACCCGGCCCTGCTCGTCGTATTCGATGTCGGCGCCGATCGGTGTCTCTTCGAGATCTCCGGCGTCGACACCGGCTGCGGCCGCCAACTCCGTGACGGTGACCGGCGCTCCGTGGGCCAGCAGCCGCAGCGCGGCCCGCAGCAGCGCCCGGTCACGGTCGGCTGGTGCGATCGTGGCGAAAACGTCGGCGGGAATGGAGTCGGTGCTCATGAGAGTCAGCCTTTCCGAGAATGCGTCGGGTGCGATGTCGATGACGGTAGGGTCTGCCCCCGGGGGCAGAGTCAAGCCCGCGTCGGGCATCGGCACGGACCTCGGTCCAGCACACATCGTCGGCGGCCCACCGCGCACGGTGGATGCTGGTGAAGTCGTCGATGCGGTCGAGGATCTGCTGGGCGTCGCTGATCCGGCGGTGCAGCCGCTGTCGCGACCGCTCCAGTAGCTCGGCCAGACGCGCGCCGACCGCTCCGTCTCCACTATCGACGGCGTCATCGGTGAGCTGGCAGATCTCGGCGATGGTGAGCCCAAGCCCGCGCAGCTCGCCGATGAACCGCACACACCACAGTGCGTCATCGGTGTACAGGCGGTAGCCGGCCGCGCTGCGCCCCAGGGTGTGGATGAGCCCGAGGTCGGTGTATTCACGCAACGCCTTCACCCTCACCCCGGTCCGCGCCGACAACACGCCGATCGTCATGTGCCCGTTCATCTCGGCCTTTCCTGGAGGAGATCGTCAGCCTGCGCAGCAGGACAGTTTCGTCACGTCGGTGGTGAAGGTCTGGGCGGTCAGTTTCAACGCTTCGGCCATGGTCAGATACGGCGCCCAGCTGTGGGCGAGCCGGTCGACGGTCATACCCGCGGTCATCGCGTATCCGGCGGCGGTGATCAGGTCTCCGGCACCCTCGGCCAGCGCGTGCACGCCCAAGATCCGGCCGGTATCGGCGTCGGCGACGATCTTGGCCAGGCCACGGGTATCGCGATTGACCAGCGCCCGCGCCACACTCGACAACGCCAGCGTCCGGCACCGGCACCGGTATCCGGCCGTCACCGCCTCGGCCTCGGTGAGCCCCACGGCGGCGATGGCGGGGCTGGTGAACGTCAGCCGCGGCACTGTGGCGTAGTCCAGGACCCGATCCGCGTCGGCGAACGCGTTGTCGGCCACCAGCGTTCCCTGCGCGGCGGCCACATACACGAACTGCGGGCCCCCGGCCACGTCCCCGGCCGCCCAGATCCGGGCATTGCCGGTGCGCTGACGGTCATCGACGATCACCGCGCCGCGCCCGTCGACACCGACCCCGACCGCCTCCAGGCCCAGCCCCGCGGTGTTCGGGCGGCGACCGGTCGCGACCAACACGTGTTCGGCCCGCAGCTCGCTGACCCCGGCCCGAGTGCGCACGCTCACCAGCTTGTGGCCGCCACCGGCCAGGACCTTCTCGACGGTGGCCGCGGTCAACACGGCGATATGCTCATCGGCGAAGACAGCCTCGATCGCGGCCGAGATTTCCGGTTCCTCGCCCGGCGCCAGCCGCCCCAGGGCCTCGATCACCGTCACCCGGGTGCCGAGGCGGGCGAACAACTGGGCTTGTTCGAGCCCGACAGTGTTGCCGCCGATCACGATCAGCGACTCCGGGAGCCGCTTCAGGTCCATGGCGGTGGTCGAGGTCAGATACCCGGCCTCGACCAGACCGTCGATCGGCGGGATCCACGGCGTCGCACCGGTCGCGATCAGGTAATGGCCAGCCTCGATCACCCGGGTCCCGCCGTCGTTCGCTCCGACCCGCAACCCCGGCGCCGCACTCGTGCCGTCGAACACTGCCGTGCCGGAGACGATCTCCCACCCGTACTCGCCCGCCAGCTCGATGTACTTGTTTGCCCGCAGCTGCGCGACCAGCGCGTCCTTACCGGCGATCAGGCCCGGAAAATCCAGCGGCACCGCAGCGGCACCCAGGCCGGGAAACCGGTCGGCGGCGGCTGCGGCGTGGCGGGCCTCCGCGGCGGCCAGCAACGTCTTCGACGGCACACACCCGACGTTCACGCAGGTGCCACCGACGGTGTCGCGCTCGATCATCACCACGGACCTGCCGTGGCCGACCGCGGCGATAGCGGCGGCGAACGCCGCCGAACCGGACCCGACGATCGCCAGATCCGGACGGGATTGTGTCGTGGCCACGCCTGCCTCCTGAGGGGTTGAGCAACCGCGTCGCCAGCCAACGGCTGCTATTCGCATTGACGAATACCTACAGGGCTCATACTATGCGCTTAAGCGAATAGTTCAAGTGGTGTGGAGGTGCCCCATGTCCCGGTCCACGACCGCCGTGCCCGGCGACGAGCTGGCGTGCACACATCTGGATACGACGGCGAAGTTCTTTCGCGCCCTGTCGGATCCGACCCGGTTGAAGCTGCTGGAATACATCCTCGCCGGCGAACGCACCTCGGCCGACTGCGTCGCCCACGCCGGCATCTCCCAGCCGCGGGTGTCGGTGCACCTGTCGTGTCTGGCCGATTGCGGATACATCGTCGCGCGCCGCGACGGCAAGAAGCTGCGGTACACGGTCGGAGACCCGCGCGTGGCCGAACTGGTGCTGCTCGCCCGGTTGCTCGCGGCCGACAACGCCGCCGCCCTGACGTGCTGCACCCGCATCGACCAGGTACCGGACGGTGACCGGACATGAACGCCCTCGACAGCCCTCACGTCTCGGCAGCCGCTCACCGTCGGCGGGTTCACCGCGGCTGGGACTGGGTGTCAAGCTCGCCGAGGTCGATGCCGAGCTCGCCGAACTCACCGCGGTCCGGCGACACCCTGGCCGCCGCGCTGGCGGCCGGACGCGAAGACCTGCTCGAGCGCAGCGAATCCCCCTGCTGCCCTGTCCCATCGACACCGAACCCAGCGCCAGGCAGCGGTGGCTCGGCGAGCTGCGGGGGAGGCCGTTGTGGCTGCTGCGACCTAGACACGCCGCTGGCGGGCTTGCATCGGGACCGCGGCACTGCTGCCTGGGCTGTTGCGCGGTGGTGCCCCGCTGCTGATCGCGGCCGTAGCACTGAGCAGCGGCACGCTGCTGGTGAGCCTGTCATGGCTCCAACCGCTCGGATTCGCCCATCGGACTCGGGCTCCTCGGACTGATCTGGTCCCGCCAATGACTCGCGCCCGCGGCTGCGATGAGGGCTGCGCAGCCACACCTTCCGGCGACGCGGGCACTCCGGCCCGCACCACCGCCGCGACCTGGCTCAGGCCGTCACCGAGTTTGGCGCCTGCGAGGCCACCACGGTGATCAGCACCGTAGCCATCAACGGCGCCATCGCCGGTGCTCACCGCGCGCCGAGACCCGCTGCCCGGTCCCGGCGCGCGGTACACCTGGGGTGAGCCACGCCAGCGTCAGTGGGATGACGATCAACACGAGGAACGCTTCCAGGAACGGTCCGGCCTCCACGAACTCGGCCAGATCCGACGTAGAGCCGCAGCTGGTGGCAGGGACACCGCTCCGCCGCGCCAGCTGGGTAATACGCATCATCACCACCCCGCGACCCTGAACCTTCGACTCGACTCGAAGGTCAGACCGGCCGTGACGGTTGCCCCCGAGGGCGGTGTGGCCCCGGCGGCCGGTCCCGTGTCCGCGACGAATCAACCTGGTCTGATCGCCGCGCTACTCAGCGGCGGCCCGTGGTGCGCGAGTGTTGGGTGGGCGAAACCTGAGGGCGGGCAGCCACCAGTTCCAGCCGCCGAGCAGGCGCATGAGGGCGGGGACGAGGACGAGGCGGATGAGGACGGCGTCGATGGCGACGGCGACGGCAAGGGCGAGTCCGAGTTGTTTGAGTTCGAGGATGTCGGCGGTGAGGAAGCTTGCGAAGATGGCGATCATGATCGCGGCGGCCGCGGTGATGGGGCGTGCGGTGTGGGTGAGCCCGGCCGCGACGGCGCGCTGGTTGTCGCCGCTGGCGTCCCAGTATTCGCGGATGCGACGAATCAGGAACACCTCGTAGTCCATCGAGAGCCCGAACAGTAGCGCGAACACCACGGTGGGTAGGTAGACCTGCACGAATCCGGGGCTGGTGAAGTCGAGGACGTTCTCGCCCAGACCCCACTGGAACACCGCGACGGTGATACCGAGGGCGGCGCCGGTGGCGAGCAGGTTCATCGCGATGGCCTTGAGGGGTAAGGCGATACTGCGGAAAGCGGCGATGAGGAAGACCAGCGAGGCGGTCAGCACCAGGGCTACGACCAGCGGAAGTTTGGTGGTCATTTCGTCGGAGAGATCGACGAATTCGGCGGTGCTGCCGCCGATGCGGATCTCGGCTCCGGCTGCGCCGGCGGCTGTGTTGCGCAGGTCGCGGACGAGGTCGGTGGCGGCCATCGAGTCGAAGGTGACCGAGGGGATCGCCATCGCGAGCATTCGACCGTCATTGAGCTGGGCGGGCAGGACGGTGTCGATGCGGGCGTCGCCGTCGATCTCGGTCAGGAATCGGTTGACCCGTGCTTCGGCGTCTGCGGTGAGTGGGGTGTCGCTGGGGCCGGTGGCGATGATCTCGACCGGGGAGAGTGCTCCGGGCGGGAAGTTGGTGTTCAATGCGGTGCTGGCGCGTCCGGTCGGGGTGTCGTCGAGGGCGGTGGTGCCCATGTCGAGGCCGTAGCGGATCCCGAATACCGGCAGCGCGGCGAGGACCAGCACCGCTGCGGCCGCGGTGCCGAAGAGGACGGGTCGGCGCATGACGAGATACGCCCAGCGCGCCCAGCGGCCACCGAGAACGCCGGGAGCGTCGGTGGCGCTGTCGGCAGGGCGCCAGCGGGCCGGGAGACTACCGCGGTTGACAGCCGGGCCCAAGGCGGCGAGCAGGGCGGGTAGCAGGGTGACGGCGACGGTGAGCATACTGGTGACGGCGGTGGCGACGCCGATGGCGATGCCACGGAAGATCGGTGCCTGGATGATGATCAACGCGCACAGCGAGATCATCACCACCAAGCCCGAGACCAGAATCGTTTTGCCTGCTGTGGCGAGGGAGCGACCGACGGCGCCGCTGATCGCGGCATGGTCTGGCCCGGTGTGGTGGGTGAGTTCTTCGCGGAAGCGGCTGACGATGAACATCGCGTAGTCGATACCGACGCCGAGGCCCACCATGGTGGCCATGGCCACGGTCAGCGAATCGAACGCGGTCACAGCAGTGAGGGTGAACAACACTCCGACCGCGGTCAGCATCCCGGCGATGGCCACTGCGATCGGGACCGCCGCTGCGGCCAGGGCGCCGAGGGCGAGGACGAGCAGGACCAGCGCGACCGGGATGCCGATTGCCTCGGCGCGGGCCAGGTCGGCGTTCTGCAGTTCGGTGGCCGCGTTCTGTACCGCCGAGTACCCGGTGACCCCTACGTCGATGGAATCGTCGCCGGTGGTGGCGATGGCGTCTTGCAGGTCGCGCGCGACTTTCGCGCGTTCGGCCATGTCGCCGTCCATGCCGGCGAGCGCGATCGCGACGTGACCGTCGGCCGAGATCTGGGATCCGGGCAGCCCGTCGTAGGGGCCGACGACGTCGACCACGCCCTCGACCGCGGTGGCGGCGGTGATCGTGCGAGCCACCGCTGCACGGAACTCGGCGTCGGTGGCGGTGACCGCGCCAGACTGCAGCACGATGACCGCCTGTTCCGTACCGAACTGCGGGAAGTGCCGGGCAACCAGGCGATCCACCTCGGTGGACTCCGAGCCCTCGACACCGAAATCCATCGCACCGAGCCGGTTCTCGAGCAGCGGGTAGGCCACCGCGCACACCACCAGCAGCAGTCCCCAGACCGCCAGGACCGCACGTCTGCGCCGGGCCATCAGAACGCCCCACCGATATAGCACTCCGGGCGAGCCCGGCGGCGATGGTTGCTGAGGCGAGTTCTCGACGACGGCGGACTTCTGCTGGTTCACGCGTCCTCCCTCCGTAGCGACCACGAATTGATCGCCATATCACGATGTAATCGTTGAAACGAGATTAATCACACTCTCACTCGATATCAATAGCTTTCGCCGCTATCATCGCTTTATGGCGATTAATGATGGCGGGGGTTGCCTCGTCGAGACGCAGGGGTTGGATCCGGCGGTGGCCCTGTTCCACAGCCTCTCCGATGCGACACGGTTGGCGATCGTGCACCGGCTGGCGTGCGGGGAAGCGCGGGTCTTGGACCTGATGGCCGGGCTCGGACTGGCTCAGTCAACGGTATCGGCGCACGTAGCGTGCCTGCGCGACTGCGGGCTGGTCGTGGGCCGCCCGCAAGGGCGGCAGGTGTTCTACAGCCTGGCCCGCCCGGAGTTGATGGACCTACTCGCCTCGGCAGAGACCTTGCTCGCGGCGACAGGCAATGCGGTGGCGTTGTGCCCGAACTACGGCACCGACTCCACCACCGAGACGGAGAGCGCGGAGGTACGAGCATGAGCGACGCATGCGGCTGCGGCCACGACGAACCCGCCGGTGACGGCGAGGCCGAGGAACGCGAACCCGAAAAGCTCTGGGAAGTCAGTGAACTGCGCGCCGCCGCGGTCGCCGGAGTGCTGCTGGTCGCGGCACTGATCGTCGGCTGGACCGGCGGCCCACGCGCCGTCGAGTTGGGGTTGGAGATCGCCGCACTGCTCGTCGGTGCATACACCTTCGTCCCCTCCACGCTCAAACGGCTGGCCAAGGGCAAGATCGGTGTCGGCACGCTGATGACGATCGCCGCGATCGGCGCGGTGATCCTCGGCGAGGTCGGCGAAGCCGCCATGCTGGCGTTCCTGTTCTCCATCAGCGAGGGCCTCGAGGAGTACGCGGTCGCGCGCACCCGCCGCGGGCTGCGCGCCCTGTTGAACCTGGTACCGGACCGGGCCACCGTGCTACGCGACGGCACCGAAACCGTCATCGCCCCTGCCGAGCTGCGCGTCGGGGATCGGATGCTGGTGCGCCCCGGTGAGCGGGTCGCGACCGACGGGGTGATCGTCGACGGGCGTAGCGCGCTGGATGTTTCGGCGATCACCGGCGAATCGGTACCGGTAGAAGCCGGGCCGGGCGCGGAGGTGTTCGCCGGGGCGATCAACGGCACCGGTGTGCTGACCGTCGAGGTCACCACGACCGCCGAGGACAACTCCCTGGCACGGATCGTGCGGATCGTGGAGGCCGAGCAGGCCCGCAAGGGCGACGCTCAACGCTTGGCCGACAAGATCGCCAAACCGCTGGTGCCCGGCATCATGATCGCCTCCACAGCCATCGCGGTGATTGGCGCGCTCTTCGGGGATCCGGTCACCTGGATCGAACGTGCGCTGGTGGTGCTGGTCGCCGCCTCACCGTGCGCGCTGGCGATCTCGGTGCCGGTGACCGTGGTCGCCGCGATCGGTGCGGCGAGCAAGCTGGGTGTGCTGGTCAAGGGCGGTGCCGCACTCGAGGCGATGGGCCGGGTGCGCGAGGTCGCGCTGGACAAGACCGGCACGCTGACGGCGAACAAGCCTGCCGTCGTCGAGATCGCCGCCACCGGCGGTGTGCACGGGGACCGGGTGCTGGCGGTCGCGGCCGCGCTGGAATCGCGCAGTGAACATCCCCTCGCCCGCGCCATCCTCGCCGCCGTCGACACCGTCACTCCCGCCACCGACGTCGAGGCGGTCACCGGTGCCGGGTTGACCGGCCGCGTCGACGGACGCCGGGCGCGGCTGGGCCGTCCGGGCTGGATCGAACCGGGTGTTCTGGCCGCCGATGTGGAACGGATGCAGCACGCGGGGGCGACCGCGGTGCTGATCGAGCTCGACGGCCAGGTGATCGGTGCGATCGCTGTGCGCGACGAACTGCGGCCCGAGGCACACGAGGTCATCGACCGATTGCACGCGCTGGGAATCCGGGTCTCGATGCTCACCGGTGACAACGCCCGCACCGCCGCCGCTCTGGCCGCTGAGGCGGGGATCGAGGACGTGCACGCGGATCTGCGCCCGGAGGACAAGGCCCACATCGTGGGCGAACTGCGCAGCGACCGGTTCACCGCGATGGTCGGCGACGGCGTCAACGACGCCCCCGCACTGGCAACCGCCGACCTCGGTGTGGCGATGGGCGCGATGGGCACCGATGTCGCTATCGAAACCGCGGATGTGGCGTTGATGGGTGAGGACCTGCGGCACCTGCCGCGGGCTCTCGAGCACGCTCGTCGGGCTCGCCGGATCATGTTGCAAAACGTCGGTTTGTCGTTGGGGTTGATCACGATCTTGATCCCGCTCGCGCTGTTCGGGATTCTCGGGTTGGCGGCGGTGGTGCTGGTGCACGAACTCGCCGAGATCGTCGTCATCGCCAACGGTGTCCGCGCCGGACGCACCAAACCCCTGGCCTCGCTGACCGATTCGGCGGCAAAGCCCGCACCGGTACTGGCCGGAGCGCCCGCGTGACCGCCACCGCGTCGTCTGCTCCCACCGTGTCGCGGTGGGGGCGGCGACTGCGGTGGGTCGCTGCCGCGGCCGCGCTGGCCGGTATCGACCTCACGCTCAAAGCGTGGGCGCAGACCACGCTGGCCGGGGCCCCGATCGAGGCGGGTCCGGTGGACCTTAAGTTGGCGTTCAACCCGGGAGCGGCGTTCTCGATCGCCGCCGACGCACCGAGCTGGGTGATGCTCACGCTCACCACGGTGATCACCACCGCGGTCGCGGTCGGCGGATGGGTGGTCGCGCCGCGCGCGAACCTGCTCACCCGCGTCGCGCTCGCCGCGATCCTGGGCGGTGCCGCCGCCAACGTCATCGACCGGGCCCCCGACGGTGTGGTCACCGACTACCTGCACACCGGCTGGTGGCCCACCTTCAACCTCGCCGACACCTTCATCGTGCTCGGCGCGACCGCCCTCATCATCGCCACTCTGATCGGAAACTCCGATGAGCGAGAACCACTCTCACCCGAACACCACGCCGACGACCGGGACTGAGCCGGGCCCGTCACGTCGGTGGGCAGGGCTGGCGGCGCTGGTCGTCGCCCTGCTCACCGTCGGGCTGGACCTGATGGTTCTCAACGTCGCCCTGCCCACCCTGGCCCAAGACCTCGGCGCGAGCACCACCCAGTTGCAGTGGATCGTCAACGCCTACACCCTGGTCTTCGCCGCGCTCATGCTGCCCGCCGGCGGCTTCGGTGACCGCTACGGTCGCAAACGGCTGCTGCTGATAGGTTTGGTCGCCTTCGTCGCCGCCTCGGCCTGGGCCGCTTTCAGCGGGTCCACCGGCTCGCTGATCGCCGCCCGCGCGGTCATGGGCATCGGGGCCGCGATCATCGTGCCGCTGTCGCTGGGGATCCCAGCCCACCAGGCAAACCCGCTCACCCCACACCGAAACGACGCCGACTATTTCAGCAGTCTCCTAAGCTGCGGGCGCGGCACCCTCCCGGGTGTTGCGAACCCTGTCGTCGAGAACTCTCAAGGAGTGGTCATGGCTGGAATCGCAGACAAGTTCGACAAGGCATACGAAGACAAGTCGCTGGCCGAGCTGGCCGACGCACCTGTCGCGGCGCTGCAAGGCGTCAGCGACGGCGACGCCGAAAAGCTCCAGGCGGCGTTCAACATCAAGACCGTGCGGGACCTGGGCACCAACAAGTTCTTCCTCTGGGCCCAGGCGGTCGCCAAGCTCGCCGAATAGATCGGCCAGCCCGCGCGGAATACCGCGGGCGGGGCCGCCGTTGACTGGTGCGACGGTGGCGGGCTCATTGCCCCGGGCCTCACCCCTTTCCGTCGCTGCGTGCGGCCACTCGCCGAGAGGCGCACTGACCGGCACCGTCCCTCAACACGCTGAAGCCGTCAACCCCTGATGCGGATCGGCGGCTTCAGTCGTCATATCGGCAACAAACGACCAGAACGGGCAGACGGCCGCAATGGCGCCGCTGCTCGTGAAGTCGGACAGTCGGATAGGCGAGTATGGAGACGTATCTACCGTCGACAAGGACTGACCGGCCACCGTGACCGCGCACCTCCCCCGCCTTAACCCGCAGTTGACGTTGCGGTGGATCGACACCGCAGACGTTCGCGCCCAGCAGTGGGGCTTCCTCACCACTGGCCAGTGCGCTCGATTCGAGATGACGGCGACTGACCTGAAGAGGTTGCGGCAGAACAAGTATCTGGTGCCAGTCGCGCATCGAGTCATGCGCGACCCCCCCCCGTGTCGGTGAGGGTGTCCTCGAGTCAGCTCGGCTGGCGTGGGTCGCGGCAGGCACGTTCCTGTTTCCCGGCGAACGCCTGGCGGCCACCTGGCCTGACCACGTCGTCACCGGAACGACCGCATTGGCCATCCATGGGCTCGCCGATGTCACCGGCCCGCTACCCCAGCTCGCCGTGATCCGCCACCGAAGTCGCACGCATCGCGAACTTCGACTCCGAGCGTGAGAAGCTCCGCGAAGACCACCCGACGATCGCCTTCGGTCGCGACACTCCAAGCGGACCTCCCCCGGCCGCGCCGTCGAGGTCCCCCAGTCCGTCGAACAAGAAGCGCAGCGCGATCAAGAAGGCCAAGGCCAAGAAGAAGACCCAATACATCCACGACAACTCATTCGCGCGACAAGCTCCCCAACGACGCTACGGTCGCGAAATCTACGCTGTCGGACACATTCACGTCGTCGGCGGCGGCCTACCAGAGAGCGGTCGCCGTAGACACTAAGCCCGGCCATCCAACCGGTGGGGGTCCACCAGCGCCCGGGTTACATGAGCTGACCACTTCCTTCCGTACCGAAGCGATCTACAACTCAGGTTCATGGGCGGAGGAGCGCTCCACGCTCGGTGGCGTTGACTCGCTGGAGGTCTCGGGTGCGGGCGTGCGGGGCGCCGCGTGTGGTGCGCGGGTGTCGCCGAGCAGCTCTCCGATCGTGCGTGTTCTCTCTGAGGGCCAGACTCCGTCGTCGGGGTTCCACCGGCCGTGCCCAGTCGTGCCTCTCAGGACGGGTTCGATGAGGCTGTTGGCGGCCGTGAGCGCGGTGTCGGGCTGGTGCAGGTGCGCCGGCAAACCGCTGTGGACGGCGTGCTGAGGGTAGTCACGTTCCCAGGTCGGGTTGGGCAGGACCAACGGCACCGGGATCGTCAGGCTGCGGCGGTGTTCTTGGTGGCGGATCGCGGTGTGGAGCTGCTCGGCGTCGAATGACTGCGTGCGGGCGAGGATGACGAGGTCGACCAGATCGTGGGCGCGGGTCGAGGGGGTGTCGCCGTGGGGGCCGTGCAGCTCGTAGAGCGCGGCGACCTTGTCTGCGACCGCTTCGGCGGCGGCTTGCATCCGGATCACGGGCATGGGGTCGAGTTCGTCGAGCGCGAGCACGGGGTGAGGGCTCAACATCTCGGGCGGTAGCAGCATCTCCCGGTGGGTGGCGATGTCGAGTTTGGCGTTGGAGAACCGTTGTCCGGCAATGTTGTAGTGGATACGTCCGGCGAACAAGCCTGGGCTACGGGTCGCGGTGATCCTGACGTCGAACTCGCCGAAGTCGCCGGGGCCGGGTTGGGCGGCCTGGCGCAGCGATCGCTGCATGTGTTCGGCGTCGAGGCGGGTAACTAGGTCGGCGTCGGCGGTCGGGCGGGCTTGGGTCGGTGCCCGGAAGTGCAGGGCGGTGCCGCCGGTGAGAATCCACTGCTCGGCGTAGGGGGAGCGGAACAGCCGGGCCAGGAACAACTGGAGGGTGACGGTTTGGGCGAGCTCGTCGCGGCTGAACCTGCTCGTGCGAGCCCCAGCGGACAGGCGGGCTCTCAGTCCGGCTCGGAAGGCCTCTTCGGCGCATAGGGCATCAGCCGACCAGCACCGGCCCGGCCGGCATCTGGGCCTGATCGAGCAGCGAGGTGAACAGCTCGGCGCCCGAGGCGTAGTTCCAGCGCGGCGCGGCCCGGTCACACACTGCGATCAGTTCGTCGGCGTCGACCAGTGACTCGCTCAGGCAGGTGTGCAGCGCGGTCCCGATGTGCCCGCCGTCGCCGTGGGTGACCAGCAGGTCAGCCACAGTACGGGCGGGTGTGGTCACCGGCAGTCCGTCGACGAGGTCCCAGTCGCGGCCGCGGTCACCGATCGGCCGGCGCCAGGTGCGCACCGAGGGATCGCGAACGCTGATCCGGTGGGGGCTGCTCAGCTCGAGCCCCGATGCGGTGATCGTGCCCAGCCGCAGCACTTGGGCGGCGGCGGCGTGACTCACGACGCTGTCGGGGTGGGCGCGGCGTTCCTCGATGTCGGCGGCCGGGTGCAGCGCCAACCACTGTGCCGCCCAGTCACCGAGGGTCGTCCAGGCCGAGGATTCGGGGAGCTCGTAGACGCCGTGATGGACCCGGACGATGGCCTCACGATCGGCGAGCCGGGCGAGTACGTAGGGAGCGACGCCGAGGTGGCGGGCTTGGGCGGTAGTGAACAGGCCGAACTGGCGATCCGCCAGGTCGCGGATCGCGCCCCACCCGCCAGCGTCGATCATGCAGCAATAATAGCAATCGGTGTGGTGGGTGATCTGCACGAGAACTCCGCCCCTGGACTCAATAAGTCCCGCGCAGGGCGCGCACCACCGAAGGCGCCAAATCCACCGTACGTAGACGGCGCGTCAGGCAATCATCGTTCGTCGTCATAGCGGACAATTGCGGTGAAGATCTCCGCCAGCTGAAAGGTCACTGCCTGTGTCGTCGTCTTGGCTAGGCTCTGCCGTCTCTGAGTTTGGCGAGCGCTGCAAGGCGAAGTTGGCGGGGCCTGGAGAAGCTGAAGCCGCGATTCGGGCGCCGATTGAGCAGCTACTTGCCGCTGTTGGGGCACAACTAGAGCTCGATGTCGTGCCACACGATGAGGTCCGGGACAATGACCGTGGGGTTCGCCCGGACTACGCGATAAGCGTTGGCGGGGCAATCACTGGATACCTGGAGGTCAAGAAGCCGGGCGCCAACTTGGACCCCGACTCGATGCGTGGACACGACCTTAAACAGTGGACCAGACAGAAGGATCTCCCAAACCTTATCTATACCAATGGAACGGAGTGGCGACTTTACAGAGACAGCGAACTCGTTGGGGATCCGATTCATCTTGCCGGTGGAAGCCTTCGAGTAGCTGGCAGTAAACTTGTCGCGCCTTCGGAGTTCGAGCAGCGAATAACCGACTTCCTGCGGTGGGAACCGGCTCCAATCACCAGCGTCATCGCGCTTGTTCGAGCCATCGCACCACTTACTCGCCTTCTGCGCGGTGAAGTGATTGATCAGCTCGCAATGGAGAAACGCAGTATCAGGGCGGGTGGACGCGCCGAGGACCAGCCCTTCCACGGACTCGCCCGAGACTGGCGGCAGTTGCTGTTTCCGACTGCGAGTGATGCGACTTTCGCCGACGGCTACGCACAAACCGTCACGTTTGCTCTACTCCTAGCCCGCACAGAGGACATCAGCCTTGCCGGGGCTGGCGGACTACATGCGGTAGGAACAAAGCTTGCCGGACAGCACTCACTCATGGCTCGAGCGCTTCAACTACTAACCGACTACGTCGCAGATGACTTCAGGGTCACCATCGACCTGCTGGTTCGAGTAACCGAAGCGGTGCAGTGGCCGAAGATCCGTGGCGGTCGTCGCGACACGTATCTACACCTGTATGAGACGTTCCTAGATGTATACGACCCCCTGCTCCGACAACAGTCCGGCTCGTACTACACCCCTCGCGAGGTGGTGGAGCAGATGGTGCGCCTCACCGAAGAGGTCCTTGAAACCCGTCTTGGTCGAAGTGCAGGTTTCGCAGATCCAAACGTGGTCGTGGCTGATCCGGCAATGGGAACGGGAACTTTCCTTCACACGGTTATTGAGCATGTGGCAGAGCGAGTCGCTGAGCGTGACGGAAGAGGGGCGGTATCCGGCGCGGTAAGTCAACTCGCCGAGCGCCTCGTAGGTTTCGAGCTTCAAACCGGACCTTTTGCCGTTGCCGAGCTTCGAGCCACCGATCTGCTGACTGACCTCGGCGCCAGCCTGCCACCGAGAGGTCTAGGGCTATACGTCACCGACACTCTCGACGATCCCCATGCTGAACAGACACAGCTCGGGTCCGGCCTCGAACTAATCAGCCGCTCTCGTTCGCGCGCGGCTCAAATTAAGGCAAAGACGAAGGTCACCGTGGTGATCGGCAACCCTCCGTACGACGAACGAGCTCAGGGCCGGGGAGGCTGGATTGAAAACGGTAGCGACAGCGAAAAGACGGCCAGGGGAAGCGGCTATTGCCCGCTGGACGATTTCCGGGCCGAGGGAAACGGTCGTACCGAGTACGTACTCAAAAACCTGTACATCTATTTCTGGCGTTGGGCGACATGGAAGGTGTTCGACGCGAACGCAAACGTTCCCGATGGCGATGTCGGTGTCGTCTGCTATATCACCACCTCGGGTTACCTCCGCGGTGCCGGATTTAAGGGCATGCGCGAATACCTGCGCCGCACCACCAGCGAGGGCTGGATCATCGACGTTTCCCCAGAGGGAATGCGACCAGACGTCGCCACACGGATCTTCCCCGGAGTACAGCAACCACTCGCCATCGCGATCTTCACCCGTCGCCCAGACTGCGACTCAGATGTGCCGGCAATCATCCACTACACAGCGATTCACGGCCGCCGAATCGAGAAGTACGCAGCGTTGGCTGCGCTGAACCTGGACGGCAACAAGTGGCGACAGGCACGCACGGCGTGGCAAGCACCGTTTACCCCTGCCGCAGACACCGACTGGGACGACTTTCCTGCGCTCAATGATCTGTTTCCTTGGACCGCGCCAGGTGTGAAACCAAATCGCACATGGGTATATGCCCCGGCGAGAGATATTCTGATTAAACGGCTCGAGCGACTCATCGCCGAGAGTGACCTGACCTATAAAAAGGAGCTCTTTAAAGAAACGTCGTCATCAAGCCTCGAGACGGTCACCAAACCACTGGCAGGACCGGATACCGAGCAAGCCACCACTAAACCGCTCTCCGAAGCCAGCCTCACCCACGCCCAAGCAGCAAAGCTTGTGCGAGTCGGGTATCGCTCATTCGACCGCCAGTGGCTCATAGCCGACCGCCGGCTGATGCACCGACCTTCGCCTGATCTCTGGTCTGCTCGTCGCCCTGGCCAACTCTTCGTCGTCGAGCAGCATTCAAAACCGATCAGTGACGGCCCAGGTGTCGTGTTCTCGGCACTCATCCCTGATATGGACCACTTTAAGGGCAGCGAAGGTGGACGAACCGTGCCGCTACTGCATCCCGGTGGTCGACCAAATGTAGCCGCCGGCCTCTTGGGCGCGTTGTCCACGTTAGCGGGACGCCCAGTCACGGCTGAGGATGTAGTTGCATACGTAGCAGGAGTGGTCGCTCATTCCGGTTTCACCGACCGTTTTGCGGACGAGCTGACCACTCCCGGCATCCGAATCCCCGTGACGACAAGGTCAGATCTGTTTCAGCAGGCAATGAGTTTCGGTAGAGAAGTAGTGTGGCTCCATACCTACGGCGCGGTGTTCGTAGATCAGTCGAGCAGGAGACCTGCCGATGATGTTCGGTTACCCGCTGACGACGCTCGTCGAGTGACGAATCTTTCGGCGATAGCCGAGATGCCTACAGAGATGACGTATGACAGGGAGACGCGCGAGCTGCGACTTGGGCGAGGATCTTTTGGGCCGGTGACGCCCGAAGTATGGGAGTACACCGTCGGAGGCAAGAACGTTCTCAGATCATGGTTCGGATATCGCAAGGCAGAGCCTGGTGGGAAGAAGACCAGCCCGCTCGATAAATTGCACGTGACTTCGTGGCTCCCCGAGTGGACCGGCGAACTGTTGGACCTGCTATCGGTGCTGACCCGCTTGATTGCACTCGAAGACGCGCAATCGAAACTGCTGGACGAGATCATGGCTGGGTCGTTGGCTTCTCGAGACATGCTCGCCAGAGCCGGCACTGTCTGGCCCGCCGCCGATAGGGACCCGCAGCGTAAGCCTGACTACGCGAATGCGCGGCCTGAGGTGGATGAGAGCGACGAAGGTCAGTTGGGGTTTGCCTTCAGTTAGAGAACGGGTAGCTGCCGAACCCGAAGCACGAACGCTCCATGCAATGGGCCTGGTGCACGGATAGGTGACAGGGTTAGTCACGCGGCCTGAGGGGCCTCGTGGTTGATGATGGTCTCGAATTCAATGGGGGTCAATCTGCCGAGGCGGTCCTGTCGTCTGCGGCGGTGGTAGGTCCGTTCGATCCAGTGCACGATGGCGGCCCGGAGCTCGTCTCTGGTGGGGGCGGATTCGGATTTAACCGGTGGATCGTGTACCAGTTCGCCGAATTCCCCACTGCCAGTCGGGGAACTCGGTTTCAAGCTGGCTGATCCGTGACCGCGAGAGAATACTTCTCCGGTACTCGCTGCGACGCTTCGCCGCCCACTGGCCGATCGGAAAGCCGTCGATCGTGGCGTCGCGAGGTGGCGAGCTGGTGCCGTGTGCGGCGGCGTAGCGGTGCAGGTGGTCCAGGCCGACGTGGAACGGTGGTCGGGCCCGCAGGGTCCACTGCCAGTCGGGGAACTCGGCTTCGATCTGGTGGACGTGGTCAGGTGGCATTTGTCCGGACCGGTATTCGGCGCGACGGGTGGCGACCCAGGTACCGATCGGGAATCCGTCGATGACGTCGTGCCGGCGGGCATTGCTGGTGCCGTGGCGGGCGACGTAGCGGCGCAGATGGGCCACGCCATCGGCGAAGGACGTCCGGGCGTTGGTCTTCCATCGCCAGTCGGGGAACTCGGACTCGAGTTGCGCGATCCGCTCCGCGGGCAAGACGCCGCGGCGATAGTCGGTGCGTCGTGTGTTGACCCACCGGCCTATCGGGAATCCGTCGATGACGTCCCGCTGGCGTGGGCTGCTGGTGCCGTGCACGGCCCGATACCGATGTAGCTGGGCGATACCCTCATCGTATCGGCTGGTCACGGTCACCTAGTGTGCCTGTTGCCGCCGGGCGGTCGATCACCCACCCGGCGTTTTCAACCTCGACCATCGAGGGGTTCGCGGCGGGCAATCGCGCTGGTGTCTAGCTGTCACACGGCGTGGGATCTATACTGGGATCGAGAGGTGATTACCATGACAGCAGCGCATCCGCGGCCGGATTTGGCCGCCTATGCCGAAGCGGCCCGTATGTCGCAGCCCGAACTCGTGGCTGCGTTGCGCGATCTGCTCGGCGCGAAACTCGTGGCCTACCTGGGTCGGGTGAGCGAGACCCGAGCGGTGCGGCAGTGGGCTGAGGGCACCCGCACCATCGCCAACCCCGAGGACGTCGAACGGCTCCGGATCGCCTACCGCGCCGCCCGCCTGATCACCGAACGCGACACCCCCGCCGTCGCCCAAGCCTGGTTCCAGGGCCTCAACCCGGTCCTCGACGACCGGGCGCCGGCGTTGCTGCTGCGCGACGGCGAGCTCGCCGACGTCGGCCCCCAGGTACTCAACGCTGCCCGCCAGTTCGCCGCGGTGGGATGAACCAACCCCGCACGTCGACGATCGGCACCCTGCACGGCCCGATCACCACCAGCATCCGGGCCGCCACGCCCATCTATCGGGTCGGGTACGCACCCAGTCCGTGGGAGTGGACGCCGTGGGAGTACGCCACCGACGGCCGCTTCGCCGGCCGGTGGGACGACCCTGACGGGGTGTGGCGCACCCTGTACTGCGCCGACACTCCCCTGGCCTGTTACCTCGAAGTCCTCGCCTTCGCCCGACCCAGCCCGCAACTGATCGCCGAGCTCGACGACATCGTCGTCGACGACGAAGACGAGCAGGACCATCCCACGCTGCCGCCCGGGCACGTGCCGCGATCGTGGTGTGAGGCAAGGATGCTCGGCCACGCCACCCTGACCGGACGGTTTGCGGTGCCCGCTGCTCCGGACAGCCTCGCCACCCTGCGAAAAGTGTTTCGTCCGCTCGCGATCCGCTACGGGCTCGATGACCTCGACACCGCCGCGTTACGGGACGGGCGACCCCGCGGTCTCACCCAGGCCATCTCCCGCTGGCTCTACGCCCTCACCGACCACGGACAGGCAGCGGTCGACGGGATCGAGTTCGACTCCCGCCACGGCGACCAGCTGCGCATGTGGGCGCTCTACGAACGCGCCGCCGACCCCGACATCAGCCCCCACATCGACGTGGTCGACCACTGCCCCATCGACGCCGCGGATCCACAACTGGCCCGCGCCCTGACCCTCCTCGGACTCGAGTGGACGCCCGCATAGACCGACCTGAAACAGGCTGTCCCGCATCGTCGAACGAGCAGGAGGCTGGCTCGACCAGCCGTGGTAATGCCTACGACCGTCTCTTCGACTCCGGGATCGCCCACCTGCACCGCTACGCCGCCATGCATGGTTCGAACTCGCCGCCGCGCGGCGCGACGATCGACGGGTTCGCGATCGGTCAGTGGGTCGTCAACCGCCGTGCCGAGTACCGGCGGGGCCATCTGTCGGCCGAGCGGATCCGCTGCCTCGAAACCGAGTTCCCCGGCTGGGTGTGGAATGTGCGCGAAGCGATGTTCGACGTCGGCGTGACCCATCTGCGCCGTTTCGCCGCCGTCCACGGCACGAGCAACGCCGGAGAAGGCGATGTGGTCGACGGTTTCGAGATCGGTACCTGGGTCGCGTCTCGTCGCGCCGACTACCGCAGAGGCCGACTGTCGGCCGAGCGCATCGCGCGTCTGGAGTCCGAGTTCCCGGACTGGCAGTGGCTGCCTCAGGACGAAGCCTTCGCGGCCGCGTTCGAGACCGGCCTGTCCCACCTCCGCCGCTACGTTGCCGCCCACGGGACCAGCCAGGTCCCTCAGCGGGATGTGATCGACGGGTTCCCTATCGGTATCTGGGTCGCCACGCGCCGCGCCGACTACCGCAAAGGCCGATTGTCCGCGGAGCGGATCCGCCGCATCGAAACCGAGTTCCCGGACTGGCGGTGGACGGTACGACCCGCCGCCACGAAAAGCAGGCGGTGACACCGTGCCCAGCAAGCACGACTCCCCGACCGCTGGCCGCCGACGTGCGGACGATCGGCGGTTCGACGCCGGGATCGCACACCTGCACCGCTACGTCGCCGCGCAAGGTTCGAGCTCGCCGCCCCGCCACGCAACGATCGGCGACTTTCGGATCGGCGCCTGGGTCGACAGCCGACGCACCGACTACCGGCTGGGCCGGTTGTCGCCCGAGCGGATCCGCCGCATCGAAACCGAAT
Organism: Gordonia sp. AC31; assembly: GCF_031844505.1. Lineage (NCBI taxonomy): Bacteria > Bacillati > Actinomycetota > Actinomycetes > Mycobacteriales > Gordoniaceae > Gordonia > Gordonia sp. AC31. The sequence continues at coordinate 23,181 of NZ_JAUZVK010000027.1, forward strand.
TCCCCGACTGGCGGTGGAACGTGCTCGATGCCGCCTTCGCGATCGGGATCGCACACCTGCGCCGCTACGCCGCCACCCACGGCACCAGCAACCCCCGCCAGCACGACGTCATCGACGACTTCCCGATCGGCCAATGGGCAGCGAACCGTCGCGCCGACTACCGCACAGGCCGACTACCCCCTGACCGAATCGCGCTGCTCGACAACGAATTCCCGGACTGGCAGTGGAACCCCCAGGACGCGGCATCGGCCGCCGCGTTCGAGACCGGCCTCGCGCACCTGCACCGGTATCGAGTAGTGCACGGCACCAGCAACCCCCGCCAGCGCGACGTCATCGACGGCTTCGCGATCGGCCAGTGGGCGGCGAACCGTCGCGCCGACTACCGTCGAGGCCGACTGTCGACCGACCGGGTCCGCCGCATCGAAACCAAGTTCCCCGACTGGCAGTGGACCATCCGAGGCCGCTCCTGATCCGACACCAGACCGTCGGGTTGAGGCAACGGGTTCAAAACCCGTCCAGTGTCAGTTCGAGTACGGCCGGAGGCACCCAAGCAAACATGGGACGGGATTGTCCGGTTTCGTAACGATGTCCGAGTGGGTTGCTATAGGTAGTTGACATTGGATCGGCCAGTGCGTGCCGGTCGCCGCTTGTGTGAAAGGCTCTCCCGCTCAATGGCTATGCCCCCGCTCCCCCCTGCCGTCTCCTCTCCAGAGTCGCCGGCCACCCCGTCACCTCGCAAGACTCGATCCCAGGTTCTGATCGGCAGCTGCGCGGCTGTGCTGGCCCTGGCGCTGGGGGCGTGCGGGACGACCGACACGACCACCGAGCGTGTCGCTGACACCTCGACCCTGCCTGCGACGACGACGTCCACGGCCGCGGCGTCGGAGGTGTCGCTGCCCACCGCGACGCCGGTCGTCACGGTGTCGGCGGCGCCGGCCGCGAACAAAGCGCTGGCGACACTGGACACCCTCGAGGTGAAGGGTCGCGCACCCAAGACCGGGTATGACCGAGCTCTGTTCGGACAAGCCTGGACCGACGATGTGAACGTCGACAGCGGCCACAACGGCTGCGACACCCGCAACGACATCCTGCGCCGCGACCTCACCAACATCGTGCTCAAGCCCGGCTCGAACGGCTGCGCAGTGCAGTCCGGAACCCTCGCCGACCCCTACACCGGCACCACCATCCCATTCGTGCGTGGCCAGCAAACCTCGTCGGCGGTGCAGATCGACCACGTCGTCGCGCTGTCGGATGCATGGCAGAAGGGCGCCCAGCAGCTCTCCGCGGCTCAGCGAGCGGACTTCGCCAACGATCCGCGCAACCTGCAAGCCACCGACGGCCCCACCAACCAGCAGAAGGGCGACGGTGATGCCGCGACCTGGCTGCCGCCGAACCGTTCCTACCGCTGCACCTACGTCGCCCGTCAGGTCGAGGTCAAAGCTGCCTACCAGCTGTGGGTGACCCAGGCCGAGAAGGACGCCATCACCCGCGTCCTCGGTAGCTGCGGCGCCGCGGTTCCGGCACCGACGACCCGCCAGGTCCCCAACACCCGGACCTCGACGGCGACACCGCTCCCGGAACCGGCCTACACGCCGCCGACGACGACCTACACCCCGCCACCTGCGGTTGAGGCGCCGTCGTCGGTCTACTACGCCAACTGCTCGGCAGTCCGTGCCGCGGGCGCGGCCCCGATCTACGCCGGCCAGCCCGGTTACAGCAGCAAGCTCGACCGAGACGGCGATGGCGTCGCCTGCGAATAGTCACCCCGCCATCCCACACGCCGTCACGACGGTCTTTTCGGATCGTCGTGACGGCGGTCTAGGCTGCGGTCGCGGCACCTTCCCGGGTGTTGCGAACCCTGTCGTCGAGAACTCTCAAGGAGTGGTCATGGCTGGAATTGCGGACAAGTTCGACAAGGCATACGAAGACAAGTCGCTGGCCGAGCTGGCCGATGCGCCGGTCGCGGCGCTGCAAGGCGTCAGCGACGGCGACGCGGAAAAGCTCCAGGCGGCGTTCAACATCAAGACCGTGCGTGACCTGGGCACCAACAAGTTCTTTCTCTGGGCTCAGGCGGTTGCCAAGCTCGCCGAATAGATCGGCCAGCTGCGCGGAATACCACGGGTGGGGCCGCCGTTGACTGGTGCGACGGTGGCGGGCTCATTGCCCCGGGCCTCACCCCTTTCCGTCGCTGCGTGCGGCCACTCGCCGAGAGGCGCACTGACCGGCACCGTCCCTCAACGCACTGAAGCCGTCGACCCACTCGGGTCGGCGGCTTCAGTCGTCACCGGCACCGCGTGTGTTCACCGTGGGATGACGGTGCCTTCGGGGAGGTCGTACTCGGCGAGGATCACTTCGTCGCTGTAGACGGGTGGGAAGTCGTCGCCGGGAGTCTGTGGGACGGCGAACATGAGTTTGAGGAACAGGCCGGGGTCGGCTCCGTCGAAGGCGCGCAGGGAGATTCACGGCCGTGCACCGAACGGGTCGTCGATGTGGCCGTCCCATCCGCCGAGCTGGTCGAGATAGTTGGCGAGGGTGCGGCCGGGGTAGCCGAATCGGGCGGCGTAGTTGATCGCGGTGGTCTCTGCGGTGATGCGTACGCGTTCGATCACGGCGTGAGGATAGACGCCGACCGGGCGGTGAGCGAGGACAGTGGAGCGTATGGCTTCCATGGCGCCGATGCTCGCAACTGCGGGTCCTCCCCCGTCGGGTTCGGGCTGGTCGTGGGAGATGAAGTTCGATGGTCAGCGCTGTGTCGCCCGAGTCGCCAGCGGTGAGGTGTTGCTGTTGAGCCGCAACCTCAGCCCGATCACCTCGACCTACCCCGAGATCACGGCCGCTCTGGTGAACGCCAGTGGTGGCCGCGACGTCGTGGTCGACGGTGAGATCGTGGCGCTTGACGCTGCCGGGCGGCCGTCGTTCTCGCTTCTGCAACGACGCATGCACACGCCGCGGCCGGGCCGGCGGCTGCTTACCGATGTTCCGGCGGCGTTCTATCTGTTCGACGTCCTGGAGCTCGACGGCTCCGACGTCGCACCGCTGCCCTACCTCGAGCGCCGCGAACTGCTCGACACCTCGCTCACCAATATCGGCGCGGTGCAGGTCACTCCGTACTGGCCTGACAGCTCCGCAGAACCGATGCTCGAGCTCGCGACGACGTTCGGCCTGGAGGGCGTGGTCGCCAAGCGAGCAACGTCGAGATACGTGCGGGGGCAGCGATCCCCGGCATGGGTCAAGGTCCCGTTGCGGCTCAGCGCCGAAGTGATCGTGTGCGGGTGGACCGGCCGGCCGGCCATGGTGCGGTCGCTGCTGGTCGGCGGCTACCGGCCCTCGGGTGAGTTGGTCTATCTCGGCGAGGTCGGTACCGGGTTCACCCAGCGGCACCGCCGCGAGATCGCCGAACAACTCGCGGCGATAGCGCGCCCCGAGCATCCGTTCACCACCGAGCACTTCCCCACCAGGATCAGAAACGTGCGGTGGGTGCGACCGGTGTTGATCGGCACCATCGAGTACCGCGAACTCACCCGCCGGCTGCGGCATCCCTCGTGGAAAGGCTTGCGCACCGACAAGACCCCGGACGAGGTGATCTGGCCCGAACACGACACCAAGCCCTGACTACTCGGGCGTCGACTCACCAACCTGCACGCACCACGATGGCCCTGTGGCAACCGACCCGCCGGGAGGGCGGCAGCGCAGCGCCAGCGGAGTCAGCTGGTGGCTTCTCCGAGTCGTTCGACCTGTCCGCCGACCTCGTCGGCGTACGCCTGGGCCTCGGTGGCTTCGTCGTCGGTGTAGACCCGAACACCGGCCGGCTTACCGGGCTGCCGCACGATCAACGTCAGCTCCCCGATCGCGACGCGACCGCGTGTGGGTGCGACGCGATTCGTGGGCCCGGCCCCGGCATCGTTGTTCTCGGTCATCGCTCGGCGGCGTCCTCTCGCGGTTGCAGCGCCTCGGGCGGCACCCACATCGTGATGACGGCCGACGAGACGTGATTGGCGCTTTCGACCGGCATCTGACAAATGCCGCGCCACAGACCATTCGAGACCTGCAACCACGCCATGAGGAGCGCGGGCATGGTCGGTTCGATACGGGCACCGGAGGCACGCACCCGCAGTGACACTCCCCCGCCGGCGGCATATGACCGTCCGCAGGACGGGTCAGCGATCGCCATGTCGATCAGCACGGGCCTGGGCGGGTCGACCACGCGTAGTGTTCGGGTGTCGGGCCAGCGATCGAACATGCTCACAGTGTGATGTATCGGGACATCGGTGACGTTTCTGCATCTGGACATTGGTGACACTTGGTGTGTCAGGACTTCGGTGACGGTGCGGTCTTCTTGGTGGGGCGTGGGCCGCGGGGTTGTCGATTTCCGACGTAGGTGATTCCTGGGGCGGGTCGGGGGTGTTCGACGAGGACTTCGCCTTCGGTGTTGGCGATGACGATTGTGTTGTCGTCGGTGACAACGAGGACCTGGTCGAAGGCGTGGTCCACATCGACCATGTAGGTGACTGCGTCCACGCTGATGGTGCCGGAGGTGCTGACAGTTCTGGCCAGGACGCCGTCGGGTAGGTCGGTGGGTTGCCGCTGTGCGGGCCGAGGGCGTGGTGTCGGCGGATCGAGCAACGGCCGACCGAATTTGGGGTGTGGCGCGTCGGCTTTCGGTGTTGCCTGCCAGGCGGTCAACGGTGTGACCCGCCCGGGCAGTCCTTGGTGAGGCCGCTCGGTGTTGTAGATGTGGTCGAACGCGTCGACCTGGGCCTGCAACTCGGCCAGGGTGTCGGCAAGTGGCTGTTTGTCCAGGTAGCGGAACAGTGTCTGGTGGAAGCGTTCGTTCTTGCCCTGCGTGGTGGGCTTGTAGGGCTTGCCGGTGATTGTTTCGACTCCGAGCGCGTGGGCGTGTTCGACGAGTTGACCGATGCGGCCGCGGCGTGAGGGGTTGAAAGCGGGCCCGTTGTCGGTGAGGAGTCGCTGGGGCACGCCGTGAAACGCCCCGGGTTTGTCGGAGGCTCTCGAATCTGTGAAGGATGGAGAGCATGGCAGCACCACGGAAGTACAGCGTTGAGCTGAAGGAGCGGGCGACGCGGATGGCGGTGGAGGCCCGCAAGGACCCAGCCACGCGACCAGGGGCGCTCAAACGGATCGGCGATCAACTCGGTGTGCACCCGGAGGCGCTTCGCACCTGGGTCAAGCAGGCCGAGATCGACGGCGGGGTCCGCCCGGGCACCACGAGTGAGGACGCTGACCGCATCGCGGCGTTGGAGCGGGAGAACCGTGAACTGCGGCGAGCGAACACGATCTTGAAGCAGGCTTCGGCTTTCTTTGCGGCGGAGATCGACCGCCCACAGCGCTGATCGTGGAGTTCGTCGCGGCTCACCGCGATGAACACGGAGTCGATCCGATCTGTGCGGCATTGCGCGATACGTCCGCCCAGATCGCTCCGTCCACGGTACGAGCCCACCTGAGCCCCCAGAAGACCGAGGCGCCTCGTGTGGTGCGTGACCGGGAGCTCCTTACCCAGGTCCGCGCGGTGCATGCCGACAACCTCGGCGTCTACGGTGCCCGCAAGGTGCATGCCCAATTGCGCAGACAGGGCCATAGGCGTTGCCCGCTGCACCGTCGAGCGATTGATGAAAGCCGATGGGCTGCAAGGGATAGCGAGACTCAAGACACGCAAGACCACGCGCAGCGAGGGAGCTGAAACACCCCGGCCGGCTGACCGGGTCAACCGTCAGTTCACCGCGGCGGCACCGAACGCGTTGTGGGTGGCGGACCTGACCTACATCCGCACCCACTCGGGCTGGGTGTACGCGGCGTTCGTCCTGGACGTGTTCTCGCGGATGGTCGTCGGCTGGCAGGTCTCGACCACCATGCACACCGACCTCGCCCTCGACGCCCTGAACATGGGATTGTGGGCACGGTCGCGTGCCGGCCACGACGTGGCCGGGCTGATCCACCACTCCGACCGCGGAGTGCAATACCGAGCCATCCGCTACACCGAACGACTGGCCGAAGCCGAAGCGGTGACATCTGTTGGCTCCAAAGGGGATTCATACGACAACGCGATGGCTGAGGCGTTCAACTCGCTGTTCAAAGCCGAATGCATCCGTAACCCCGTGATGCGCCCGCGAGGCGGCTGGGCAGGTGTGGGCGAGGTCGAGATCGCCGTCGCTGAGTACGTCGAATGGTTCAACCACCGCCGCCTGCACGGCGAGATCGGACACGTCCCACCCGTCGAGTACGAGAGCGCCTACTGGTCGACCCACACCGTCACCAGCTACCGTGAGAACCCGGTCCCGGCAGTCGCTGGAACCAAGTAAACGAGCCCCCAGCAAACCCGGGGCGATTCACCGTGAGCGGTCACCGCCTTGTCGAACACCGCGATCGCGGCGTCGGAGGTCTCACCGGCGGCCACGTGGGAGCCCACGGCGTAGCGAGAGTGATCGTCGATCAGTTGCAGGATGACGCACGTACGTCCGCCGGTCAGAACGTATTCGGTGCCGTCGAGTTGCCAGCACGCATTCGGTGCGGGATAGACGAACCGCCGCCACGCCGAGCGGGGCTTCTTTTTCGGTTCACGCCGGGCTACTCCGGCATCGCGGAAGATGCGGGCCAGCGATGCTGTCGAGGGGACCTGTGCCATGCCCATCGACCGCATCTTGTCGTGCACGCTGATCGGTCCGTGGTCCAGACCCGACCTTTCCAAGGCGGCGCGCACCGCCACCGCTTGTGACTTGACCTCGTCACTGAGCGCTGACGGGCTCGACTTTGGGCGGCGGGTCCGCGGTTCGAGGGCTGCCGCGGGCCCCTCGACTTTGGCGCGTTTACGCAGCTCGTAGAACGACTTTCGAGAAATTCCGTGTTCGACGCAGAATGTTGAGACCGCTCCGCGGGGTGCATCATCAGGCCACTGCGAGATAGCTAGCCGGACGACAGGGTCGATAGGTTCATTAACAGCCACCGTCTGAGCGTTGAATGCGGCACGTGAGCTGACCCGAGGATGGCGGTTCGATCGGAGCCCAACCGGTTGCTTGTCGTGGACACCAACGCGAAAGCGCAAGCCTGCTTCCAGGTCGGCCACCTTGTCGCCTGCATCGACGTGTGTCAATATTGACGCGTGTCGAATAAGAATCTCCTGCTGCCACCCGGCCGCGGCCTCAGTAGCGACGAGACCGGGGCTGTCACCCCACTGTTGAAGGCACTCGCTGATCCGGTTCGACTGCGGTTGCTGTCGGAGGTCGCTGCGCATCCGGGCGGCGAGGCGTGCGTGTGCGACATCTCCGGGCCGTTCGAGCTGTCGCAGCCGACGATCTCGCACCATCTGAAGGTGCTGCGCCAGGCGGGTCTGGTGACCAGCGAGCGCCGCGCGACCTGGGTGTACTACCGGGTGAACACCGAAGCGCTGCAACAACTGTCGGGCCTGCTGGGCGATCTCGCCACGGTCGTGGGGGAAACGCGGTCGTGTGAGGCCGACCAGTGACCGCCACCGACACCGCGGTCGCGGGCAAGTTGTCGACGCTGGACCGGTTTCTGCCGGTGTGGATCGGCGCCGCGATGGTCGCCGGACTGCTGCTCGGTCGAGTCGTCCCCGGCCTGGGTGACACTTTGGCGGCGGTCGAGCTCGACGGCATCTCGCTGCCGATCGCCCTCGGATTGCTGATCATGATGTATCCGGTGCTGGCCAAGGTGCGCTACGACCGACTCGACTCGGTCACCGGTGATCGTCGCCTGCTACTCGGGTCGTTGGCGTTGAACTGGATCATCGGACCGGCGTTGATGTTCGCGCTGGCCTGGCTCCTGCTCCCGGATCTGCCGGAGTACCGGACCGGACTGATCATCGTCGGCCTGGCCCGATGCATCGCGATGGTCATCATCTGGAACGACCTGGCGTGCGGCGACCGCGAAGCCGCTGCTGTTCTCGTCGCACTGAACTCGGTGTTCCAGGTGGTCATGTTCGCCGTGCTGGGTTGGTTCTACCTCTCGGTGTTGCCCGGATGGCTGGGCCTGGAGCAGACCACCATCGACACCTCGCCGTGGCAGATCGCGAAGTCGGTGCTGATCTTCCTCGGTATACCCCTGGTCGCAGGCTTCCTCACCCGCCGCATCGGCGAGCGAACCAAAGGCCGCGACTGGTACGAGTCCTCGTTCCTGCCGCGTCTCGGGCCGTGGGCCCTTTACGGGTTGCTGTTCACCATCGTCATCCTGTTCGCGTTGCAAGGTGAGCAGATCACGTCGCAGCCGTGGGACGTCGTGCGGATCGCTCTGCCGCTGCTGATCTACTTCGCGGTGATGTGGGGCGGTGGGTTCGTGCTCGGGGCCGCGATGGGGCTGGGGTATGCGCGAACCACCACGCTGGCGTTCACCGCCGCGGGCAACAACTTCGAGCTCGCCATCGCCGTCGCGATCGCCACCTACGGTGCAACATCCGGCCAGGCCCTGGCCGGAGTCATCGGACCACTCATCGAGGTCCCCGTCCTCGTCGCCCTCGTGTACGTGTCCCTGGCACTGCGGAAACGCTTCACCACCCCAACCACTGCCTCCAGCCCGGATGTGTCGAAGGAGCCGGCTCGCGATGCCTGAGGATCTGTTGGACGAGCAGCTAAGTCGCAGTGAACACCGCGCGCAGCCCGAACTGTTGATGCCCCATGCCGTGCTCGCCCGTACCGCCGCTGACCTGGCCGCCAAGTATGAGGGGGTGGTGTCTCGCCAGACGGTGGAACGCTGTGTGTTCGAGTCCTACACCGCCTTACGGCGCACCTCCCGGGTGCATGCGCACCTGACGACCTTGGCGGGCAGGTTCGCGGCTGATCGGTTACGCGCCCTGGCCCAGTCCGATGGATCGGTGCCCAAGGATGTGCCCGAAGTTCTGTTCGTCTGCGTCCAGAACGCCGGCCGCTCACAGATGGCCGCCGGATTGTTGACCCACCACGCCGCCGGGCGGGTACACGTGCGCTCCGCCGGGTCAGCCCCCGCGCACTCGATCAACCCGACCGTCGTCGAAGCAATGACCGAGATCGGCGTCGACATGGGCACGCAGTACCCCAAACCGCTCACCGACGATGTAGTCGCCGCCGCCGACGTGGTCGTAGCCATGGGTTGCGGCGACGCGTGTCCGATCTATCCCGGCAAACGCTATCTGGACTGGACGGTCGCGGACCCCCAGGGCCGTCCCCTCGACGAGGTTCGCGCGATCCGCGACGATCTTGACGCCCGAGTTCGTGGTCTTCTCACCGAACTCACCACCGAACGTGTGTGACGTATCTGATGTTCCTTCACAGCTGAAAGGGCTTGTGTCTCATGTCTACATCTCGACCTAGGGTGCTATTTGTGTGTGTCCACAACGCTGGCCGCTCGCAGATGGCCGCCGGTTTCCTCACCGCCTTGAGCCAGGGCAGCGTCGAGGTCCGCTCCGCCGGATCTGCTCCCGCCGACTCCATCAACCCGGCCGCGGTCGAGGCGATGGCTGAAGTCGGTATCGACATCTCCGCACAGTCACCGAAGATCCTCACCCCCGACACCGTCGAATCCTCCGACGTCGTGATCACCATGGGCTGTGGCGATGCGTGCCCGGTGTTCCCCGGCGTCAGCTACCGGGACTGGGCTCTCGACGACCCAGCCGGCCAAGGCATCGACGCGGTCCGCCCCATCCGCGATCAGATCCGCGGACTCGTCGCGAACCTCCTCGACGAACTGGTACCCGCCGACCAGCAGGTCGGCCAATGAGCACACCACCGCAGGTGTTGTTCGTGTGCGTGTCCAACCGCGGCAAATCGGTGATGGCCGAACACCTCACACCGACAGTCACCGACCGGATCACCCCATCCTCAGCCGGCACCAACGCGAAAATCGGCGGCCAGGTCAACGAACTGTCCGCCCAGGTACTCGCCGAAGTCGGCGCCGACGTCGTCGGACATCAGCCGCGGCAACTCACCGATGAACTGATGCAAGCCGTGGACCTGGTCGTGGTGGTCGGCACCGCCGAGGTCACCCCACCCGACGGCGTCGCCCTCGAAGTGTGGGACACCGACGAACCCTCCGGACGGGGCATCGACGGTATCGAACGAATGCGGCTGATCCGCGACGACATCACCAACCGGATCCGCGCCCTCGCCGACCGCATCGCGCGGTAGGCGAGAACGCGAACCGAGGCTGTCAGCAGCAGGCTGTGCGCGCCTCGGCCTGGTCTGCGGCGTTGCCGCCGCAGCACACCGAACCCTGCTCGGCGTCCTCGGTGGCGTTCTGTTCCAACAGTTTCGGGCTGGTCCCGAACGTCTCGGAGTCAGCCAGCACGGTGTAGACCTCCCACTTCTCCTTCGCCGGCCCGGTCACCCACACCTTGTCCTGCGTCGCGAAACAACAGGTGGAGTTGATCTCCTCCTGGGTGAACAGACCCTCCCCGGACAACCGGGCGATCTCGGCGTGCACCTTCTCGCTCGACTCGACCTCGACGCCGAGATGGTTGATCGTGCCGCCCTGGCCGGGATTCTCCAGCAGCACCAGCTTCAGTGGCGGCTCGACGATCGCGAAGTTGGCGTATCCCGGCTTGCGCTTGGCCGGGGTGGTGTTGAACAGCTTGGAGTAGAACTCGATCGCGGTATCGAGATCATCGACATTGAGCGCGAGCTGCATACGGGACATGACCATCACCTTCACCTGTGAGACATATATCGAACTACTGACACCTGCAGGGTGCCACCTTTTCGACATATGTCAAGTACCAGGGTATGGTCGGGTCATGCCGAAGGCCCTGCCGATGGTCGACATCAGTGCCCCGATCTGCTGTGCGCCCGTGTCGGCGGCCCCTCTCGATGACGACACCGCCCTAGAAATCGCTCTGCGGCTCAAGGCGCTGGCCGATCCGGTCCGGATCAAACTCGTCTCGATTCTGCTCACTGACACCGGTGAGGGGATCTGCACCTGCGACCTCGCGACCGCGGTCAGCCTCACCGAGGCCACCACGAGCCACCACCTGGGGCAGCTCCGCAAGGCCGGCATGGTCGCACCTGACCGACGAGGGATGAACGTCTACTACCGTGCCCGGCCAGAGTCGTTGGAAGCGCTGCGCAGCGTTCTCAGCGCCATCACGGGGTGCTGCTGAACCGTCGCAGGCGCGGTCAGTTGAGCACCTGCGTCAGCCCCCCTCATCGGCAACCGCGCCACGCAACGCAAGGCACATAGCGGTGCGTGGCGGAAACCAAATGAAGAAGTGTCACCACCAAGACCCCTCACACTGTCACCAGTGTCTTGATGCGGAAGTGACACCGATGTCCTGCGAGATGACAGAACATGCTCACAGTTTAACTCCACGGGTCGAATGGATGTTCGATGGTCGTGTAGTTTGTACGGGTAGGCGGGGGTGTGACCGGAAGGGAAGTCCGGAACCGTACGCACCCCCGCCGTTCCCACCGCTGGGAGGTGAATCGGTGGATGCGCGACCACGGTTGCACGTGACCCAACGTGCCATCCTCACCGAGGACGACAACGGTGTCTGGACGGGCCGGTATGGCGGAGAAAACTGGTCTGTGACAGCGGATTCCGAAGAGGACGCTCTCAAACGTCTGCGCGAGAAGCTCGAATCCCTCCTCGACGACGACGAGCGCACCGCACGCATCATCTCCCTCGGGGAGCAGGCCGCCCAGGGCCGCTACACCGGAGAGGGTTTCGAGGCGCGTCTCATCGACCAGGAGGCCTACGAGGATCGGATGATCGAGGCGATGGAGACCTATTTCGACCAGGACTGACCCGTGACGTCTGCGCACCTCGCGGCCCGCCGCTCTTCGCCGTGATGCAGCGGTGGGATCGCCGCCGCAGATCTTCGACCCCGCACTGGATCGTCGGATCGTCACGCGACCTGCTGAAAGGGCGTGGCGATCCGGCCTGCCGGGCCGTTCGCCAGGGGCCTCGCGACGGTGCCCGGGGACTCAGATTGCGCCGCTGTTCGCCGCGAACACCGCGGCGTAGAGGACTGCCACGGTCCGGGATGCTTGCTCGCGGACAGCGCTGTCGGGGTCGTGGAGGTAAGCCTCGACCGTCTCGATGAGATGGACTGGGGTCGGTCGGAACCGTCGGAGGCAGGCTATCGCTGTCGCCCGCACGCTGGGGTCCCCGATCTGGTCGGCAATGAGATTCACATCCTCTTGCTGGCCATGCTCGGTCAGGCACTCGAGGATCCCCGATCGACAGGTGCCCAGTGTGCGGTCTGCTGCGAGTCTCGATAGTTCGTCGTGATGGTCGCGGGATGCCAACTCTCGCAGCGCTTGCGCCGCTTCGGTCAAGGCTTCAGCGCTCACTGGTGGCTGAAGGTAGAACTGGTCGATGAGGGCCTCGGCGGCGCCGCAATCGCGGGTGCCGGTGCTGGCCAGCGACCGGCAGAGATCGATCCGGAGTTGATCGACCTCGCCGCTGTCGGTGAACCCGGACCGTTCCTCGATATGGCCCAACCAATCCACGAGAACGCTCGTGGGATAGGACGTCCGCCGCATGTCGGCTACGCCGAGGTGTCCGTGCGAGTGCGGCGGAGAAGCGGCGTGGGCAAGGTCGGCGGCGAGGCGCTGGTAGACGCGCTCTCGCCTCGACGACGCTGTCACATCGGTCCTGTCGATCGGCGGTCGACTTTTACCTGCGTGGGTAGCGCTGGAACGCAGCCTGGCATCGCGAGTCCTTACCGTCCGGAGCCGCCGCGGATCGGCTGGCTGTTCGGAGGGTCTGATGCATCTGGGCTGCTGGGATGTTCCGCCAGACCGACCGATCGGCCAGAGAGAATTTGTCCGGATCGACTTCGGTGGGTCCGCGCGCCTCGGAGCGTCTGTTAGCAACTGGATTGTCGGACTGGCGCCTCAGGACGTGGCGCTCGACGCCGCGTTCAAGGCCGGGTTGGCGCACTTGCGTCGCTGTGTTGCTACCCATGGCACCAGCAACGCCCGCCGGCGCGACGCCATCGACGAGTTTCGACCGGTACTAGGTCGAAACCCGCCGCGCAACATCACCGAGGGCGGCTGCGGGCCGAGCGTGTCTGGACCCTGGAGACCGAGTTCCTGGACTGGGACGGCGCGATCCGCTCTTGATTCTATGAACGGTCGCCGCGCCGACCGGATTCACGTCGGTCCAAGTCGTCTCCAGACGAGATGCATGAGACTCGGCGCGAAGGGTGCTGGCAACGCGCCTTGGAATGACTCCGTCACCGAACGACGCCACCTGCTAATTGCGGTTGAGACCGTGTCTGCGGGAGTCGAGCGCGTCCTTGAAGTGGTTCTCCGCTGCGTTGATCTCTCGGGTGGGAGTCGCGGGGTCGAACACCCGCAGCAGTGAGAACTGGAAGGTCGCTGGGTCGAGACTGCGGAGTTCAACGTTCCCGCCGTGACCGTTCGTCGCGTAGACGTTCCAGCGTTGGCGGATGCTCTCGCCTCCGTCGGCCTTGCCGACGTAGTGCCGTCCGTCTCGGGTGTCTGTGATCAGGTAGACGCCTCTGACGGCAGCAAGCGCGGTACGCCATGCTGCGTATCGGTGCTCTCGCATCACGCCTTGCAGTTCGGTGTAGGACAGGATCAGTCGGTCGAAACCAGGGAATGGCACAGGCTCCGCGTCCGCGATCTCCAACACGGGATAGCCAGATGCCGTTGAGGCGTTGATCCTCCAGGTACGCGGCGATCTCCAACCGATGACGAGCCGGTTCCTCAGATCTGAGAGGTGCTCGGTCGCAACGAGGTCGAATATTCGGACTGCCCCATCGTCCGAGACGACACCGCGGTTTTCTAACACCGACCATAGGCGGGCTCTGTCGCCGCCCTCGCGTATGAACACCACCCAGAAGCGGGGCGGATTCGTTGGGAACGTGCGTGATCGGGCGGACTGATGGCTGGTGTACTTCAGAATGTCGGCGTCGCTGGAGGTGGCCTCGAGTCCGGGCAGTCCGCTGTCGTCGCGCTCCTGGACGTATGCGTGACGGAGCACATGGGCTTGGCCGGGTTCGATACCGGCGCTCTCCAGTATCGAACCGAACGCGAGCGTGGTCATCGGCGACCACCTTTCTGCTCGATAAGCTATGCCGCCCGGTGGGTGGGTGTTCGATTCGCTTGCCGTCTCCCGGAAGCTTGGGTGAACGATGTCGCGCGGTTATGACCCGTGGAAGCACCAGACCCAACTCCACATCCAACGTTGGCATCTTCGGCAGAATCCTGCCGTTCGTTACTCGACCCGTCGTAGCGTCGATGGCATGGGCGACGAGCGAGTTTTCAGCATCGACGGAAACCAGGCCGTGCCAGCCGAACCTGTGTCACTGGCGGGAGGTAGGGCTTCGAGAACGTAGGGATCTGCAGGAGTGGGTGATCGCTCATCCGGAAATTCTGGGCTCCGGAGTCAAGGTGGTCACGATGGAGTTCGATCGGTGGCAATCCGGAGCCGGTCAACGCCACGCTGACCGACTCGATGTCCTGGGCATCGACACCGAAGGGCAACTCGTCCTTGCTGAGCTAAAACGTGATCGAGCACCGGACACTGTCCAGCTGCAAGCCATCAAGTATGCGGCCATGGTATCGCGATTCACGCCCACCGACCTCGCAGCGCACCACCAGCGCTACCTCAACAGCCGGGGCGGCGACGTCTCCGAGGAAGACGCGCGCGATCTACTCATCGAACACGCCGGCGCGCTCGATCTGGACACCCTCAGACGACCCCGCATCGTCCTTGTGGCGGGGGATTTCGACGCCACGACAACCGCGAGTGCCGTGTGGCTCAACGAGATGGGTCTCAACGTCACGCTGCAGCAGGTGCAGGCCTACCGCATGGCTCACGGGCTGGTGATGACTGTCTCGCAGCTCTACCCCGTTCCAGACGTGGAAGATTTCACCATCTCACCCATTCAGGCTGAGGCGAGATCGTTGACGCAACGACAGCAGAAAAGCGCAAGGGAACAATCGACGGTTGTTCGTTTGGCCCAGAGCGGTCTGCTGCCTGATGGCACCGCCTTGCATCTGAGAACCACTAACGAAGTGGACACTGACGCTCGTGCGCGGATCGACACCTGGATAGACGAAGACGCTCGACGCGGCCGAGCCGTCTGGTTCAACAGCCCCGCCGCACCGTTGAAATGGGAGTACGACCAGAAGCGCTATCGTCCTACCGCGATCGTGACCCAGATACTGCGGGAGGCTGCCGGGCTTGACCGAACCGTACGCGGTCCGCGGTGGTGGGTCACCGGCGATGGCCGAGACCTCACGCAACACGTTGGCAGTAGTCCTGCTCCGTTCAAGTGGGACAAGTTGCACGTAGCTCTGGCTGCGATTCCTTCCGGCATGTGGACGACATATGGCGATCTCGCCGAACTGGTCGGTACAGCCCCTCAACCGTTGGGCAATCACGTCACTCAGTGTGAGGAGTGTCCGAACGCTCACCGCGTACTCGGTGTCGGCGGAACGCCATCGCCGCGGTTCCGTTGGAGCATTGATCCGCTCCGAACCGATTCTCAGCAGCAAGCACTTGAGATGGAGGGTATCGCCTTCACCAACGGTCGTGCAGACCCTGACCGCTACCTCAAAGCCGACAGAATCGCACACACAATTGGCGAGACCGAGGTGTAGTGCCGCGTCCTCGCGCCTACCGCGCCGTCCGCACCGCTAGTCGGCAGATCGAGTACCAGATCGGCGAATGTTCCACTGCCAGTCGGGGAATTCGGTTTCGAGCCGCGTGATCCGGTCGGCCGGGAGGCGACGTCGTCGATACTCGGTGCGACGTTTGGCGGCCCAGGCGCCGATCCGGAAGCCGTCGATCGTCGCGTGGCGGGGTGGCGAGCTTGTGCCGTGTGCGGCGACATAGCGGTGCAGGTGGCCCAGGCCGACCTGGAACGGTGGTCGTGTCCGGAGAGTCCACTGCCAGTCGGGGAACTCGGCTTCGATCTGTTGGACGTGTTCGGCGGGCATCTGTCCGGCCCGGTACTTGGCGCGGCGGCTGGCGACCCAGGTGCCGATGGGGAATTCGTCGATGATGTCGTGACGGCGGGCGTTGCTGGTGCCGTGGACGGCGTTGTAGCGGCGTAGATGGGCCAGGCCGGCAGCGAAGGACGTCCGGGCGTTCGCCTTCCACTGCCAGTCGGGGAACTCGGACTCGAGTCGCGCGATCCGCTCCGCGGACAAGACGCCGCGGCGGTAATGGGTGCGGCGTGTGTTGACCCACCGGCCTATCGGGAATCCGTCGATGACGTCTTGCTGGCGCGGGCTGCTGGTCCCGTGCACGGCCCGATACCGATGCAGGTGAGCGATACCCTCATCGAATCGGCTGGTCACGGCGATCTAGTGTGCCCGCCGACGCGAAGAACCGACCCCATGACCCACCGGCAAACAGCTGGCGGCGCCCGAAGTTGATCACCGCCGACATCAGGGCGATCCACAACCTGTTCGATGTCAGTTGCAGGTTGCCGAGAACTCGAATTGCTTGGTGATGGGTACGGCGAGATCCCAGCTTTCCGCGGTCCCGCGAACCGTGATTCGGGAACCGTCTTCGTCGACGTCTTCGACTGAGCCTTTGCCCTGCTTGGCGGTGTACAGGACTCCATTGAGTCCGAACGACACCCTCACGAGTTTCGGTGGATTGCCTGGTTGGAGATCGGCAGCGAGCCCGGGTTGCCCGTCGGTGGGGTCCTGTCCGGTGATGTTGATGGAATCGCTCTGTCGGTAGCACATGAACTCAGCCGGGTCGATGCCCGGGAGTGGTTGGCCATTGACGGTGACGCTGAGTTCGGCGTAGGGGATGTCGATCTTGGACAACTCCGGCCGCGTATCCGCGGCTTCGGAGGCATCGGATTCCGAACATCCGGCTACTACGAGGCCGACCCACGATGCCACCAGCAGTGGCACCACGAAACGCTGACGGCTAGCCATAACTCTGTCTCCCCCTGGGCTGGTCGTGAGGCTCACGATCTGCTTGCTTGCTGCGGGACTGTACCGGTCGAGACCGCGAAGGGAAGGCACCGGATCGCCGCGGCGCCGATCGGTCACATACCGCCGGGGTCGCCGACGACGGAACACACACCGGCTGGGAACCGGGCGGGGCCCTTGCTGCAACTCATCACCGTGCAGCCATTGATTCGCGCGGCGCCGACAGGGAGATCCCTGCCGCCGAGCACCCGAGGGCGGTCGGCGTCTGCGCCCACGTCCGTGCGCGCGGCGGCCCCGAGCGGCACCGTCCGAGTGCGAGACCCGCTTGCGCACAGGGGCAACGCGTCACTGGCGGCATCGTCAGCCGCGAGGGAGGCCCACCGTTTCTCGGTTGCTGTCATGCAGCTGGTGTGCGAGGTGATCGGACGCCGGCGAGGACCGTCTCGTCTTGGCGAGACGGTAGCTCCGACGGTCGCGGACCAGATCGCGGTACTGGTCCGTCACGACGCCTTCCATATCGCGAAGACGGTTGCCGCGACGGCAAATAGGACCCAGAAGTCCTCGATCGGGCCATCGGTGCATCGACTCCATGTACAGCTGTGTGACCCCTGCGGCGCCGAGATCTTCGGTTCCTTAACCACTGCCGGCCAGGTGCGGCCATTCGCCGCCCGCGTCGAGCGAAGACCGTGTCGGATACGTGCCGGCGCGAGGCCGGTCAGCCGATCCAGTCTGGGCCGTGTCGCCTATCGGTGGCAGCTGGTTGCTCTTGAGTTCTGCTGAGTCCGCGGCTGGCGCTGACATCTGTCATCGGCTCGGCGTGACCTATCCTTTCCCGGTGGTTGCGCAGTCGTCGGTGTTGGCTCGGAGATGGGCCGATTCTGCACCGTTGCGTGCCCAGCAGTGGGGCCTGATCACCAGCGCCCAACTCCAGCGCCTCGGCGTGGCCGGGTCGAGTCAGCTTCTGCTCCGGCGCAACGGATTGCTGGTGTCGGTGGCCAGAGGTGTGATGCGTGAATCCCGCCCGCCGTCGGACGACCTGCTGGCCGCAGCTCAGCTGGCCTGGGTATCGGCAGCGCCAGGTTCGACTCCGGAAGAACGGCTTTCGGCCGAGCGGCCAGACTATGTGGTCACCGCGTACACCGCGCTGGCCCTGCATGGACTCGACGATCCCCCAGTCGAGACGCTGCCGCAGCTGGCAGTCACCGGGCGCTTCCGGCACCGGCAGACCGCCACCTACGCGATCGTTCCTCGCCGGGCAGATTTGTCGTGGGAGGATGTGGCGGTCCTCGATGGACTGCCCGTCTTCACCCCAGCCGCGGCGATCCGCGATCTCGCCGCGCACGGTGGCGCTCGGTTCGCCGACGACCTGGCCGACTACTTCACTGCTGTCGCCGGGGCCGCGGCCGGCCGCCCCGATCGTGCCGCCATCGATGCCGCGATCGCGGCCACCGGTGTCCGCCTGGACGCCCCGTCGTCTCCCCTGCCCCCGCTGCTGGCTGGCAAATGGGCCGATACTGCGTCGCTGCGGACGGCCCAGTGGGGCCTGATCACCAGCGTCCAGCTCCAGCAGCAGGGCGTGACCCGCAGCGATCAAGTGAAGCTGCGCGACGCGGGCCTGGTGGTTCCAGTCGCCAACGGAGTGATGCGCGAGGCCGACCGCCCTGGTGAGGGCGTCCTTGCCGCGGCGAAGCTGGCCTGGGTAGCGGCCGTGCGGGATTCGACCCCTGCTCAACGGTTAGCGGCGACCCGGCCTGACTGTGTGGTCACCGGCACGACCGCCGTGGCCATCCATGGCCTCGGCCAGCCCGGTGAGGGACTGCCGCAGCTCGCGATCACCAAGGAGCGCACAAACGGCCCACGTACGACCACAACCGCGCGCTATCTGGGCCGCTCGACAGCGTTGTCGTGGGACGACGTCGACATCGTCGATGGCCTGCCGGTGTTCACCCCGGCCGCGGCGATCCGCGACCTCGGCCAAGACAGCCGTGGCCGGCTCGTCGATGACCTCGCCGGCTACTTCGCCGACATCGCCATCGCTGCTGCCGACCGCCCCGATCGCGACGCCATCGTGGCGGCGATCGCTGCCTGCGGCGCCCGCCTGCGCACGGTGGTCTGCGATGCGCGCGCCATCCTCGACCGGGTCTACCGCACCGCAGGTGTCACCGACGACGACCTGTTGGCGGCCACCGTCTGGGGTGGCCTGTGGCAGCGGCGCTTCACCGCCGACCGGGTACAGCACATCGTGGCTACTGCGCTGTCGGTCGCCCTCGACACCATCGCCGGCCGAGCCGGAGACGATCTGTCCGCCACCCTGGTTCAGATGTTGGAACGCAACGGACAAGCGCGTAAATGTGTTGTGCCCGAATGCGAATGGTGGGCGGTGGAACAAGACCGCTGCTCCGCGCACGCGATCCAGCGGCGACGCGAGCGCGTGCTACTCGACCCCTCAGGCGTCGATTCCTCCACCACGCCGACTCCTCGCCGGTCAGGACATGGCTGGTGGGGCCACCTCGACGACGACGGCGAGACAATCGCCTGCCATGAATGCGGTGAGCGTTTCCGTGCGCTGACCCGCACCCATCTGGAAACCCACGACCTGACCGCCCGCGAGTACAAACAGCGCCACGGCATCGAACAGCGCATCGGGCTGGTCTCGACCGAGATTCGCGAGCGGCAGCAGCACCAGGTCGCTACCAACCCCCGAACCTCGGAACGGTTCCGCCGAAACCCGAACGCGCCACGCCTGACCGATCTACCGTCAGCCCTCCTCGACGACCAATCTCGCTGATCGAGGTCTCGTTCGACGCTACTGGCCTGTCGCTGCGGCGGTGTCGCGTAGCAGCTCGGCGAGTTGGGTGCGGGCTCGGTTGAGTCGGGATTTGACTGTCTGAACACCGACGCCCTGGTGGGCGGCGATGTCGGCGTAGGTGAGATCGCCGAATTCACGCAGCACCACGGCTTCTCGGAAGTCCTCGGGTAGCTGTGCCAGAGCTTCGCGTACCGCGTCGCGCAGCGCGATCTGGTCATCAAACGCTGACTGGTGGGTGTCGTCGACGAGTTGGATCGGCTGGTCGGGGTCGGTGAAGTCGGTGATGGTGGTGTTGGCTTTGCGGCGCCGCACGACCATCAGGGCGTTGTTCGCGGCCACTCGGTGCAGCCAGGTGCTGAACTTCGACTCACCGCGGAACTTGTGCAGGTTCTGCCACGCCGCGACGAGGGTGTTCTGCAGGGCGTCCTCGGCGTCGTGGGGATTGGAACAGATGTTGAGGCACACCGCCCACACGTGCGTGCGGTGTGCGCCGACGAGCTCGGCGAAGGCGTGCTGGTCGCCGTTACGTGCTTGCAGCAGCAGACGTGCTTCGTCCATCAACTCCCCCAACCCGGTTCTCAGATGTCGTCGTGCGTGTCGTGGGCACCAGGGTGCGGGTCCTCGACACCGGCGTCGTCGAGGTCGACACTCGCGCTGTCCTCCTCGGCGGGCGGGAGCCTTCCCTCCTCGGCGGCGTCTTGGGCGGCGTGAGCCATCGGCGGATCAGCCGGCGCCTCGGGCGGGCCGTCGGGGTTGTCGTCGCCCAGGTCGATGTCCTCATCGAGGTCGGCCGGCGGGGTGTCGTCCATGTCGGGGACGGTGTCGGGGTCGGCGACGGCGTCGGGGTCGAAGGCGGCCTGCAACGCGTTGTCCCACACTCCCGGCGGCAGATCGGCGGCGAGGGTGGCGGGGTCGATGCCGAGTGACGCCAGAACCGGCGACGGTTCGTCCTCCTGCATGTGTTGACCTCCGTTTCTGGTGAGGTGGTCGCCGACGAAGGTCGCCGTCGGCCCGGTCACCAGGTGAGATGTTACGGCCCACCCCTGGTGTTCCCGACCCGGTCCCGACAGCTGTGATGTAATCCTCCTCGCCAGACAGACGCGGATTCGGGGTCGCGGCGATCGTGGGCGGGAACATTCCTCATTCCTGGTGGCAACAGATTCCCGACACGCTCACAGACCGAGTTCGAGAGGACCCACCATGTCCGGTACCCCCAGCAGCGACGCCCCCATCATCAGCCCCGACGAGCCCTACAACCCTGACGCCACCCCCGCCGATGCGCCCACGCCCGCCCCGGATGCCGCCGACGGCCCGGCCGGCGAGGTGGTGCACACCACCGACGACGCCGGCAACGCCATCGACGTGCACTACGACGAAGCCGGCGAGGTGGTCCTGATCGAGGCCGACACCGATGGTGACGGCCAGGTCGACACCGCAGCGGCACCGACCGCCGACGGCGGAGCCGTCATCGCCAGCGACCTCGACAGCGACGGCGTGGTTGACGAAGTCGCCCACCTCGACGCCGATGGGGACCTCACCCAGGTCGATTCCTACGAAGACGGGCAACTGGTCACCCAGACCCTCGACACCGACGCCGACGGAGCACCCGACACCGTGCTGACCGACACCGACCGCGACGGCGCACCCGACACCCTGCTCGTCGACACCAACGCCGACGGGGCCATCGACGCCGTCGCTGTCGACACCGACGGCGACGGGCAATTCGACGCCGTCGCGCTCGACACCGACTTCGACGGCCAGGCCGACGTCTACGGCCAGGACACCGACGGTGACGGCGAGCTCGACCTCTACAGCGACGACACCGGCACCTACAGCGACACCCCGGACGCCCCCGAAGACACCACCCCCGGCGGCCACGACAGCGACGCCCTCGTCTGACCCCCGCCCGAGGTCACCGACGTCGAATGCCCGACCCCCAGCTGGGGGTCGGGCATCGCTGTGCATGGGCTTGACCGCCTCGGCGTCAGAATCCGCGGAAGATGCCGTCGGTGTCGGCGGCGCCGACGAACTCGGCGAAGTCCATGTGGGCCAGGGCGAGGTTGTTCTCGATCGACCACATCGCAGCGGGCACGACCCGCACGCTCCGATTCGAAGTGTCCTCGCCGTCAAGATTGATGGCCAGGATCGGGTGGTCGGGGTGGAACAGGGTCTGGGTATCGCACAGGAACACGTAGAACGGCGGCGGCTCCCCGATCGCGTTCACGAGCTCGTCGACGGTGATGTTGTCGTAGGTGGGGTCATCGACCTGGGTGAGATCGGCAGTGAACCCGTCGACAGGATCGGGGGCCAGCGCCGCATTCGCCACCGTCGTCCACGCCTCGAGATCGCTGAAATCACCGCGGATCAACAGTGACAGGCCTGACAGATGGTCGGCGTCGAGCGGCCCAAACACCGACGGTGCATCCTCGATCGTCACGGCGGATTCGATGCGCTCTCGCACCTCGGCGTCCTCGGACGGGCCACGAGACCCGGGCGGCGTGTAGCGGATGACTTCGAGGCCGGCCGACTCAGGGATGGGCCAGATGTCGACACGCACCTGCAGGACGGGATCTTCGGGTCTCCGGTCCCGGCAGGACATGCGGACCATGTTCCAACCGGCGGCAATCGATGCCAGCACATCGCCAACGATGCTGTCATGTTCGTCCCCCCACACCAGCGGTTGCATCGTCACAGGTAGGTAGCCGAATTCGGCGCCGCCTTGCTCGACGTTGGCCCAGCCCTCGTCGGCAGGCATGAGCGACGGCTCTGCGTCGTGGGTTTCGAGATCGACGACCAGCGGAGCCGGCCCATCAGGGATCAGGAACGTCAACTCGGGAAGCCGCGGTGGGTTGAATCCTGGCTTACCAGGTTCGTAGCTGAGCGTGTAGTCCTTGGTGTCCTGGATGCCGATGCCCAATCGATGTGGGCCAGCATTCCAGGTTTGATACTGCCCGGGCTCGAAAGATGCGAATCCGCCTGTGATGGCGATGAATCCAGTTCCTCGGTGTTCGTACTGCACCTGCGCCACAACCACTCCTCGTTGCTGTTGACCCCCACAGCACGCTCTTCTAACGGCTGCCCCAGCCGCCACCCTAGGGCCGAACTGGCCGTGATCGCGCCGACGACACACCCGCCCAGCTGGCTGGCGTCAACGGGAGTCGTGCAGCCGGGAACATTCCCGGTGCCGCAGCGCACCCAATCCTCAGTTGCTCACGCAGAGCACATTTCTCGCCCCGATGAACGAGGCGGGACTGCCAGCACAAGGCGCGGCGATTCGCTGCGACAGGACCAGAGGACACTCCGATGAACAAGACCGTCATGACCATTGCCGTTGCCGCCGTGTCGATGGGCGCCGTCGCGAGCGGGTTCGCCGCCGGCACCGCCGAGGCCCAGCCGGGGCACCAGCGCAGCTGGGTCACCGACGACGGCTGGAAGGCCTCGATCGCCTCCACCCACGAGAAAGTGCAGAAAGTCGCCCCGCTGTCCTCGGTGCCGACGTCGCGGGAAGCGTTCATGTCGATGCGGGCGGTGTCCACGCTGACACCGCCGGCCGGGCAGGCCGGCGCACCGATCACCGGTGAACTCGAAGCCGGGTACATGATCGGATGCGCGGTGCAGCTGGAATCGGTGACCGGCAGTGTCGGGGCGAGCCTGGGCATCGGCGGTAGCGGCGGCGGCGGTGTCAGCGCGGCCGGCCCCAGCGGCAACCTGTCGATCAGTCCGCAGGCCCTCCTGCAGCCGAGCCTGTCGGTGACGATGTCACCGGGCAAGATCACCACCGTCACCTTCGACAAGAAGGCCGTCGGTGCCGGACGTGCGTCGACGACCACCCGCGAAGGCCACATCAGCATCGACGGATGCGCGGGCCCGGTCGCGGTCCGCTCCTACGCCATCCTCAAGACCAGCACCCCGAAAGCCAACGACGGCAACGCTGTCTACGGCCGCGTCGTCTACCTGTAGGCGTCGATCGGACCGGAATGTGCTGCCCGAGGGAACATTCCACCACCCCGGGAGCAACCCATCTGTGGACGCACCACCGGCGGTGCGCCGCGCACGGTCTGCGACCTCAGACGTGCACACCACCGAGGTCCAGCCGAAGAGCTGGCATGACGAAAGGAACACTCAGATGCGAGTAGGTAAGACGCGAGTGCGTAAGACGATCGGGTCCACCGTGGCGGCCGTCGCGGCGGCCAGTGCACTATCGCTGCTGGGCGGCGGACTGGCCTCGGCCGCCCCGATCGAGCTGCAGCACGGCGAGGACGGGCTGACGACCTACGACTTCGGTGTCGACGGCCAGGACGTCATCGTCGGCGGAATGCACATTCTCGAGTTCTGACCCAGCTCGGCTGAGCTGAAATGACTGCGGGTGGACGTTCAACGGCCACCCGCAGTCTTCGTTCAGTCGGTCGTCACCGACCAGTGTCCTGCATCCGGGTGCCGGGACGGCAGCGCCGAACCGAGACGGGCTGCAGCGTCGGCGAGGATCGGCCACGGCTCGACGAGCTCGCCCTGCCAGCATGACCACGGCACCGGCCCGGGCCCGAGAACATCGCCGAGCAACGGGTGGCGGCTACGCGCAAATGCTGTCGGCGGCCTTCTCCACCGCGGCCACCAGGTCCCATCTGGTCACGTCGGCGACGTAACTGGGCAGCTCGGCCGTAGCCTCTGCGACGGCGTCGACCGAGCTGGGTTCGGTGGCCACAAGGTCGGCGGCACGCGCAGCAATCACCTGCGGGCGCGGCTCAATGGCCGCACCGTCAGGGTGGATTGTTGGGTAGCTCAGCGGCGTCGGATGTTGATCGTGCGGACCCACGCCAGAAGGGTATCGACTAGCAACGACAGACCGAGCCGCTAGTCGAGGATCTTGCGGAGGGTCCTGGTCGCTTGTTTGCGGACCTCGCTGTCGGGGTCGTCGAGGTAGTGCTCGATAACTGGACGCAGACCGGCCGGGAGCGGCTTGTACTGCCGGATGAATTTGATTCCCAGTGCCCGAACGGTTTCGTCGTCGATCTGCTCGACAACGATCTGCAGCCCCTCGGGGGTGCCTTGGGTGATCAGCCATTCCAGTAGCGCGGCCCGGCCCGAGCCCAACGACCGATCAGATGCCAGTGCGGCGATGCGGTCGAAGTCGCTGGGCACCGCGAGGTAGCGCAGTGCGTTCGCCGCCGCATCCAGGGTTCCCGGGCTTTGCTGCGGCTCGCGATAGAACTCGCTCATGAGCAGCGGCACGGCCTCGGTTCCCATCGCGTCGATCGTGGTCAGTGCCCGATAGATGCTGCTGCGGAAGCGATCAAGGTCGAAGGGGTCGGTCAGCGGCACGCGGTGCTCGGCGTGCTTGAGCCAGTCGATGAGCACAGGTATGACGCTGGGGTAGCGCCGGTTGGTGTTGACCAGTCCCGACACGCTGGTGATTGTGAGGCCGTCCCGCCGGGCGGCCTTGGCGATGTCCTTGCCGAGGATGTCGTGGGCGGCCCGCCACTGCGGCGTAACAGGCATCGCTAGTCAGATCCCATCCGTGTCAAGGTAGTGCTCCACTGCGTAGCGCCCCACGGTCTACCAACCGCAGCCGATACTCCCGACGAACCGAACAGCACCCACCCAGGAGACCACAGATGGCTGACCCCGCGTTCACCACTCTCACCGAACCCGCCTTCGAGAGCGACCCCGACGGCGGGTTCCCCGTCTACGACATCGTGTTTGAAGACAGGGACGGCCGGTTGTGGGAAGACCCGGGCCACACGTCCGAAGACTCCCGGGTCGATCCGGCCAGCTGGGCGGCCCAGCATTCGGTTCCCGCGGGCCGGATCGGACCGGTCGGTCCGGGGATCGCTCCGCAGCAGTGGCCGCGCGATCCCACGACGGGGATGCCGATGATGCACGTCATCACCCTGTGGCTCCCCGAGCATTTCCGTCGACGCGGCCCGGACCTCCCAGGGATAGCGCTGTTTTAAGGAGCAGGCGAGGCATTCATGCCGCTACCCGACAACCCCGATCCGGCCGATCCGTTCGTCATCGACCTGCACCACCATCGCCCCCACCCGATCCTCCTCACCGACATACTCGATCTCTACTTCGCAGCGATCTGGCTCACCGCCGATGAACTCACCCAGATCGGCTCACCACCGGAAGACCGCCGACGTCCCGGAGAACACAACCACGACGGACTACCCCGCCATGCGTGGAACCACGACGACCCGCCGATGCTCGTGCGTCTCACGCCGCGCCGCAACGACCCCAACGCCGGCATCGCCCCCGTCGAACGTGACAC
Source organism: Gordonia sp. AC31 (assembly GCF_031844505.1). Lineage (NCBI taxonomy): Bacteria > Bacillati > Actinomycetota > Actinomycetes > Mycobacteriales > Gordoniaceae > Gordonia > Gordonia sp. AC31. Next base: position 49,123 of record NZ_JAUZVK010000027.1, read on the forward strand.
CACCACAGACACTCCGTACCTCAGCACGTGGGGCGACGGCGACCACCACGATTGGGCCAACAGACTCCAATGGTTCAATCACCTCGGCGGCACAATCTTTCCCTCCCAGTGGATTCCCGACGGACTCACCCCGTACTACCTCGACCTGATCGAACTTCCCGGGATGAACATCGGCACCGGCACCCTCCAGTACGACCTCGAATCGAACGTATTCGACTGGGCCTGTATGTAACTGACGTTTCAGACTCACAGAATACCGTCGAATATTAGGCCTACCCAGATGCAATCGGCCGCCAGGCCGAAAGTCAACCCCGCCCAGAACGCGATCTTTTCTGCCGGTTTAGCACCAGCGATAGCGGCAACGAGGATGCCGAAAGCAACGAGTCCCACTGGGAATACGACCACGATGAGGTAGTCCGGGAGCAGGAGGGAGTATCAGATTAACGGTGTAAGTGGCGTTTTCGGTTAGTTGTCCTCGCTGGCCGGCATGCGGTCGGCGAAGGTGATGGCGAATGCGTTGAGTGCTGGTTTCCACCGCATTGTCCATCGTTTCTGTCCGGTGCCGGTCGGGTCGAGCGACCGGGTCACCAGGTACAGGCACTTTAGCGCCGAT